>CAZVZZ010000214.1:0-4195 GCA_964631505.1 uncultured Cytophagia bacterium
ACGCGGATTTTTTTCTAAAGCTGGCGTTGCAGGCCGAACCCGAGTTGACCGGGCCGCAACAAAAACTTTGGTTGGCGAAACTCGAACGCGAGCATGACAATTTCCGCGTCGTCTTCAAGTGGGTGGAAGAATCCGGCGAGGCCGAACACGGCCTGCGACTCGGCGGTGCGCTGTGGCGATTCTGGCTGGTGCGCGGCCACATGCTCGAAGGCCGTGAGCGGCTGACCGCGCTGTTGGCGCTTCCGGCTTCCGCCCCACGCACGCGCGAACGCGCCAAAGTTTTGAACGGCACAGCCACGATCATTCATGAGTTGGGCGACTACGCCACTTCGCAGCAGTTTCTCAATGAAAGCCTCGCTATTTGGCAGGAGCTTGGCGATAAGAAAGCCGCGGCGGCAACCATCAACAACCTGAGCTGGCTGGCCGTGATGCGTTGTGAGTTTGAAAAAGCGCGCGAACTTGGGGCCGAGAGCCTCATCTTGTATCACGAATTGAACGAAAAACGCGGCATTGCCGTTTCGCTCAACAATCTCGGCTGGGCCGCATGC
Organism: uncultured Cytophagia bacterium; assembly: GCA_964631505.1. Classification (GTDB taxonomy): domain Bacteria; phylum Zhuqueibacterota; class Zhuqueibacteria; order Zhuqueibacterales; family Zhuqueibacteraceae; genus Zhuqueibacter. The sequence goes on from CAZVZZ010000214.1 coordinate 549, forward strand.
TTGCAAGGCGATTTCACCACCGCGTGGTCGCTGCATGAAAACGCTTTGAGTCTTCGTCGCGAAATCGGCGATGAGCGCGGCATCGCTTTCGTGCAAACCGCGCTCGGATGGATTGAGGGGATGAGAAGCCGCTACGAAAAAGCGACGGCTTTGCAGGAAGAGGCTTATCACCGCTTACAAGCTTTGGATGACAAACAACTCATGGCCATCGCGTTGAGTTATCGCAGCAACGCCGCCATTGTGCACGGCGATTTCGAGCGGGCGCGCGAGTTGCTCGAAAAGAGCGCGCCGTTCATCAAAGAAGTGGGCAGCAAATGGGGCCTGGCGATTTATTGTTACACCTCCGGCATTGTCGCGCACGAGCAGGGAAACAGCGCGTTGGCGGAGGAGTTACTCGAAGAGAGTCTATCGTTGTATCGCTCGCTGGAAAATAAATGGGGCATGGCCTACGTGCTCAACTTCCGCGGCCACATGAAGCTGGAAAAAAATGATGCAGATTGTGCCTTGGCTTGTTACAAAGAGAGTTTACATCTCTCAACCGCCACCGGCAATAAGCTCGGCCTTGCGCATGCGTTGCTCGGCTTCGGCAGATGGTCACGCGTCACGGCAAATCCGATTCGTGCCGTTCGTCTCTTCGCCGCCGCAGAGGCGCTGCATCTTTCCACGGGCGCACCGTTGCCGGCCTACGTCTGCGCGCGCTTCGACCGGGAGGTTTCGGCGCTTCGCAATGCACTGGGTGAAGAAATTTTCACTGCTGAATATGAAGCGGGAAAAAAAATGGCGTTGGAGCAGGCGATTGAATATGCGTTGGAAAAAATGCCGACAAGTGATACGTTTATCAAAACCAAAAAATAGTCGTTCCCGGAATAAAAACAGCACGCGAAAAAGCTTCAAAAAAAATTTCCGTGAGCGTTCCATTCCGTGAGCGAAATTTTCGATTCACTTTCTCATTTCCGTGAGGTTTCCATCCCGTGCGTCAAAATTCTTATTCCCCAGAATCGGCCGCCATCTTCGATCTCGCCAAAACTCCCAGCCCGCAGAGTGCTTTTCAGCAAAGCACCGAGCTGCTGCGCGCCAGGGACGCGTTGCATGAAAGTGAAGGGCGGTATCGGGAGCTTTTTGAGACCGCCGGAGATGCCATTTTTGTGTCCGACGAACACGGCAAAATTGTTGACGTCAATCAGCTTGCTTGCGACAGCCTCGGATATTCCCGCCAGGAATTGCTCAACATGTTTGTTTGGGCGTTGAACCCCGAAAAATGGACACCCGAAACGGTGCGAAAAGTTATCAATGAACTGCAGCCGGGAAATCCGCAAACTTTTGAAAGCCATCTCCAACGCCGGGATGGCAGCCGTTTTCCAGTTGAGATTCGCGTGGGAAATTTCGAGGTCGGCGGGCGGCGGTTCAATCTCGATCTGGTGCGTGACATCACCGCGCGCAAGCGCGCCGAACAAGCGCTGCGCGAGGCCAACGAAACGCTGGAACGCCGGGTCGCCGAGCGTACCGCCGAGCTGGCGCAGGCCAATGCGGCGCTGCGGGAAGCACTCACCGAAGTGGAACGGCTCAAGAATCGCTTGTTGGCCGAAAATATTTATCTGCAGGAAGAGATCAATCTCGAGCACAATTTTGCGGAGATCGTCACGCGCAGCGATCTCATGAAAAAAGAATTGCGCAAGATCGAGCAAGTCGCGGCCACCGACGCCACCGTTCTTATTTTGGGCGAAACCGGCACCGGCAAGGAATTGATCGCGCGGGCCGTACACAATCTCAGCCCGCGCCGGGAACGGCCGCTGGTTAAAATCAATTGCGCGGCGCTGCCGGCGGCGTTGATTGAAAGCGAGCTGTTCGGCCATGAAAAAGGCGCGTTCACCGGCGCCCTCGCGCGCAAGGCCGGCCGTTTTGAGCTGGCCGACGGCGGCACGATTTTTTTGGACGAAATTGGTGACATGCAGCCGGAACTGCAGGCAAAGCTGCTGCGCGTTTTGCAGGAAGGTGAGTTCGAGCGCGTCGGCGGCACGCAAACGCTGAAGGTCAAGGTGCGAGTCATCGCCGCCACCAACCGTGATTTGGAGAAAATGGCAAAAGCAGGAAAATTTCGCGAAGATCTTTTTTATCGCCTGCAAGTTTTTCCCATCGTGCTGCCGCCGCTGCGCCGGCGCCAAGAGGACATCCCGCTGCTCGTCACGCACTTCGTCAAAACCTTCAACCAAAAGATGGGCAAACAGATCGCAACGATTCCGCCGGAAACGATGAATGCGTTCCAGGCTTACGCGTGGCCTGGCAATGTACGAGAATTGGAAAATGTGATTGAGCGCGCCGTCATTCTAACCTCGGGCGAGGTGCTGGCAATAGATGAACATTTCGTCGCCAACCAAAATGCAAAATCAGAAATGGCCGCTGCCGGCTCGATGGAGGAAGTCGAACGTAATCACCTCCTGCGCGTGCTTACAGAAACCAATTGGAGAATCTCCGGCGCCAACAGCGCCGCCGAACGCTTGCAATTGAACGCCAGCACACTCCGCTCCCGCATGCAAAAGCTGGGAATCAAAAAACCTTCGCCGTGATATTTCACGCCCCCGCGATATTTCGCGTCGTATTTTTTCTTCCGCAGTAAAACCTCGTCGGTTCCGCCTTCCAACAACTCTTTTTTTATCAACGCCATAACTCCTTTGCCTTCACACCCTCTGCCGCTGGCATTAGGTTTGTGATAGCAAGCGGTGGAAGCAAATCTTGCAACAGACTAAATAACCAGCAAGCTTTGCCGACGCATTTACAACGCAATTTTTTAAGGAGACCTTATGAACCACAATCTGATTTCAGTTGCCCTGCTCATCGCGCGGCTCACACTCGGCGTCGTGCTCTTCGCGCATGGCGCCCAAAAAGTCTTCGGCTGGTTCGGAGGCTATGGCATCAGCGGCACGGCGGGCTACTTTCAAAAAACGCTGGGAGCTCCGGTTATGCTGGCTTACATTGGCGTCTTTGCGGAATTCGTCGCCAGCATTCTTCTGCTCTTCGGCGCATCAACCGGGCTGGTTGCGCTCATCGTTATCGCGCAAATGCTGGCGGCCATTTATCTGTCACATGCGAAAGATGGATTCTTCATGAATTATTTCGGCCAGCTTCCGTCCGGACACGAAGGATTCGAATATAATCTCGTGCTGATCGGCGTCGCGCTGATCTTGTTCTTCGCCGGCGCCGGCCGTTATTCTCTGGACGCCAAGTGGGAGCTGGATTTCGTGCGCAACGCGATCGGTTTGACCAATTGATGCAGCGGCCTGAAAAGGCGGTGACGAGCCAGTAGAGGAGTTTGTACCATGAACGTGAAACATGCTTGCATGACGTTGACGGACGACAATTTCCATCACGAAGTTTTGGAAAGCGACCAACCGGTTCTGGTGGATTTTTCGGCGGATTGGTGCGGCCCGTGCCATATCATCGCGCCGATTATCGAGCAGCTTGCTGCAGACTTTGCAGGAAAAGTGAAGATTGGGAGGTTGGACGTTGACCGCAATGCGCGCGTCACCGCCCAGTTCAATATTCGTTCTTTGCCAACTCTTCTCCTTTTCAAAAATGGCCGGGTTGTCGATTGCATGGTCGGCGCTGTGGCAAGAGATATTATCATTGACCGGCTGAAAGGCGGTTAAATG
>CAZVZZ010000215.1:0-4185 GCA_964631505.1 uncultured Cytophagia bacterium
TTACAAACAAAAAAATTTTGAACACCGCTTATTCTAAACATTTTGGCTGGTTCACTAAAGGAAGAAAATGAAACTCCCTTCCAATCGATTTGACCGAAATGAATTAGCGGGTGCTTTTGGTGATATTGGAACAGACCTTCCGCTAGTTGTAGGTATTTCGTTAGCCGCCAACCTTGACGCAACCAGCGTGTTAATCTTGTTCGGAGTTATGCAAATCCTTACTGGATTGCGTTATCGAATACCCATGCCCGTGCAACCGCTTAAAGCAATGGCGGCAATCGTGATCGCCCAAAAAGTAAGCGGCTCGGTTTTGTATGGCGCAGGGTTAGCCATCGGCGTGACCATGTTTGTATTGTCCATTACCGGCTTGATTGATTGGCTTGCTCGGGTCGTTCCTAAAAGCGTCATTCGTGGCATTCAATTCGGTCTCGGGTTGCAATTGGCGACACTGGCGCTAAAAGAATATGTGCAATCTGATGGCGTGTCAGGATATTGGCTGGCAGGTATCGCCTTTATTCTGGCGATTATTTTTCTCGGGAATAGAAAGTATCCCGCCGCCCTTTTTCTGGTCATTGTCGGGATATTTTATGCCTTTGCTTTCAAACTTCAAATTTCGTCAATCACCCAGGGCTTTGGCTTCAATCTTCCCCAATTTCATGTTCCACAATGGCAGGATATTGTCACGGGATTTTTTTTGCTGGCGTTGCCGCAAATACCTTTGTCTTTGGGGAATTCTATTCTTGCCACTCGTCAAATTGCCAATGACTTATTTCCAAACCGCCCGCTCACCGTAAAGCAGATTAGCTTCACTTATTCATTGATGAATTTGGTCAATCCATTTTTCGGTGGCATTCCCACTTGTCATGGTTCGGGTGGCATGGCAGGGCATTATGCCTTTGGCGCGCGCACAGGCGGCTCTGTTATTATCGAAGGCGCGCTTTACGTGTTCATCGGTTTATTTTTCGGCAAGGCGTTTGACGCCTTTGTGCACGTTTTTCCATTGCCCGTATTGGGAATTATTTTGTTGTTTGAAGGATTGTCTTTGATATTGTTAATCAAAGATATGTCGTCTTCAAAAAGCGATTTGACAATTATCGCGTTAGTTGGGCTTATGGCAGTAGGATTACCTTATGGATATTTGATCGGGTTGATCGTTGGTGTTATTGTCGCATATCTAATGAAACGAGGCACAATTTCACTGGGAACGCAAGACGCATAAGTGTCTCCAAATCAAAAACGCTTAACGAGCCGACACGCAAACCGTAGTTTGAATTTCGTTTGGTAGTGTTTGCGAGCTTCTCCTTCGATCAAACGTGGCTCTCTGTTTTCTTGTCGCTGATGCTCATGTTACCCGCCTTCAAAAAATTGACCGCGAGCTGTCTGAATTTTTTCGTGGGATTTCATTTCTGTGGATGAAATTTTATTTTGTTTAACTACCGTCGCCTTTACCCCACTTTAATAAACACCAGCGGATACACCACGCGCACGCGGCCTTCGTCAATCACCTCAAAACGCCAACGTTTGATCGCCACGGCCAATTCGTCCAAAAACGGTTGCAGGGGAATTTCAGAAGAAAGAAAAGTGACCTTGGAAACCGTGCCATCCGAGCGAATGATCACTTCCACTTCGATTTTGCCGCCAATGCGGGGATTCTGCTGCAAATATTTTTCGTAAATGTATTGCAAGCGGCCGAGATTGCGATTCAACACCGAATACAGTGAAGCAGCGGAACGCGCCCCATAAGCGCCGCCGGTGCCGCCGGTTCCGCCGAAGCCCGCAAATTGCACGCGCGCGCCCTTCTTCAGCGCAATGCCTTCGCTCGCGTCAATCGCCAGCAGATCGTCGATGCCCTTGCCGTCGCGGCTCGTGGCCTGCAACGCGCCCTCCACTTCCTGGCCGCGTGGATTGTTGCCTTTGCCCACCGTCAGTGAGCGATTCATTTTTAAGCCGGCGACGGCATTATCCGCGGCTTGCATATTCAAAGCGAGATCGTTCGCGCCGTCGCTGTTTTCCGCCACGCCGTCCAACAATCCTAAAACGCCGATCTTATTCACGTTGGTTTCCTGTTCCCCGCGCTCGGCGTTCAAGACGCCATTCTGATTTTCCGCCGCCTCATTTCCGGAAACGGTTGAAACGCTGGGCGCCGGCGCTTCATCGTCATCCGTCGTGCCGCCGGGAATCGTTAACGTTCTCGACTTGCCATTGCCGATCGGCACCTCCGGCTCCTCTTTTTCCACCGGAATTTCGTTTTCATCGACGAAACTGACCTCACGAATTTCCAAAATTTCTGGCGGGTTAATCAGCGCCGACGACCACCATAAACTAAACAACACAATATGCACCAGCAACGATCCCAGAATCGCCGTGCGAAAACGGTGTGACGGCTGATCGCCCATCCAATTTGCCGGCGCTCCGGCGCCGCTCGGACGCGTTGAGGTTGTCGATTGCGTTTTCACCATGTTGTTTTCGTTTACTGGCGTGGCCGCTGCACGGTGGCAATGGCAATTTTTTTCGCGCCGCTCTTTTTCGCCACGCCCAACAACTCTAAAACCTTTTGATGGGTTACCTGCTTATCGGCGCGAATGAGCACCAAGCGATTGGGATACTTTCCCACTTTCTCACGCAACGCCGGTTCCAATTCGCGCAGCGTCAGCGCTTTTTCGTTTAAGGAAATCTGGCCGGTGGGAGTTAGCGTGATGGTGAGATTATCTTCGGAGTTGGCTTCAATCGTCGCGGCTTTCGGCAAATCCACTTGCATCGAGCCGGGGGTGTCGAGAATCGGCGCCGTCACCATAAAAATGATCACCAGCACCAGCGAAACATCCACCAATGGCGCAAGTTGCAGGCTGCTGATGATTTTTCCGGGAGAGTGGTTGGATTGCATACGCGCCTGCTGTCAAAAGAAAACACAGATAAAGCGATTTCCCTATCTGTGTTTATCGATCAAATCCGTGTTATATTTCTTACGTTTTGCGTCGTCGCTTGACAATCGACAATTCTTTCGCGCCGGCTTGTCGCGCCGCGTCCAGCGCCGCCACCACCACCTCGTGCCGCACGTCTTCGTCAGCGCTCACCACCGCCAACTTTTTCTGCGCTTTATTCAAGAGCACGCGCAGACTATCCGTCACCGCTGTGCCGGCGACCGGCACACCGTTGATCAAAATTTCGCCCGTATTTTTTAGATATACTTCCGCACGCAGCTCGGTTTGCTTTTCGCCGCCGGCGGCATTGCTCACGTTCGGCGCCAACACCGTGATCGTCGATTGCAGCACCATCGGCGTCATGACCATAAAGATCAGCACCAACACCAGCGATACGTCGATCAGCGACGTTAGATTAATTTCCGTGAGTCCGGTTTCCGTGTCTTGAAATTTGCTTTTCATAACATCACGTAGCGCAAAGCTTATTGAACCAGACTTGCCCTTTGCATTTATTGCGCAATGCCTAAAATCACGCGCAGCTTTTTCGTCGCCGCTTCAATTTCCATCATCACCGTGCTAACGCGGCGCAAATAAAAATTGTAGGCGATTACCGCCGGAATGGCGACGACCAAGCTCGCCGCCGTGGTGATCAAGGCTTCCGCAATACCGGCAGCAACCACCGACGGACCGCCGGAGCCGGACACCGCCAAATCACTGAACGCGCGAATAATGCCGACGACCGTGCCGAACAGGCCGATAAACGGCGCGATGTTGCCGAGCGTGCCGAGAATGCTGAGGTAACGCTCCATTTTCATTTTTTCTTCGAGCGCCGCCGCTTCCATCAGCTCGGAAACGTTTTTGGCGCCGAGCGAAAAATTTTGCAAACCCAGCCGCGCCACTGCCGCCAACGGCGTGGGCGAGCGCTGGCAATACTCGATGCCTGCTTTTGTGCCGCCTTCGCGAACTTTTTTATTCAACGTATGAATAAAAATTTCGGCATTCACTTGCGTGCGCCGAAAATAAAGCCACCGCTCGATAATGAAGGTGATCGTGACGAGCGAGCAGAGAAACAGAATGATGAACGTCGGGCTGGTGCGAACCGTTTCCCAAAAATTCAGCTCCATGCAACGCTCCGTGCAACTGACTGCTTAACTGGTTTTGATGAAGATGATCGGATAAACAACTTTAACTTGTCCCTGGGTTATCGCATCGTATCGCCAGCGGCGAACCGCGGCCACAATCTCACGCTTGAAATCCTCAACGG
>CAZVZZ010000216.1:0-4150 GCA_964631505.1 uncultured Cytophagia bacterium
ATGTTAGTTTACATCAAAGAGAATGTTGACGAAATGAGCAAGGAAGGGGCGCGCATCGTGGCGGAATTGGTGCGCAAGAAACCCAATTGCGTGCTCGGCTTTGCGACCGGCAGCACGCCGCTGGGCATGTACAAAGAGCTGATTCGCATGCATCAATACGAGGGCCTGGATTTTTCCAAGATCACCACATTTAATTTGGATGAATACGTCGGTTTGCCGCCGGAGCACGATCAGAGCTATCACTATTTCATGTGGGAGAATTTGTTCAAGCATATCAACGTGGACCGCCGCTTCGTGCACATTCCGATGGGCATGGCGCAGGATATTGGCGCATTTTGCGAGTGGTACGAAGAGCAGATCGTGAAAGCCGGCGGCATCGATTTGCAAATTCTCGGCATCGGCGCGAACGGGCACATCGCGTTCAACGAGCCTGGGTCGTCGCTCGGCTCGCGCACGCGCATCAAAACGCTGACCGGCACAACGCGCGAGGCGAATGCGCGGTTCTTTAAAAATCCGGACGAAGTGCCGAAATACGCGATTACGATGGGCGTCGGCACGATCATGGACGCGAAGAAATTGTTGCTGCTCGCCAGCGGCGCCGGCAAAGCCGAGGCGATTGCGGCAACCTGCGAAGGCCCGATCACCGCGAAATGCCCGGCGACCATCGTGCAGATGCATCGTTACGCTTTCGTGATCGTTGACAAAGCGGCTTCGTCCAAATTAACGATGAAGTATGCTGATTGAGTCAAACCATTTTAACCATGAAAGGGACGTTATGCGATTTAACAAACTGTTGGCCGTAATCGTTGCGACATTGTTTGTTTTTGCCGGCTTGTTGGCCGGCGACAAGCCGACGCTCAAAATCGATTACGAGAAGTACAAACTCAAAAACGGCCTGGAAGTCATTCTGCACGCGGACAAATCCGATCCGATCGTGGCGGTCGCCGTTTTCTATCACGTCGGCTCCAATCGCGAGGAAAAAGGCCGCACCGGTTTCGCGCATTTGTTCGAGCACATGCTGTTTCAGGAATCGCAGCACGTGGGGCAGGATCAATTTTTCAAAAAAATTCAAGCGGCCGGCGGCACGCTCAACGGCACAACCTCGTTCGATCGCACCGTTTACTTCGAGACCGTCCCGAAGAACGCGCTCGAAATGAGTTTGTGGCTCGAAGCCGACCGTATGGGTTATTTGCTGCCGGCAGTGACGCAGGAAGCTTTTGTCAACCAGCAGGACGTGGTGCAGAACGAGAAGCGCCAGGGCGTCGATAATGCGCCGTATGGCCACACGAGCTACGTCATCAACAAACTGATTTATCCGGAAGAGCATCCGTACAATTGGCAAGTCATCGGCTCACTGGAAGATCTCGCCAACGCCACGGTTGAGGATGTGAGCAAATTTTTTCAGAAGTGGTACGGCCCCAATAACGCCACGCTGGTGATTGCGGGCGATTATGATCCCACGCAGACCAGGAAATGGGTGGAAAAATATTTTGGCGAGCTGAAATCGCCGGCGCCGGTGCCCGATCCCAGGCCGATGCTGGTCACGTTGGATAAAACCAAGCGCGCGTTCCACGAGGACAATTTTGCGCGCTCGCCGGAATTGAGCATGGTTTTTCCGACGGTGCAACGTTTCAATAAAGATGCGTATGCGTTGGCCCTGCTCGCCGATTTATTTGCCGACGGCAAACGCGCGCCGCTTTACCAAGTCGTTGTGGAAGAAAAGAAGCTCGCGCCTTCGGTGATGGCCTTTCAAAGCAGCCTGGAGATGGCCGGAACTTTCATGATTCGCGTGCGCGCGTTTCCCGATAAAAACCTCACCGAAGTGGAGAAGGCCATTCAGGAGGCGATGGGCAAATTTGAGAAAGACGGTTTTACCGACAAAGATTTGGCGCGCACCAAAGCCCGCCTCGAAACCAATTTTTATAACGGCATTGCCAGCGTTTTGAACAAGGCGCAGCAATTAGCCACGTATAACGAGTTTGCCGGTTCACCGGATTTCATTGCCCAAGACATTCAAAACGCATTGAGTGTGACGAAGGAAGACATTTGGCGGGTTTACAACCAGTATCTCAAAAATAAAAATTTTGTGCTGACCAGTTTTGTGCCCAAGGGCAAGATCAATTTGATTGCCGAAAATTCCGAGCGTTTTCCGGTGGTGGAAGAATCCATCACCAAGGCGGGCGTCAGCAAAACTGCCGAGGCCGCCAAGACGGTGCCGGCGAAACTCCCATCGAGTTTTGACCGCAGTATTGAGCCGCCCAAAGGCCCCTCGCCAACCCTCGCCCTGCCGAAAATCTGGACGCATACGTTGAAGAACGGTTTGCGTCTTTACGGCATCGAGCACAATGAACTGCCGCTGGTGCAGTTTGCGCTCACGCTGAACGGCGGCCATTATTTGGATGCACCGGATAAGGCCGGCGCGGCCAATTTGGTGGCTCGGGTGATGATGGAGGGCACCAAAAACAAAACGCCGGCCGAGCTGGAAGAGGCGATTGACGATCTTGGCGCTACGATCAATATGTTTGCGAGCGATGAAAACATCGTCATCCAGGCGAATACCCTGGCGGCGAAGGCCGGCGGCACCTACGCGTTGTTTGAGGAAATCCTGCTGCAGCCGCGCTGGGACGAAAAAGAATTTGTCCGGCTCAAACAGGAAAGTATCGAAACCATCAACCGCCGCGGCGTCGACCCGGCGGTCATTGCGGAAAACGCGCATCGCAAATTGATTTACGGCGCCGGCCATATTTTCTCCAGCTCGACGCTCGGCACGCCGGCGTCGGTGGAAAAAATCACGATCGCGGATTTGCAAAGCTTTTACGAGCGAAATTATTCGCCTGCGGTTTCGCATGTCGCCATCGCCGGCAATATTACCAAAGAGCAGGCCATCGCGCTCTTCACGCCGTTAGAAAAAAAGTGGCCGGCGAAAGAAGTCAAATTTGCCGCTTATCCCGCGCCGCCGGCGGCAGAAAAAGCGCGGTTGTATTTTATCGACGTGCCCGGCGCCAAACAATCACAAATTCGCGTCGGCCATCTGGCGTTGCCCTATACCCATCCTGATTACTACGCGGCAACGGTGATGAACTACAAGCTCGGCGGCAGTTTCAACGGCATTCTGAATCTGATTCTGCGCGAGCAAAAAGGCTATACGTACGGTGCGCGCTCCACATTTATCGGCACGCAACACGCGGGGCCGTTTGTCGCCTCCGCGGGCGTGCGCTCGAACGCGACCAAAGAATCCGTGCAAATTTTCAAGGACGAAATCGCCAAATATCGCGAGGGCCTGCCGGAAGCGGATCTCGCGTTCACGAAAAGCGCGTTGAGCCAGGCGAACGCGTTGCGCTTTGAAACGCTCGGCGCGTTGCGCGGCATGCTCGATCAAATTGCCGCCTACAACCTGCCGTTTGATTTTATTAAAAAGCAGGAAAAAACGATTTTGGAAATGACGGCGGAGCGCCATCAAGCGCTGGCGCAGCAATATCTTGATCCCAATAAAATGATTTATCTCGTGGTCGGCGACGCCGCCACGCAACTTGAAGGTCTCAAGCAGTTGGGTCTGGGCGATCCGATTGTGTTGGATAAAGACGGCAATCCGGTGAATTAACTCATGCGAGAACCCCAGTCGGACCTTCGCGATTCAACGAAGGTCCGACTTTGTATTTTTATGAAAGATTGACCATGCACAGGAATTTCATTGGTATTGTTTTCGTTTTGCTTTTCCCGATTATCGCCTCGGCGCAAAAGAATACCTCGTCGTACGCCGGCCAGGAACAACGCGACATTAAAGCGCTTTCGGCCGCGGATATTAAAATGTATCTCGAAGGCCACGGCATGGGCCTGGCCAAAGCTGCGGAGTTGAATCATTATCCCGGCCCGCGTCACGTGCTGGATGCGGCGACGGACTTGAAGCTGTCGCACGAGCAGTTTACCAAAACGCAACAAGCTTATGACAAAATGCACGCCGAAGCCGTGCGGTTGGGCAAGTTGATCGTTGCCAAAGAAAAGCAGCTCGACAGCTTGTATGCGGCGCAGAAAATTAACGAAACTCAACTCCGCGCCATCGTGGGAGAGATCGCCAAGCTGCAAGGCGAGCTGCGCTTCACGCATCTCAATGCGCATTTGGAGATGAAGAAAATTCTCTCGCCGCAGCAGG
>CAZVZZ010000217.1:0-4129 GCA_964631505.1 uncultured Cytophagia bacterium
GCGTCGCCGTTAGCGACCGCCCTGCCCTGCGGAGTTCGGACTTTCCTTGCCCCGCTGGCGCGGGACACGACCGTCTAGCCTGCTTTGGACAACCTACAAAAAAAGATAAAAAGAAAAAATGAAAAAAAGATGTGCCGTTCACGCTACAACAACGGGTTCGATCTTATTAGCGATTTCGTCCTCTGAATCGCTCCAAACCAAAATTCGTCCGCAGGATTCGCAATAGCGCACCTGGCTCATCTCGCGGATTTCCATCACCCGCTGTGGCGGAATGCGCGTCGAGCAGCCGGCGCACGAGCCGCGCACCACGCCAACCACCGCCAGTCCGTCTTTGCCGTTGAGGATGCGCTGATACGCGTTCAAGATCGGTTTGCGCAGCTTATCGGTTAACGCGTCGCGCTGCGACTGCAACGTATCGGCCATGCTGCGGGTTTCCATTTCACGCGCGGTCAAAACCGTCTGTTGCGCCTCAAACTCGCTTTGCGCCGCGGCCAGCCTTTCCTCCTGTTCGGCAACTTCTTTTTTCAAGCCGTCTTCCCGCTCGATCGCCTCGAGAATTTTGGTCTCGTTCTCGTCGATGTCGAACACGGCCATCTCGATCTCGGCCGTGACGGCGTCATATTCTTTGTTGTTGCGGACGGCATAAAGCTGCTCGTCGTATTTCTTCTTGCGCTCTTTGGCCATTTGCAAAGCGCCTTCGGCGGTGCGGCGGTCTTTTTGCGCCGCTGCCAGCGCGTCGGCCTTTTGTTGGCGCAAGGCGGCGATTTGCTCGAGCTGGCTCTTCAATTCGAAGACGCGTTTCGGCAAATCGCCTTTGGATTTTTCGAGGGACAGCAGTTCGCTATCGACCCGTTGCAGTTCGACCAGAGTTTTTAGATCTTCTAACAAACCGACCTCCTCGGAAAAAATAAAAAATGCACCTGTTGTGGTGCATTCACTACCGTTGTGCCGCGGCGGTAGATCGGGACGAGAATATGGCGAGGCCCTTGCCGCCTGCCGGCGCCAGTCGCCTCGCGATTGCGAGCACACGCTTATATTGAAAAACACGCATAACGCTTATCCTCGCCGCCGATACACCCAACACTCGACATTTTTCCACTCTTCTATTATATAATGATAGCAAGAAAAATATAGGAGGCGGCGGCGAGAAAAGCAAGCTGATTTTTTTCATAAAGATTTTGTATCCTCGCCTTTTCTTGATTATATTATCAGTTGTCATTTTTGAAACAAATTTAACATCTTTTGGTAAGGAGACTCAAGGTGAAACTAGGAATTCCCCGAGAAGTCTTGGACGGCGAGAAGCGTGTTGCGGTGGTGCCGAGTATGATTGCATTGTTGAAAAAGAGCAAACACGAGGTTTTCGTCGAAACCGGCGCGGGTGTGCAGGCTTCATTCGCAGACCGGGAGTATCAAGACGCAGGCGCGACCATCTGCAAAGATTGGCGCGAGCTTTATCAGGCTTGTAATGTGGTGTTGAAATTTCAGCCGCCGCGCTTGCATCCGCAGGCGGGCGTACACGAGGCCGAGCTGCTCACCGAGGGCGCGGCGCTGATTTCATTTATGGAGCCGCATCTTTATCCCGAGGCCGTTCGCAAGCTGGCGGCGCGGAAGATTACCGGCTTCGCGATGGATTACGTGCCGCGCATCACCCGCGCGCAGACGATGGATGCGCTCAGCTCGATCTCGACGATCATCGGCTACAAAGCGGTGCTGGTCGCCGCGTATCATTTGGGAAAACTTTTTCCGCTGCTGATGACGGCCGCCGGCACCATCCCGCCGGCGAACGTGATGATTCTCGGCGCCGGCGTGGCCGGTTTGCAGGCGATTGCCACCGCCAAACGCCTCGGCGCCAAAGTCGAAGCGTTTGATCCGCGCCCGGCCGTGAAAGAGCAGGTCAAAAGCCTCGGCGCGAATTTTATTGAAATGGAAATTACCGAAAACGTCGAGACCAAAGGCGGCTATGCCAAAGAGCAATCCGAAGCGTTTCTTTTAAAAGAGCGCGAGGTCATTGCCGCCCGCCTGCCGAAAATGGACGTGGTGATCACCACCGCGCAAGTGTTCGGCAAACGCGCGCCGTTGTTGATGACGGAAGACATGGTGAAGCTCATGCGTCCCGGCTCGGTGATCGTCGATCTCGCCGCGGACCAGGGCGGCAACTGCGCGCTCAGTGTGCCCAATGAAATCGTGGTCAAGCACAACGTCACGGTTATCGGCGTGGTGAATTTGGCGAATACGCTGCCGGTGCATGCGAGTCAGATGTATTCCAAAAACCTCACCAATCTGTTTTTGCATTTGTACCAATCGCCGGACGGCAAATTGGATTTTAACGATGAAATCACCAAAGGCGCCTGTCTCACGCATCAGGGCGAGATTGTCAATGAAGCGGTGAAAAAAGCGCTGCAAGGAGGAACGGCAAAATGAGCGACGCATTGATTGTTTCAATTTACGTTTTTGTTCTGGCCACTTTTATCGGCATCGAAGTCATCAGCAAGGTGCCGCCGCTGCTGCACACGCCGCTGATGTCCGGCTCCAACGCGATTTCGGGCATCACGCTCGTCGGCTCGCTCATCGCCGCCGGCGAAGGGCACGGCAGTCTCAGCGTCTATCTGGGCATGATCGCCGTGGTGTTTGCGACGATCAACGTGGTCGGCGGGTTTCTGGTCACCGACCGGATGTTGAAGATGTTTAAAAAAGATCAAACTCGGCCTGAACGAAAGCAGGGAAGCTAAATTATGCATATACTCGTAAAATTCAGTTATCTGATCGCCTCGGTGCTTTTTATTCTCGGCTTAAAAATGATGAGCTCGGCCAGAACCGCGCGCCGCGGCAATTTGTACGGCGCCATCGGCATGCTCATCGCCATCGTGGTCACGCTCACCGATCAGAAGATCATCGATTTCACGTACATCATCGCGGGCCTGTTGCTCGGCACGGCGCTCGGCGTGTGGATGGCGCGCAAAGTGGAGATGACCGCGATGCCGGAGATGGTCGGCATTCTCAACGGATTCGGCGGCGGCGCCTCGACGCTCGTCGCGTATGCGGAATACATGCGCATGGGCAGCGCCGTTACGAGCGCGAGTCTCGACGTGCTCATCACCATCGTGCTCGGTTTGCTGATTGGCACGGTTACGTTTTTCGGCAGCATGATCGCTGCGGCAAAATTGCAGGGGACCATGCGCAGCGCGCCGATTCTGTATCCGATGCAAAAGCAAATCAACGCGGCGATGCTGCTGGCCGTTCTCGTGCTCGGCGCTTTTTTTGTGATCGATCCGACGCGCGGCTATTTGCTGCTGCCGGTTATTTTTATTTCCGCGATTCTCGGCGTGACCAGCGTGATTCCCATCGGCGGCGCGGACATGCCCGTGGTGATTTCGCTGATGAACTCGTACTCCGGCCTCGCCGGCGCGATGACGGGATTTATTTTGCAAAATGACGTGCTCATCATCAGCGGCACCTTGGTGGGCACCTCCGGCATTATTTTGACCGACATCATGTGCAAGGCGATGAACCGCTCACTTGGCAACGTGCTGTTTGCCGGCGTCGGCGCGGATTACAAACCCACCGAAACTAAAACCGAGCAGCGCACGGTGATTCGTTACACCGCCGATGATGCGGCCCTGGTTTTCGACGGCGCGCAATCCGTCGTCATTGTCCCCGGTTACGGCCTCGCGGTGGCGCAGGCGCAGCACGTTTTGCAGGAGTTCGCGAAATTGCTGCAGGAGCGCGGCGTCAACGTGCGTTACGCGATTCATCCGGTGGCGGGCCGCATGCCCGGCCACATGAATGTGCTGCTCGCGGAAGCCAACGTGCCGTATGATCTGCTGTTGGAAATGGATCAGATCAACGACGATTTTCAAAACACCGACGTGGCGCTGGTGATCGGCGCCAACGACGTGATCAACCCGGCGGCGCGCACGAAAAAAGACAGCCCGCTGTACGGCATGCCGATTCTCAACGTCGATTACGCCCGCACGGTGATGATCGTCAAGCGCAGCCTCGGCTCCGGCTTCGCCGGCGAAGACAACGAGTTGTTTTTCGACAAAAAAACCATGATGCTCTTCGGCGATGCGAAGGGCATGGTGACGGATTTGCTGAAGGCAATGAAGGCGTGAGGGATTGAGGCGAGCGT
>CAZVZZ010000218.1:0-4113 GCA_964631505.1 uncultured Cytophagia bacterium
TCTTAATCTCAGCAAACTTATCCAAAATTACGATAAAAACTTTTGACACTACGGAGTCATTTTCAAGGAGGATTTATGGCTAAAATAAAAGTTGCAAAAAAATCAGCCCCCAAAGCTGCCTCCCAATTACGGGCGAAGAAAAAAATTTCAAAAAGCCGGAAGGTGGCGGCGCCGGCAATTGGTGCGGCAAAAAAAAGCGCGGGGCTAACCCAGAAGCTTGAAGCCGCGGCGCGCACGGCGCTGGAGACGTGTCTCGCGGTGAAAGCGGGTGAAACCGTGCTGGTGATCACCGATGAACCGACGCGCGAAATCGGCGCGGCGATGTGGCGCGTGGCGAAAGCGATGAACACGGAGGCAATGCTGGTGGAAATCATTCCGCGCCTGCGCAACGGCGAGGAACCGCCGGCGCCGGTGGCGGCGATGATGGCGGCGAGCAGCGTGGTGTTGTGCCCGACGAGCAAGTCCTTGACGCACACGGCGGCTCGGCGCGAAGCCTGCGCGCACGGCGCACGCCTCGCAACGTTGCCGGGCATCACCGCCGACATGATGATTCGCTGTTTGAACGCCGATTACAATGCGATTGCCGAACGCAGCCGGCGATTAGCGGCGGTGTTGGAGAGCGGCAATGAAGTCCGGGTCACCAGTCCGGCAGGAACCGATATTCGGCTTTGGCGCGGCGACCGCAAGGCCATCCCGAACACCGGGCTGTATCACAACGCCGGCGAGGGCGGCAATTTGCCGGCGGGCGAAACTTATTTTGCGCCGCTCGAAGGCAGCGCACAGGGCGTGGTGGTTTTCGAGGCCGCGGTGGCGGGCATCGGCAAAATTAAAAAACCAATTCGCCTCGTTGTGCAAAATGGACTTGCCGTTGAAATAACCGGCGGCGACGAGGCGCAGAAGTTGAACGACATCATTAATCCGCTTGGCGCGGCCGGACGCAATATTGCGGAACTGGGCATCGGCACGAATGATCAGGCGAAAATTACCGGCGTGATTTTGGAAGATGAAAAAGTAATGGGCACGGTGCATCTCGCGCTCGGCGATAATCTCTCGATGGGCGGCACCGTGGCGGTGCCGAGCCATCTCGATGGTTTGATTTTAAAACCAACCGTTTATCTGGATGGACAAGTGATTATGGAAGCCGGCAGGCTGCTGGCAGTCTAAAGAAAACGCCCTTGAACAAAACTGAAAAGCTCGCAAAACTGATTTTGCTCAACTGCCTTGAGCTGCAGCCTGGACAATCGGTATTGCTCGTGTCCGAAATCAAACAGACCCATGCGGTGTTGGCTTTTCACAGCGTCGCGGCGAAGGCGCATGTGGAGTTGATGTCGTTGGCGCTGACGGAGCGGCCCAATGGCGAGCCGCGGCTTTCCGCTTTGGCGCGCCATTCCATCGCAGCCGCCGAGCTTGCCGTTATTGTTCTTCCCAAACTGGATGCTGACAGCATCAATTGGCTGCGGCAGCAAAACCGGACGCGCGTGGTGTTTTTTCCGCAGATCGACGCCGAGGAAATTTCCACGGCTTTGGAAACAGACCCGCGCCAACTGCGGGATCGCAGCCGCAAGCTGGCCGATATTCTGACGATCGGCCGCACGTTGCAACTAACCACGGGCGAGGGCGCGGCGCTCAAAATGTCAATCACGCAAAATCGCGGCAACGCGGAAGTGCTTCCTTTTCTGCCGGAAATGTTTTTAGCCTCGCTGCCGCTGGGGCGCGCCTTTGTGATGCCGGTGATAAACTCCGTTGCTGGCGAAATTGTCATTGATGATCTCGCCGGCAACCATTCCAGCGCCGCTTCGCCCATCGAACTTAAAATCGTGGACGGCAAAATTACGTTGATCAAAGGCGGCAAGGCGGCGAATGAACTGCGCCGGCGGTTGCGGCTCGCGGGCGCCAATGCGCGGCAAATCGTCGAAATCGGCGTGGGCTTGAATGAAAAAGCGCGGCTGGGAAATTCTGAATGTGAAGACGAAAAAGTTATGGGCACCGTGCATCTGGGCATTGGCCGCCAGGCGAGCGGCAGCAAGATTCCAGAAATTTTTGCGCGCGGCATTTTACAAAAACCGAATATGCTGATTGACGGCAAGAAGATTGTTGAGGACGGCAAAATGCTGGTGGGGTGAAAAAGTCCGAGGTCACGAACAGAAAGGGTGAAGTTGTCATCAGCTTTCACTTCGCACATGCTTGCCGGGCAAGCTCATTTCCCCTCCCACCGTATCTAAACACCAAGCGGGCTTTTCGCCCGCTTGGTGTTTACCGCAGAATTTTAAACGCTGATTACTGTTTGACGACCCACACTTTGATGGTCGATTGCACGTCGCTGTGCAATTTCACCGGAACTTCATAGAAGCCCAGCGCTTTGATCGGCTCGTCAAGCTGGATTTTGCGTTTATCGATTTCAAAACCTTTGGCGGCCAGCATATCGGCGATGTCTTGCGTGGTCACGGAGCCGAAGACGCGATCTTCTTCGCCAACTTGCACGGTGGCGGTGACGGACACGCCGTCAAGCTTGGTTTTCAAATCTTCCGCCAGCTTTTTCTCGCGATTCTTCTTGGCGTTGAGGCGGAGCTTGTCCTGCTCAATCATCCGCAAAGCGCGATCGGAGGCTTCATACGCAATGCCGCGCGGAATCAGGAAGTTGCGCGCGTAGCCGTCCTTGACGGTTAAAACCTTGCCTGCATCTCCAAGAGTTTCAAAATCCTGCCGGAGAATGACTTTCATATTTGCTCATTCCGTTTATAAAAGTTATCGACTTGATTTGCAGTTATTATTTGACGATTTCAGAAATATAAGGAATCAACGCCAAATGCCGGGCGCGCTTGATGGCAGTGGTGAGCATGCGCTGATGCCGCGCACAGGTGCCCGAGGTGCGGCGGGGGATAATCTTGCCTTGCTCGGTGGTGAAGCGGAGCAGGCGCTTGTCATCCTTATAATCAACGAACAATTCTTTTTCTTCGCAAAAGCGACAGATGCGACGCTTTCTCAACATTGTGGAACTCCAAATTAAAATTCGCTGTAACGTTTTCGGAGCGCTCCGGGAACGGCATTAAACGCCGCCGCGGGGCAATGTGAAAGTTACAATCAGTGAAATGGATTAAAGTTTTAAATTTTCGTAGCCGAAGCCGAACTCGCCGCCGGGGCTGCTTTTGGTTGATTCGGCCGCCGGAGTTTCCTCCACCGGCTCGTGCGGCTCGTCGAGCGCGGCGCCGTCCAGTTCAACGGCGTCGGGCATCAATTCACCGGACGGATGGCGTTTGTTCAAAAACTGAATCCGCCGGGCTTTGATTTCAACGACGTTTTTACTGGAGCCGTCTTCATTTTTCCAAATGCGGCTTTGCAATTCGCCGTCCACCAGCACGGCGCTGCCTTTTTGCAAATTTTCGGCGCAACTTTCGGCCAGTTTGTACCACGCCACGACGCCGACGTAACAAACATTTTCACGCCACTGCCCCGTGTTGTCTTTGAAGCGGCGATTGGAAGCAATATAAAAATTCGCCACCGGCGTGCCGTTTGTCGTTCGTCGAAAAGACGGCGCCGTGGTCAAATTGCCGGCGATCATCACCGAATTTATATCCGGCATTTTATAATCCGCCATAGCCTCGTGCTCCCTTTTCATAAACGGTGTTCAACCACATGCATTTCTTCCAACGGGAGTTGGCGCCACGTCCGGCTCTTACAACCAAACCGGCGCTGCTTACGCCACGGTCTCTTCAAAGGCGTTCACCACCGGAATTTCTTCATCATCGATAGAGCGTTCGGCGGCGGCTTTGGCGCTGGCTTTTTGCTCTTCGCTTTTGATGACCAGCGGGTCAATCTTAACGGTCAAAAACCGCAGCACCGACTCATTCAAACGATATTCCCGATCCAGCAACAGAGGCAACGCCTCCGGGCCGCTGAACCGCACGTTCAAATAATAGCCGTATTGCTTGCGCTTGATCTCATAAGCCAAACGCCGTTTGCCCCAGTCTTCGACTTTAACGATGTTGCCGCCATGATTGGAAATAAAATTGACGATTTTATCGTTTTGAATGCGAACTTCGTCCGCTTTCAACATGGAATCAATCACGACGGTGGTTTCATACAGTCTCAATCGGTTTTCACCTCCTTACAAAA
>CAZVZZ010000219.1:0-4106 GCA_964631505.1 uncultured Cytophagia bacterium
CTGCTCGGTTTGCAGGAACAGGCGCAACGCGATTTTGAAACGGCGATTCACAAGCCGCAGGGCGTGATCATCGTCACCGGCCCGACCGGCAGCGGCAAAAGCACGACTTTGGTGGCGGCTTTGTGCCGCATCATGGATCCGAGCAAGAACGTCGTGACGGTGGAAGAGCCGGTGGAATATATGATTCGCGGCGCGCGCCAGGTGAAGCTCGGCCCCAAGTTGAATTTTGATCAGGCGCTGCGCTCGATTCTGCGGCACGATCCGGACATCGTGATGGTCGGCGAAATGCGCGATTTGAAATCCGCGGAAATTGCCGTGAGCCTGGCGAATACCGGCCATATCACGTTTTCCACGCTGCACACCAACGATGCGCCCAGCGCGATCTCGCGTCTGTACATGCTCGGCGTCGAGCCGTTCTTGATCTCCAACGCCATCAGCTTGATTATGGCGCAGCGGCTCGTGCGCAAGCTGTGCGAGCATTGCAAGAAACCCGTTCGCAACCTCGATCTCGATATGGCGCGTTACGTTGGTTTCACCGATCACGAGATTCGCAACACCGTTTTTTATCAGCAAGCCGGTTGCGACAAATGTTACGCCGGTTATCGCGGCCGCCAGTGCATCACCGAAGCGCTGCTGTTCACGCCGGAAATCCGGCAGATTATCCTGAAAAATGCGCGGAATATCGACGAAGATTTGATCCGGCAGGAAGCCATCCGCAACGGCATGTTGACGCTGCGCGCTTCGGGCCGCGAGCGCATCAAATCCGGCTCTACAACGATTGAGGAAGTGGTAGCGGCGACGGTGGAATGAGGGCAGTAAGTTGTAAGCAGTATTCAGTATTCAGTGTTCAGTATTCAGTTTAAATAATGACTCGTCTGAACACTGGATACTGAATACTGAAAACTGGATACTGAACACGAGACCAATCATGGGCTATCAAAACTTATTTCTCGTCATGGTCAGCAGCATTTTATTGACGCTGCTGGTTATCCAGATCAACTCCAACAATGTCGAAGGCAGCGAAACGCTGCAACGAATGGAGCTGACGCACACGGCGACGGCGATCGCGCAACAGTTTATCGACGAGGCGAAATCAAAAAAATTCGACGCGCAGGTGGGAATGATCGATCCCGCCACCATGCCGGGCAGTTTTACCCCGTGGAACAACCTCGGCCGCGGCAACTGGGAAACGTATCCGGCTTATAATGACGTCGATGATTATCATAATTTCAATCAAACGCTTTACGTCACCGGCACCAACATCAACCCGGATTCAACGAACGGCGTTCCTTTTGCCGTGAATATTAAAGTGCATTATGTGAGCGCGGCAAATCCGGATTCGGCGGTGAACACGAACACGTTTTTAAAGCGCATGACGGTCACGGTTTCCAGCAGTTGGCTGCCGCATACGGTCACGGTGAAACAGATTTTCAGTTATTACGGCGTAAACATGTGAGCGGCGCGGCTGGCGAAAAGGCCTTTGGGCGCGCCACGTTTTACACAATAACGTTTTAACAAGGACGTCAATCATGGGATCCTGGATAGCGTTAATTGGCAGCATTATTATCGGGGGGTTGATTTTGATATCGTTTCAGCAATTTCAAAGCGACGTCA
Source organism: uncultured Cytophagia bacterium (assembly GCA_964631505.1). GTDB lineage: Bacteria > Zhuqueibacterota > Zhuqueibacteria > Zhuqueibacterales > Zhuqueibacteraceae > Zhuqueibacter. The sequence continues at coordinate 1,615 of CAZVZZ010000219.1, forward strand.
CGCGTGATTTATACATGAATACGATCGAGACCATGACATACAACAATCTCGACGGCGTCACCACCCTGGTGGAATATGATTTTTCGCGCATCGGCGCCGGCATGAATGATCCGACCGTCGCGGCCGTCACCCAGGCGGATTCGACGGATTTGCGTTATCGCTTGGACAGCGACGGCAACGGCGTGCTCGAAACGATGCGATACTATCTGAGCAACGTCAGCGCCGCGGCGATGACGCCCAATCCCTATGACCGGCTGTTGTTGCGGCAAACGAACGGCGGCACGCCGGACACGGTTGCCACCGGGGTGAGAAGTTTTCGCCTCACGTATTATGACGCGGGCGGCAACATTGCCGCGACGCCGGCCGCCATCAAAACGGTTGTGGTGAGCCTGACGCTGGAAAGCGCTTTTGGCTATGACAATAAATATCCGCGCTTTGTTTGGCAGAAACGCATTACGCCAACCAGCTTGGTGGTGTATTGATTAAACTCGGTGTTATTTCTCAATCTGCGGTTGACTGTGTGTTATGGGCAAAGGACTTTTAATTATCATCGTCGGTTTTGCGGCCTCGTACGGGATTTTAGCGCAGAGCAAAAACCGGCGTTATGTCGAAGCGGTCGATCGCATGGTCGATCGTTTCGGCGGCTACACGGCGACGAACGCCTCGGCCAGCGGCGCGTATATGGCGTTGAATCAGCTTTATCTCAACCCCAACTGGCGCGCCGGATTCAGCCAGCTCACGCTGAGCGGCAATACGTTTTCGGTGTCGGTGCAAGACCAGAATCAGGATGCCGGGCTGGGACCCTACAAGCTTCGCATTGTTGCCAACGGCGGCAATGTGGACGGGGCGAAGCAATCTGAGGTAACCGTGTTCACGCGGCGTTTTCAGGAGTTCGCGGTTTGGGCGAAAGACTCGCTGCGTTACGTAACCGCGCAAGACTCCAACGGCGTCACCAATTCGGCGCTGGCGATGGAAAAGGCGCCGTTTATGCCGAAAATCGACAAGGCGGCGCTGATTAGATATGCTGAAATTCGCGGACGCAAATATACCGGTTCAACTTTTACGCCCAGCGATAATTTTCCGAATGGCAGTTTTTATGACTGGGGAACGATACCGAACGTTATTTATGTGACCGGTAATTTACGGGTCGGAACCGACTGTAAGATTTATGGAATATATGTGGTCGACGGCAATGTGGTCATGCGGAGAGGCGCAACCATTAAAGGCATTTTGTATTTGCCCAATGCTTCGTCTTCCATCATCAATTATGGCGAGCACATCGGAGAAACCGAGGTGAATGGAGGCATTGTAACCTGGGGCGCCGTACATGGCAACGGTTATCAAATTACCGTTAAACGCAATCCGAACTATTGGAATGCGTTTGTCAATAATTACGCTGAGGACAATCCACCGTTGCGCGTGTTGTCGTGGAAATAAAAATTAATGTGCTGGTCGTTTCAATCAATCAACGGATGATCGCGATATGGGAAAAGGACTCTTGATTTTGCTCGTTGGTTTTGCCGCCTCGTATGGAATTTTGGCGCGGGGCAAGGATCAGCGTCTTGTTGAATCGGTTGATCGCATGGCCGATCGCTTTAGCGGCTATACCGCAAATAACGCGGCGGCCAGCGGCGCCTATATGGCGTTGAATGAGCTTTATCTCAATCCCAACTGGCGCACGGGTTTTGCCAATCTCGCGATTGACGGCAATGTCTTTTCGGTGTCCGTGCAAGATCAGAATGCCGATGCGGCGCTGGGGCCATACAAACTCCGGATTCTTTCCAATGGCGGCAACGCCGACGCGGTCAATAATGCCGAGGTCACCGTTTTTACGCGACAGTTTCAAGAGTTTGCGGTGTGGGCGAAAGACACAGTGAAGAGCGTAACCCCCCAGGATTCGCTTGGAAATCCCAATTCGAATCTGCTGATGAAGGATGCACCGTTCATGCCGAAAATCGACAAAGCCGCATTGGTCGGCGAGGCCGCGGCGCAAGGTCACGTCTGCTACGAAGAGTGGGAATCGCATTTTCATCCCGAACACGGGTTCCCCAACGGCAGCTTTTATCATGATTCGACGTCGGCTTCTCCGCAGGCCAACGTCATTCATGTCAACGGCGATTTGCACATTCGGGATGGCCGCACGGTTTACGGCATTTTCATTGTCGAAGGCGATGTGTTGCTGAACGCCAACGCTAAAGTGCGTGGCGTGCTTTATCTGCCCAACCCGTCGTCGCAAATTTATAATCGCGAAAACGCCAGCAGCCAGGTTCAGGGCGGCATTGTCACCTGGGGCGATATCGACGGCAAGGGTTACCCGATTTACGTTCGGCACAAGCCGCAATTTTTGCACGAATTGGTTTCGAATTATGCGTCCGATAATCCGCGCTTGCGCGTGTTGTCGTGGAAGTGAGTTCGTCATAATCCCTTTAGGCCATTGGCCGATAAAAGTTAGGCCTCTTACAAGTAAAATGTGTGCAAAGAAAGCAACGATT
>CAZVZZ010000220.1:0-4054 GCA_964631505.1 uncultured Cytophagia bacterium
CAATACCCTGCCGGCATCGAATGGCATTACCACAGCACGCTCAATTTTGTCATGGCTTATCGCGAAGCCGATCATGCGCTCGCGCTGCGCGTGCTCGATGAATTGCAGCAACAACAGCAACGGCTCGCGCAACGGCTCGCTTTCCAACCGCGGCGGGCGATCACGGTTTATCTTTGCCCGACGCAATATGTTTTCGATCGCATGACCGGTGGCGGCGTGCCGCATTGGGGCGAAGCCGCGGCCAACACGGCGCTTTGGCGAATTTACTTGAAGACCCCTGGAGCCAGCAACGCGCGCGAGCTGGTGCCGGCGACAGTGACGCACGAGCTGGCGCATTTGTGTTTGGCAGAATTGGCCCTGCCGCATTCGCTGCCGCGCTGGTTCAGCGAAGGCGCCGCCATCCTGCTTTCCAACGAAGCCCGTCCCGCCGATCCCGTCTTGATCTCCCGCGCGCTGCTCACGCAGTCGCTGGTTGATTTTGAAGAAATCGACGATCTGCTGTCGTTTCCCAATGTGCGCGCGGCGCTGGCCTACGCCGAGAGTTATCAGGCCGTGAAGTTCATGACGCAGCGCTTCGGCCAACACGCCATCACCCAATTCGCCCGCGCGCTCGCGGCGCAACCCGAACCGCGACTGGCGTTTCAAGCCGCCTTCGCCGAAGATTTGTGGGATTTTGAAACGGCGTATTTCGATTATTTACGCCACCACTTTCGCTGGTATTTTTTGTTGGACGATTCTTTTTTGTTCGGCGGCATTATTTTGCTGCTGCTCAGCGCCGGTTTTTTGGTGACCCGCTGGCGGACGAGGAAAAGGGTGAAAGAGTGGGAGGCGGAAGATAAAATTGCAGACGAGCCCCTGCCGCCGGAAGTGAATCCAGATAAAAACGAAACTTCCACCCCATAAAAATCAAAACGCAAATTCAGTATAACTTCTAAAAGCGAAGAAATTTCACAGATGAAAACATCCTCAGTTTCACCGGGATTATGCCTTTCACAACACGATCCGAAACCGCGTTCCCTTTCCAATCTCGCTTTCCACTTCAATGCTGCCGCCGTGTTCCTCAACGATGCGCTTCACCATCACCAGGCCGAGGCCGGAGCCTTCGCGTTTGGTGGTAAAATTCATTTTAAAAAGATTTTCGCGTGAAGCCTCGGAAAGGCCCGGCCCGTTGTCGGCAATTTCCAGCAACACCCGTTCGTTCTGCGGTCGCGTTGAAATATGCACTTCGCAACGTCGATTCAAAACGGCTTCGACGGCGTTTTTCAGAAGATTGTTGAGGAGGCGTTTGATTTGCTCGCGATCCAGCGGGCGCTTCGGCAGGTCCGGCGCGAGGTCAAGATCAATCTGCAGCCGTTCGGAACCATATAACTGCGCCGTTATTTCGATGAGGTCGTTCAACTGCTCCGGCGCCGGGGTGGCCTTCGGCAGACGCGCAAACTCGGAAAACTCCTCGGCGAGACGGCGCAATCCCGTCAATTCCGCCTCAATGCTTTGAAAGGACTCGTTGATGACGGCGGCATCCTGGCGCTCCGCATTCACGGCGCTAAATCTTTGCCGCAGGCGAAACATCGCCACCTGCAACGCCGTCAGGGGGTTTTTAATTTCATGTGAAACCTGCCGCGCCACCTCGCGCCACGCCGCCACCCGTTCGGCGGCCAGCAATTGCTCGCGGCTGGTTTGCAAATCGCCGATCATTTGATTGAACGAGCGCACCAGCACGCCGATCTCATCGCGCGCCGGAATATTCGCGCGTACCTGCAAGTTGCCGCCGGCCACCGCGCCCATTGTTGCCGTCAGTTGCTCGAGCGGGCCGCTCAAATTTTGCGAGAATCGTCGCGCGGCATAAATGGAAAAAGCGCTGAGCAGCGCCACCAGCAACGCGGCGCCGCTCCACAAAATCTTATCGCGCAGAAACCGCTCTTTCATCAACGCCAGTGTATTATAAACCCGCGCCGCCTCGGCAATTTTCTGTTTCGTTTGCAACAGATAAGGATCAATTGGAAAGCTGATGAGCAGCATCTCCGCGATGCCGGCGGGCGCGCCGCTTGGTTGCACCGCATTGGAAAAATGCGGCACCCAAACTTCGCAGGAAACCAATGGCGTTGAATCGCCGGTGGCAGTCCGAGGTTTTGGACTCTGCAATTGGCTGCCGGTCTGGCCCCACACTTCACTGATTTGATCGGCGCCAAAAGCAAGCCCGCGCTGCTGGCTGCCCCGATTGGCGCCGACTACAGCAAGAAGCTGGATTTGCGTATTTTGGCGCTGCCAGAGCATGCAGTAATCAATTTGCCATTGCGCCAGCAGCTCGGGCGTCAGCGGCGCACGACGCGCCGCCTGCTCGAACAAGCGCCCGCGTTCTTCAAGCTGAAACTTGATCGCGTCCAGCCCCAGTTGCAGCGATTCCTGCATTTTAGGCATCAATAAAATTTCCATGCTGCCCGTGTACAGGGAGCTGACCAGAAAAATCAAAGGCACGGCCGGAACCAGCGTGAAAAGAAGAAAGAGAATCGTGAGCCGGACCTGAAAATGCCCGGATTTCTTGTTCTGGCTTTTAATAAATGGCAGGCGGGGGCGCCACCACAGCCAGGCGAGATATCCGGCGAGCAGGATCAACGTGCCCGCAAACCACAGCAGGAAAATTTCCATCGGGAATTTCTATTCACTCGAAAGATAGAATGACCTATCGCCTCAATTGACAGCTTGCTTTATCCCACCAGCCGTTTGCGCTTGAGCAAATATTGCATCAACGCTTGATCAAAATCCGTGGCGGTATCGAGCAACTTATAGTCGATTTGATTTTCACGGCATTGGCGCTTGAACCAGGTGAGATAATCGTCAATTTCTTTTTGCACGGCGGCGCGCAGATGATGCGGCTGGGTGGGCAACTGCATGCCGGATTCGGCGTCCTGAAAAATCACGTCCTCGCGGAAAGTGAACTGATAATCGCGCGGATCGAGAATTTGAAAAACCAGCACCTCGTGCTTGCGATGCCGGAAATGTTTGAGACCCGCCAGCATTTGCGCCGGCTCGTGATCTAAATCCCGCGGCAAAAAATCAGACAGAATGATGATCAAGCCGCGCCGCTTGATTTGCTCGGCGATTTGATGCAGCGACGTGGTCCAATTGGCCGTGCCCGCGGGTTGGGCGTTTTCCAATTCACCCAACAGCGGCGTTAAATAACTCTGCACGGATTTGGGCGGCAAATAACGGTTGATCTTTTCACTAAAGAGCATCATGCCGGCAGCGTCACGCTGATGAATCATCAAATAACTCAGCGCCGCCGCGAGATAACTCGCATAAGCGAATTTACTCACCTTGCCGGCATCGACGATGCCCATCGACGCCGATTGATCGATCAGAATGTAGCCTTTGAGATTCGTCTCTTCTTCAAATTGTTTCACGTAATAACGATCGGTTTTGCCGTAAACTTTCCAATCGACGTGGCGAATCTCGTCGCCGGGCATGTACTGCCGATGCTCGGCGAACTCGACGCTGAAGCCGTGATACGGGCTGCGGTGCAAGCCGGTGATGAAACCTTCCACTACCAACCGCGCGCGCAGATGCATGTTGGCAAGGCGCGAGATGGTGGCGGGGTGGAGGTATTTGCGATAGAGAGGCTCGGTGGACATGTATTGTTTTAACGCTAACTTCAGTTGGCCGATTGCAAAATTTGTTTGGCTCGATTTTATCTGCCCGCATTCAACAACCGCTCCACAATCTTCACTGCATCGATGCCCTCGGCATCGGCGTTGAAATTCGGCACGAGACGATGGCGCAGCACCGGCGTGGCCACGGCGCGCACGTCGTCGATGTCCGGGGTCGGGCGGCCGTCGAGGATGGCGCGGGTTTTGGCGCCGAGCACGAGATATTGCGAAGCACGCGGTCCGGCGCCCCAACTGATCCAATCTTTGATGAACTGCGGCACGCCGCTTTCATTCGGCCGGGTTTGGCGTGCGAGGTTGACGGCAAAATCAACCACGTTGTCGGCGACGGGAACTTCACGCACCAGTTTTTGCAATTGCATGATGCGCGCCGCATCGAGAACGATTTTCAG
>CAZVZZ010000221.1:0-1859 GCA_964631505.1 uncultured Cytophagia bacterium
CCCCCGTACTGCATGTACTTCATGAACGTGCTCCGTGAAACTGAAACGTAAAAACTAAAACGTAAAAGGTAAAACGTAATTTTTAATTTTTTATCGGCGTCGGGTTTTTCGGGACGGCGACTTGAAAGACCGCCAGCATTTTGCGGGCGCCGAGGGTAATCGTTTGCGTGGTTAAGGTAGCGCCGGTGACGTTGTGAATATCGCGTTTCGGCCAAAGATTGTCGGTCAGTTCTTTGCCGCGAAACAGATCGAACCAGCGCGGCGTTGGCAAATAATCCGCCGGCTCCGCAAAGGCGAGAATTTCCACCGCACGAATGCTGCTGTCGGGATCGATCACCGTCAGGTAAACCGCCTCTTTCGTGCGAACAACTTCCGCGGCGAAAAACGCGTAGCCGCTGATTTTGCCGTCGCGCCCGCCGCAATAGTAAGAAATAATTTTCGAGCCCAGCTTGGCGCGCGCGAGTTTTTGAATGGCCTCGACTTGCCGGTCGTCCAAAAACAGCGTGCGGCGTTCGATGGTTTGCGGCGGCGGAAACGCCCGTTGCAGCGCCTGTTGTTGGGTGCTGAAAACTTGCGCAAATGCCGGCGACGCCAGAAAAATTAAAGTGAAAACGGTTTTCATATCTTACAAAACTGACAGGCCGCTGAAAGCTGCACGTCAGCAAGATGGCCGTGCGCCAGCCGAATGATTTTTTGCGCGCGTTCGCCGATGTGCGGCGCATGCGTGACAATGATGATCGTGTGGCCTTCCTGGTGCAACTGCGTCAGCAATTCTAACACGATGCGCTCATTCGCCGCGTCCAGATTGCCGGTCGGCTCGTCGGCGAGAATAAGCTGCGGATGATTGATCAGCGCGCGCGCGATGCACACGCGCTGTTGCTCGCCGCCGGAAAGTTCGGACGGCAGATGCTGCAACCGGTCACCCAGCCCGACGCGTTCGAGCGCCGTCACGGCCTCCTGTTCGTCCGTCATGCTGTGAAAGTATTGCGCCAGCATCACGTTTTCCAGCGCGGTCAAATACGGCACAAGATAAAATTGCTGAAAAACAAAACCGGCTTTTTCACGGCGATAGGCGGCGAGTTGTTTGGACGAGAGTTTGGAAATATCCTCGCCGGCGACGATCACCTTGCCCGCCGTCGGCGTATCGAGGCCGCCGATAATATTGAGCAGCGTCGATTTGCCGGAGCCGGACGGGCCCATTACGGCGATCCATTCATTTTTTTCGATCGTCAACGAAATATCTCTGAGCGCAAAAATATTTTTGTATTTTTTGGAAATATTTTCAAGGCTGACGCTTGGCACCCGTTGGCTGTTAAACGTCAAATTCTTTGCCTGTTTTGCGGTAATGATCATCATGCCCTTTTGATTTTTGCCGGCATCCTGAAGTTGCTCCGGCAATACTTTGTATCCTTCTATTCTCCTCGCAGTGCCACCGTTGGCTCGATTTGCAAGGCGCGCCGCAAGGGGAAAATTGCGGCCACGAGTGAAATGCCCAACGATAAAATTAAAACCGCCGGCAATATTTCCAGCCGCAATGCCGCATACGTATTAAAAACATTTTTGCTGATAATTTCGGCGAAAAGGATGCCAAGCCAGTAACCGGCGAAGCCGCCGCCCAAACCAAGCAGCAGCAGTTCCGCGGCGACGAGACGCGCGACGTGGCGATTTTCCGCGCCAAGGGCTTTCATGATGCCGACTTCCTGCTGGCGCTCGACGACCAGCGCCGTCATCGTGGCGCCGAGACAAAGCGTGGCAACGACGACGGTAAATGCGGAGACGATGGACATCAGCAACGTTAAAATTTGCAAAATGTGCGCTTCGGATCGCGCAATTTTTCGAATCGGCTGCGCTTGAATTTC
>CAZVZZ010000221.1:1959-4042 GCA_964631505.1 uncultured Cytophagia bacterium
GAGATTCAATTTGCGCGCGGCGGATTGTCCGAGGAGAATTTCATTTTCATTTAATTGGCTCACCGGCGGCGTAATATTCCAAAACGAATTGACCTGGCGCATTGCCGTCAAATCCGTGCCCAGGGCGACGAGCGGGCGGGTGGATGAATCATGACTAACGTGCTGCAGCACGCCATACAGCACCGGCGCCAGGCCGCGGAGTGTATCGCGTGAAACCGGCCACGGCAGTTGTTGCATGGCGCTGACGGAAAACGTTTTCGACGCGCTCGTGGTGGCCGGGTTGAGTATCAAATTGGCGCCAAAGGCTCGCAATTCGGAGTTTATTTTCGCGCCGGTATCGGCGCGGATGGTCAACAGCGTCGCCGCAACCGAGGCCGCAACGGCGACGGCGAGAAACGCAACCCATTGCCGGCTGTCGCGGTTGCGCAGGGATTTTAATAATATTCGGCTGAACACAGATAAAAATTAAAAAAAGATAAACCGAAAAAATGAGAAAAAGATTAAAACACCGAGGCCGCGCCAAGATAAAGCTTTGCACTCCTTAAGCGCTGTGCAAGGTGACAATCGGATCGATGGTTAGCGCTTTGCGCAGCGGAAAGAAGCTGCCGAGCAATGCGATGAAAACGGCGATGACGACGGCGATGGGCAATGACAAAGGATTGTATTGCAGCGGGTCGCCGAAGATTTGTAGCGAGATTTGCCGGGCAAGCAAATGGCCGAGGCCGCAGCCGGCAAGGCCGCCAATGAGGCCCATGATCAGCGCTTCGCCAATAAACACGCTGGAAATTTGGCGGGCTTCGGCGCCGAGGGCGCGAAACAAGCCGACTTCTTTGCGGCGCTCCAGCACCGTGGTGGTCATGGTGCTGGTGACGCCGAGAATCGACGTGCAAAAAATCGCCAGCGCAATGAGAAACATCAGCAGCGAAGTTTTGCGCAGCAGCGCGCCTTCCCCCTCGGCGACCTGGCGCACGATACGCGTTTCGGCGCCGGGAATCGCTTCGCGAAGCTGCAAGGCGATTGAGCTAACATACGGCGTGCAATACCAGCGATCATATTCTTCCCGCGTCATTTGCGCAATGGGTTGACGCGCAAAATCGTCCTCCGGATTCGTCAAGGCACTAACTAAAATTTTTTTTATTTTTCCGGGTTGATTGACGAGTCGCTGCACGACGGCGAGCGGCGCAAAAAGCTGCTGTTCTTCCGGGCCGCCGGTGATGATGAGCCCGCGAATGAAAAAATTTTCCAAGCGTTGCGCCACGGCCAGCGTAAGTGAGTCGCCGGCGCTCAAATTCAACCGGCGCGCCAGCGCGTTGCCGATCATCACCTCGCGTTCGGCAGCATCGCTGATCCACGCGCCCTCAACCTGCCAGTAACTCACCACGTGCCGCACGCCGGTGCGAAAATCCGGCTGATCTTGCACCGGCAAGGCGCGATCAAACCACGTTCCGATCAGCGTCACCGGTTGTTGCGTCGTCGCCGTGCGTAACTCGACGCGCGCGGGTAATTCCGGCACGAAGCCGACAATGTTGTGCCGCCAGAACGTCGCTTTCAGGCGCGGCAAGTCCGCTTCCTGCAAATAGCCGTTGGCAAGCAGCGCGGAATAATCGAAACCGGCAACTTCGAGCGGCAGGGAATCTTCCTGCGGCAGCACGATGAGGTTCGCGCCGTAACGCTTCAGCTCGCGGTTGATTTTATCGCCGCTGTTGAGCGCCACACTGAACAGGCCGGTGGCGATGCCGGTGCCCAACGCAATCGCCGTCACCGCAATCAGCTTGCGGCGTTTGCCGCGAAAAAAGGATTCTCGCAAAATTCGGAACAACATGGGGAAAAAGAAATGTTTTATTGCCTCGATGGCATCTGCACAAAGCTACGCAAAATTTAAATCAAGCTAAAATTTTAAACTGCCCGCGGATTGAAGAATTCCACTGATTAAAAATTTCATCCGCGGGGTTCTTCAATCTGCGGGCTTTTTTGATCAAAAGTCTTTCAGCACTTATTCAAATTCGAGTATGTTAGCCCAACGTGGACAAGCCGCAACCCAACGGGCGCAGCCAAAAAGATTAACAGGAGAAAACAGAGCAAA
>CAZVZZ010000222.1:0-3989 GCA_964631505.1 uncultured Cytophagia bacterium
ACGATGCGCCCGGCAAACACGATCGACGCCACTGCGCCTTTCATATCCGAAGCGCCGCGGCCGTAAATGACGCCGTCTTTGATCACGCCTTTGAATGGATCGGTTTTCCACAAGCTCGCGTTGCCGACATCGACGGTGTCAACGTGCGCATCCAGTGCGATCACGGTTTTGCCGCTGCCAATGCGGCCAAGCAAATTGCCCATCGGATCAACGGTAATTTCATCGTAATGAAAGTGCTCCATCTTTTTGCGGATGACGTTGATGACGTTCTCCTCCTGGCTGCTCATCGATTTCGCCGCAATGAGATCGCACAAAAATTGCGCGCATTCGGATTCGTATTTCTGGCTGAGTTTTTTAATGTCGTCGATCATGCCGGAATCTCCTGTTAATCAATGCTCCGTGAAAATTGAGTGAAAAATAGAAAAAATTTTGGGCAGAATAATTTGCCGGCAGAACAATCAAAGCGTTGCAAATCATGGTGCCGAAAAATTTTGCTGCCATAAAAACTTTCAGGATTTTGAGTGTTTCGATACTACAGCTTTCGCCGCATCACCACGCCGCTCGTTGGTTTGACAACGAAACTGCCTCCCGGAGATTTCCCCAAAGCGACCGTGCCTGCTTGTTGCGCATTCACCACAATTTCCCAATTACCGGTTGGCACCGTAAACAGCGCTGGTTCTTGCGGATCGCCATTCATGAGCACGGCAAAATCGTACGTGTCGCCGCTCGAGGCATGATGCAGAAGATAGCCCAATGAGAACTCACCGACGCTCGTTAATAGTTCGACATCCTGTTTCTCGCTCCAACGAAAAGCGCGATGGCTGCGGCGCAACGCGATCAAACCGCGATAATAATCCAACAGCTCGCGATTCATTTCAACATGCCGATAGTTGATCCAGTTGGTTTCGTTATCTTTGTTATAACTGTTGTGATCAATTTGGCCGGCGTGTGCATCGACGATATTGGTTTTCGCAATCACCTTGCTGCGCGCAAACTCCTGGCCGGCGTGAAGCATCGTCGCGCCCTGGCTGGTGAAGAGAAAAAGCGCCGCCAATTTGTTCATTTGCATTTGTACCGCCGAGAGGCGCGCGTTGGCGTCGAGGTCGGTAATTTTTTGATCTTCGCCCACTTCGCCGCTGGCAATGCGGATAAAATCGCCGAGCGTGTGATCATCGTGCGATTCGAGATAATTCACCGCGTGCGATTTTTGTTGAAACAGCCCGCCATCTTCTTTCAGCGTGCCGGTGATGTAGCTGCGCAGGTGCGTCATGGTCGTGCCGTTTTTCCATTTGCCGAAAATAAAACCTTGATCGCCTTCGCCGGTCGGCCGCCAGCCTTTGACGCCGTTGCGAATCTGATCGTTCCATGCGGCCCAACCGTGTTGCGAATGTTCGGCGGGCGTGTAACCGCCGCCGCCCCACGGTTCGGCAATAATGATCGCATGCGGATTGATTGCACGCGCCCGTTTTAAAATCGCCTCGCAGGTTTCCCAATCGAGCAGCGCGGCAAGATCGAAGCGGAAACCGTCAATGTGGTATTCCCGCATCCAATATTCGACACTGTCCAAAATCAGCCGGCGCGCCATCGGCCGTTCGGTTTGGAAATCGTTGCCGCAGCCGCTTTTGCTCAAAAAATTTCCCTGCGCATCCAGGCTGAAATAATATTTTTTGTCGATGAGCTTGAAAGGATTTTGATCGTATTCGGAAACGTGATTGTACACGACGTCCAGCAACACCGCGATGCCGGCGCGGTGAAAGCTTTTCACCACGTCTTTAAATTCGCGCACCTGCCGGCCATCGACGCCGTTCCATTGGCCGGACGCCATCGTGCCGTTCGTGGCGTAGTAACTTTCCGGCGCAAAAAAATAGCTTGTCATATAGCCCCAATGATTGCGCGCGTAAACATTGTTGGCCGCGGCATTCTCTTGCGGCGTTGGCTCAATCTGGCCGAAATCATGGATGGGGAGAAATTCCACCGCATTGACGCCGAGAGATTTGATATAATCGAGGCCGCCTTTGCGGCCGGTTTGAATAAGCCCGCGATACGTGCCGCGCAGTTCCGGCGCGACGCCGGAAGATGGATGCGCCGTCATGTCGCGCGCATGCATTTCGTAGATGATCAAATCTTCCATCGGAATGTTGAGAAAGGTGTCGCCTTCCCAATCAAAATTATCCTCCGGCAGAATCAGCGACCGGGCCGGATGCGAGTAATGATTTTTCGTCGCGACGGCGCGCGCATAGGGATCGGCAATCACGATCCGATCGTTGAAGATTTCGCCGGCACCATGCGGGCCGCTAACGCGATAGCCGTAAAATTTTCCGGTTAAATTTTCTGCGGAAAAAAATTCCCAGACGCCGTCGGCGTCGCGCTGCATGGAAAATTCGCGTTTGGCATCGGCGTCAGGTCGGTCAAAAATCGCGAGTCGCACGCCGGTCGCGCGCGGCGCAAAAAGGCGAAAAGCGAAATTTTGCCCTTCGCGCCGGCAACCCAAGGGTTTATTCGAATAAAATTGATTCAGGCTTGCCTCTTCCTGCGCTGCAAGCCGCGTTGTTTTTTTCATGGAAGCCGCCGGAGGTTCGCTTAAGCGCGCCCGGCCGTCAGGAAACCAGCACAAAACGGTCAGCGCCAAAATTGCATAAGAAAGCAAGCTGCGCCTGCTTTCTTGCCGGATAAAGTCGTTTGAGGTTTTCATAGGTTCTTAAACCGTGCATATAGAGGGAAGCTTACCGTCCCGCGGCTCGCGGCGGCGGGACGGTAAATTTTTTGTTGCGATGGTACAACGAGGGAAAACTGTCGATGCCGTTATTTAATCGCCAACAACTCAATATCAAAAATCAAAGTGGAATTGGGGCCGATGGTGCCGCCGGCGCCGCGCTCGCCGTAGGCGAGGTTGGAGGGAATAAACAATTGCCATTTCGAGCCGACCGGCATGAGCTGCAACGCTTCGGTCCAACCGGAGATCACGCCATTGACCGGAAAGCTGGTTGGTTGGCCGCGTTTGTAAGAGCTGTCAAACTCGGTGCCGTCGATCAGCGTGCCGCGATAATGCGTCGTCACTTCATCGGTGGCTTTCGGTTTCGGGCCGTTGCCGGCTTTGATAATTTTATATTGCAAACCGCTCGGCAGAACGACCACGCCCTCTTTTTTTGCGTTCTCCGCCAGAAATGCGTCACCGGCGCTTTTATTCTTGCTGGACATGGCATTCGTTTTCTCGTTTTGTTTGGCCATCATGTCTTGCTGAAACTGCTGCATGGTTTCTTCGATTTGCGCCGCGGTCAACAGCGGTTTGGTGCTGCTGTCCGCCAGGGCGTCTTTGATGCCGCGCGCCAGCGCCTCCATCTCGATATCGATTTCGTTTTGTTTGAGATTTTTCCCAATATCCATGCCGATGCTGTAACTGACTTTCTGCTGCTGTGTTTCAAGTTTCAATTCTTTCTCCTGATTTCCCTGGCAAGCTGCCAGGCCAATAAGTAGAACGACTACCGCTGATTTAAACAACATTGATTTTCCTTCCTTAGGTTAGAATGTGAAACCGCCCATGGGGACGGAGCAATTATTCCTGGTTGAATAAACTGTGCAAGAAATGCCGATTATCTGGAAAAGAAATAACGCACGCCGATGGCGGCATTCAAATCAAATTCGGTTTCCGGCACCAAATCCAAAATTGGCACGGCTTCAACAAAAAGATCGAGCGTCACTTTCTCAAATAAATACGCCAGCCCGAAAGGCAGGCGCACGCCGATCCGCGTTTTATTATCGCCGTTTTTTTTATCGTCGAGATTAATGAGCTTGAGGCGGCCGCCGATGCCGTAATAAAAAGGCAATTGCCCCTGCTCGACTTTCAAAAGGGAAAAATTGTGGGAGAGATAATCGCCGTGCAGTTGCACGAAATCATTGCCCGCAAACGACCACGCCAGCGCCACATCCAGCGCGGTAGTGCGGCTTTGCCAGCTTTTCAAGCTGATACCCGTCGGCTCGCCGACCACGAT
>CAZVZZ010000223.1:0-3949 GCA_964631505.1 uncultured Cytophagia bacterium
GGACGAAGTCTTGCAAAGGAAGTGACAGGGCATGGTCGAAATTCGGCTGTGCTTTTTTTTTGCCACCAGAATTAATTTAATAGAAGCGGGTGCGCCCCTGGTCAGCTCGGAAAGCGCTACCCCAATAACCCTTAAGGAGGTTCATTTATGAGAGGTAAGACGTTCTTGACAGTTGTGGCTTTGCTATTCACCCTCGCCTTGATGGCCGGCTGCGCGAAAGTTCCGCAGGAGGTCGTGGATTCGGCGAAGGCGGCGGTTGACGCGGCGCGCGCTGAGGGCGCGGACCGTTATCTGCCCGAGATGTTCAATGCCGCGCAAGATTCCTTGAATGCGGCGATGGCTGAAATTGAGGCGCAAAATTCCAAATTTGCCTTGACGCGCAACTATGATCGCGCCACCGCGTTGCTGAATGCGGCGCTGACCGCGGCCAATTCCGCCAAAGACGGCGTCGCCGCCAAAAAAGACGAAGTGAAAGCCGAGGCCGAAGGTCTGATGACCGCGGCACAAACGGCGGTTGATGAAGTTAAAAAATTGTTTGCGAAAGCCCCGAAAGGCAAAGAAGGCAAAGAGGTGCTGGAGCAAATGCAAGCCGAATTGGCCACCGCGGAAACCGCCATTGCCGATGCCGGCAGCGCGTTGACCTCCGGCGATTTTCTCGGCGCGCGCGACAAGGTCAAAGCCGCGTCGGAAAAAGTCAACAGCCTGAAGCAGGAATTGGAAGACGCCATCAGCAAGAAAATGAAGCTGACCCGATAACCCCGGCGTTTTCTTTCAGGGAAGAAAGCCTCGGTCTGCGATGAAACTCAAGAGGTCACTACAACTCGATCTTCGTCGCGGCTCGAGGTTTTCTATTTATCCACTCACCGCAACGATTCAAACACGACGTATGGACATGGTGCAACTCGGGGAACGCGAGGAGAAAAAAAGGTGGGGCAGGACAGGAATATTTTTTGGCGCCGGCGTGGCGTTCTGGCTGGTGACATTCGTGCTGTTGGTCATTTTTTCGGCGTCGCCGCCGGTGGCCATCTTCGAGCGCGCGTGGAAAGCCTTGAGCACGGCGCGCCGCGCGCAAGCCAACATTTATGCGCCGGAGCTTTTGCGCACCGCCGAACAAAACTGGGAGCAGGCGCGACTGCTGTGGAGCCGCGAAAACCAGCGGTGGTTTTTTCAGCGCAATTTTCAAAAGGCGTTTGATCTGGCGCGCACGGCCAAATTGCAGGCGCAGCGCGCGGAATCAACCGCGATCGCGACGCGCGATTCATTGGAATTTTTTACCATTGCGAACCTGGCTTTTGTCCGGCAAAAAGTGGACGAATTTAAAACCCACTTCAATCACGTGCCGGTCGGCGCGCCCTTGCGCAAAAAATTTGTCGCCGGCGAGCTGCTGATGTTGGAAAGCCAATTCGCCTTTCATCGTGAAGATTTCCGGCTCTCGGCGCACAAGGTGCGGCAGGCGGAGGCGCTGATCGGCAGCGCCGGCAACGACGCCACCAAATTTTTGCGCGCCTACCTGACCAAAGTGCCGGAATGGCAGCAGTGGGCCGCTGAAACCATTGCCTGGTCCGCCGCCAATAATGCCACGGCGATTATCGTCGATAAAATGGCGCATACCTGCCAGGTTTATATTGACGGCAAAAAACGTTTTGAGTATGTCGCCGAATTGGGGCCGCGCTGGCTGGGGCATAAAAAACAAAAGGGCGACAATGCCACGCCCGAGGGGCATTATTACGTGACCAAAAAGAAAAGCCTGCGCCAAACCAAATACTACAAAGCGCTCGAAATTAATTACCCCAATGATGATGATCGCGCGCAATTTGCGGCCGCCAAAGCGCGCGGCGAATTGCCGCGCCACGTCCAAATCGGCGGGTTGATCGAAATTCACGGCGACGGCGGCAAGGGCGTCAACTGGACTTCCGGCTGCGTTGCGCTGCGCAATGCCGAGATTGACCAGGTTTTTGAGCTTGCCAAAATCGGTACGCGCGTCACCATCGTCGGTTCGCTGAAAGCGCAACCCACGCTGGAACCGCAACTCGCGCTGCAGCCGGAAAAAAGACTGAACGGCGTAAACCATCACCCCGCGGCCTCACCATGAATCCCCAAAGCACCGCAGACGACAAAACGCCTCGTCCCGCCCCCGACTTGGATGGCGCTTCCGTGACCGAGGAAAAATCGGTTGCACCACCGGTGACGGCAGAGGTGGCGCCCGCGCCGGTTTCCGCCGCCAAAGCGCTGTTGCTTGGCCTCGGTTTCGGATTATTGGCGGCGATGCTCACGCTGTGGCTGGCGCCCGTGTTGCGTGAGTGGCTGTTCGCGGTCTTGCCGGAATCGAAATTTGCGCTGCAGCTTCGCACCACGGATCTCAAAAAATTGCAAAAAGAAGCGGCGCTGCTCGAAAAGCGTGTGGCGACTTTGCAAAAGCGCCATAAGCAAATTACCCCGCGCCTGCCGTATTTGATCGTCGACACCTCGCAAAATCGCATTCAAATTATGAAAGGCGACGAGACGCTGCACGAGGGCGTTTGCTCGACCGGCAGCTACGTTTTGTTGCGGTCGGCGGAACAGCAGCGGCAATGGATGTTCACTACGCCGCGCGGCATGTTTCAAATTCTCGGCAAACGAGTAAACCCCGTCTGGGCAAAACCGGACTGGGCTTTTATCGAAGAGGGTCTGCCGGTGCCGCCGCTGGGATCGCCCGAGCGCTTTGAGGCCGGCGTGCTCGGGGAATATGCGCTGGAATTGGGCGACGGCTATTTGATTCACGGCACGCTGTACAAGCGCATGCTCGGCATGCCGGTGACGCACGGCTGCGTGCGCCTCGGCGACGAAGATTTGCGCCTGGTTTATAAAAATCTCCAAATCGGCTCGAAAGTTTTTATCTACTAAAAATATGACGCGGAAAAATTACGGCAGAGCTTTTCTACAGTGGCTCGCGCAACCGGGCATTTGGTTCTTGCGGCAACGGCGCGGCGTGCAAGCCGTTTTCCTTTTCGCGTTGCTGTTTTTCCCGCTGTTTATTTTTGTGGTCACCGTCGCACTGCCGGTGGCGCACCACCCGTTTACGGCAAAAGCCGCCGATGCAGTTGCAGAAAACGCCGAGGCCCTGCCGGATTCAACGCCGGCGGAAATTCTGACCAGCCGCCGCGAGCTGGCCCAAAAAATGGCGGCCCTGGAAATAAATCAAGCTTTTTTTTTGACCCGCCTCGAGTTGTCGAAAAAAGATTCCATCTGTTTGGTGGTTGATTTGCAAGACAGCACCGCCAACCTGGAAGTGAAAGGCGTGCCGATGCGGCGCTGCAAAATTCTCCGCTACCGCCACAGCGATCTCGCCCGGCGGTTGCGCAGCCAGGGCCGGTTGCATCAATGGCTGGCGGCGCCGTTCATTTTGCAAAAAGAGCTGGCGACGCTGCCGAAAGCGCCGATTCGCATCAAGGAGGCGCCGAAAGACACCATCGAAGCCGCGGAGTCCAAAGGCGAAGATCTGCCCATCGAGCACCGCGACGCCGAGTTTACATTGCAGTTTGACCGCAACCTCACGCTTTCCGTCGAGCAGGCGCAGCCGCCGGAATTGGCCGGACGCATGCGGCAATTTTGGTATGACTTGCGCCGCAATTTCGACGAAGCCCGCGACGCCGTGATCGCGCTGCTGCATTTGCAATTGCCGCAACACCGGTTGTGGATTGAAATCGAGCTTTCCCGCGAGGACGCCAAAGCCATCTATCGCGCCCTGCCCACCCGCGCCGCGCTCGCACTGCGCTTATAAGCAGGCGTGAGGCAAGCACGAAAAGTTTGCAAAATCATTCGTTCATAGCCGGTTTTATAACGCAATGGCAGAATCATGGTTTGGCAGAATAATTTTATATCACTCTGCCGAACCATGATTCTGCCATTATAATTTTCATACCATTTGCTTTTGAACCGAACCGGTCGTAAATTAGTCATTATTTTACAT
>CAZVZZ010000224.1:0-3909 GCA_964631505.1 uncultured Cytophagia bacterium
ACCAGCGCGTGACCAAAGTCAATGACGCCATGCTCGCCCAATATGGCGCGACGCGCGAGCAGTTTCTCGGGCTGACGCCCAACGATTTTTATCAACACAATCTCGCGCACGGTCGCGAAATATGGCGGCGCTTTTTCGACGCGGGGCGGCTGCACGTGGAAACCGACGAGCGCAAACTTGACGGCACGCCGATTTCGATTGAGGGCGATTACATTTGCTTCTATAATGCCGAAGGCCGCATCACCGGCCACTTCGGCATTCAGCGCGACGTGACCGAGCGCAAACGCGCCGCCGCCGCGCTGCAGCAATACAACAAACGCCTGAAAGTTTTGCAGGATATCGATCGCGCGATCCTGGCCGCGCATTCGCCGGAAGAGATCGCGAGCGCCGTGATTGCGCGCTTGCAGGAGCTTGTGCCGTGCGTACGCGCGAGCGTGGCCGTGTTTGATTTCGAAAACAATATCGGCAAGATCATCGCGTTGCACGCCAAACACCCGACCAAACTGGGCCTCGGCGCGGAGCTGATGCTCACGGCCTTTGGCGAGAGCACGGCGCTGCATACCGGCAAAGTCAACGTCGTGGCCGATATTGAAAATTTAGCCGATATCGCGGAGCTGGCATTGGTGCGTGGCGAAGGCGTGCGTTCGTATATCAACGTGCCGCTGTTGGCGCAAGGCGAGTTGATTGGCGCGCTCAATTTGGGCGCGGAACAGGCGGCCGCTTTTTCTTCCTCCCACATTGAAATCGCGCAAGAAGCCGCGAACAGCCTCGCGGTGGCGATTCGTCAGGCGCAATTGCGCGAACAGATCGAACACCACGCGTTGGCCCTCGAAACGCGCGTGCAAGAAAGAACTGCGACGCTGGCCGAAGTCAACGCCAGCTTGCAAGAAGAAGTTGCCGTCCGCCAAAAAGCGGAGCTTGCGTTGCGCGACCGTCTTGCCATCGAGCAAATGATCGGCGACATTTCCACGCGCTTCATCAATCTTGCGGGCGAGCACCTCGACGAGGGCATCAACTATGCGCTCGAGCGAATGGGCAGACTCGTGGACGTGGATCGCAGTTATTTATTTCTGTTCTCCGACGATCATCTCAAAGCGCGCAACACGCACGAGTGGTGCGGCCCGGAGGCGACGCCGCAGATTCAAAACCTGCAAGACTTGAAGGTCGCCGATTTTGCGTGGATTTTTCCTCGGCTCTTGCGCGGCGAAACGGTCTACATTCCGCGCGTTTCCGAACTGCCGGCGGAAGCCGAGATGGAACGAACGGTTCTTCAGGAGCAGGCGATTCAGTCGTTGCTCGCCGTGCCTTTGGTGTATAAAGGCAGAGTGAAGGGCTTGCTCGGGTTTGATGCGGTGCGCGCGGAAAAAGTTTGGATCGAAGAAGACATGCGGCTGTTGAACGTGGTGGGCGAGATCATCATGCAATCGCTGCAGCGCCGGCAAGCGGAAACCAGGGTGCAAGAACGCCTGAAGATCGAAAAACTCATCAGCGAAATTTCCACCTCCTTCATCAATCTCCCTGCGGAAGAAGTCGATAACGGCATCAACTACGCCTTGCGCCGGCTCGGTGAAGTCGAAAACGTGGAGCGCAGTTATTTGTTTCTGTTGTTTGACGAAGGCGCGCGCGCCGTGAACACGCACGAATGGTGCGCGGAGGGCGTCGCGCCTCAAATCCACAACCTGCAAAACCTCGCTTTCCACGAACTGCCGTGGGCGTCGCGCAAAACCATGCAGCGGGAGATTCTCTACGTCCCGCGCGTGGCGGATCTGCCGGAGGAGGCGTGGTTTGAGAAGAACCATTGGCAAGAACAGAACATTCAATCGCTGCTCACCGTGCCGTTGATTTGGGGCGGCATGGTGCAGGGCTTCATCGGCTTCGACTCCGTGCGCGCGGAAAAACTTTGGCAGGAAGAAGACGTGCGCCTGCTCAATATCGTCAGCGAAGTGATCGCCAACACGCTGCACCGCAAACAAGTCGCGGAGGCCTTGCGCGCGAGCGAAGCGCGCTTGCAGCGCATCTTCGCTTCAGCCATGGACGCGATCATCATCATCGATGATACCATGCACGCGGTGATGTGCAATGCCGCCGCGGAAAAAGTTTTCCGCTGCTCGAGCGCCGAGGTGAAATCCAAACGCTTCGATCCCTTTCTCTCCGAAAACTTTCGCGCGATCTTGACCAACTACATGCAAAGCGCCACGACGCAATCCGCGCCGCAATATCTTTGGGCGCCGGAGGGCTTGACCGCGCAGCGCAAGGACGGCGAAACGTTTCCGCTCGAAGCCACGATCTCCCGCTTTGAAATCTCGCAGCAAAACCTTTTCACCATCATTTTGCGCGACATCAACGAGCGCAAGCAGGCGGAGGAAGAGATGGCGCGCCTGCAAACGCAAAACGTCTATCTGCGCGAAGAGGCGCTCAAAAGCGAGTACAATTTCGGCGAGATCATCGGCGCTGCCGAGGCCATGCAAAAAATCTATGCGAGCTTGAAAATGGTGGCCGCGACCGACGCCACCGTGTTGCTGCTCGGCGAAACCGGCACGGGCAAGGAGCTGATCGCGCGCACGATTCACAACCTCAGCGGCCGCAAAGAGCAGGTGATGGTGAAAGTCAATTGCGGCGCATTACCCGCGGGCTTGGTGGAGAGCGAGTTGTTCGGCCATGAAAAGGGCGCTTTTACCGGCGCGACCGCGCAGAAGAAGGGCCGCTTCGAGCTGGCGCATCGCGGCACGATCTTTCTCGATGAAGTCGGCGAACTGCCGCTCGACACGCAGGTGAAACTCTTGCGCGTTTTACAGGAGCAGGAGTTCGAGCGCGTGGGCGGCGCGCAAACGTTGAAAGTGAACGTGCGCGTGATTGCCGCGACGAATCGCAATTTGCAGGAGCAGGTCCAGCGCGGCGCGTTTCGCGCGGATCTGTTTTATCGCCTGAATATTTTCCCGCTCGAAATACCGCCGCTGCGCGAGCGCAGCTCCGACATCCCTTTGCTGGCGAATTACTTCGTGCGCGAATTTGCCCGGCGGCTCGGCAAGCGTATCACGAGCATCAATCAAAAAGCATTGGACAAGCTCACGCACTACAATTGGCCGGGCAACGTGCGCGAGCTGGCGAATATTCTCGAACGCGCTGTGATTCTCTGCCAAGGCCGCGCTTTGCAAGAGGAGCACATCGGAATTTTTCTTGCGGCTCCCGCAATGACGGACTACAACGAAAAATTCGAAACATTGGAAGAAGCGGAGCGCCGCCACATTTTGCAGGCGCTCGAAAGAACCAACGGCGTGCTCGCCGGCCCCAACGGCGCGGCGCAATTGCTCGGCATGAATCGCTCGACGCTGTGGTCGAGGATGAGGAAGTTGGGGATAGAGACGAAAGACGCCGGCAGCGGCAATATTGCGACGTGAGCAAACAAGCTTTGCGGGCTTATTGCCCAGGATTTTATTTGCGAATTTGTGCTTGAGTCCTTATATTGGGGTATAAAGTAGGGTCGCGATTTGGCCACAAATTGGAGTCCATCGATGATACAGGCAAAATTCACCATCGCTGAAACCCAGAGCCGCTTTCTGAGTCAACATAAAAAGTATGGATTTAAAGACAAAAGCTCCGTCATTCGAGCGGCTCTGGATCGTTTGCAAAAAGAATTTGAGCAAGAAAAGCTCATGAAGAGCGCGGACTTGTATGCGGAAATCTATGCCAAGGACAAGGAGCTTAGGAAATTGACCGAAACTGCCATCTCGGAGTGGCCGGAATGAATAAGCTCAAGCGTGGCATGGTTATCGACGTTAACCTCGATCCCATTCGGGGATCGGAAACCGGCAAAATACGCCCGTATGTGATTGTGACCAATGACGTCTACAACGCACGGGTTCCCGTCATTCAAGTCGTTCCGCTCACCGAATGGAATGAAAAGAAAGG
>CAZVZZ010000225.1:0-3888 GCA_964631505.1 uncultured Cytophagia bacterium
GGCTTCGCATAATCAAGCGCGACCTTTTCAACGCCGGTCAAAACCACCAACTCTTCGGCGCCGATGTCGCGCGCCAAAATCGCGGCGGAAAGATCTTTGTCGATCACCGCGTTGATGCCTTCCAAACGCTCTTCGCGATCGAGATAAACCGGAATGCCGCCGCCGCCCGCGGCAATCACAATGCGATCGTTAGCCACCAGTTCTGTGATGACACTTTTTTCGACAATTTCCACCGGTTCCGGCGAGGGCACGACGCGCCGCCAGCCGCGGCCGCGGTCTTCCTTTAAAATCCAACCGTGCTGATGCTGCAACGCTTCGACTTTTTCCGCCGGATAAAACGGCCCGATAAACTTCGTGGGATTTTTGATCGCGGGATCGTCCGGATGCACGACGACTTGCGTGACCAACGTCACCACTTCTTTTTGGATGCCGTGCCGATGCAACATGTTCAGCAAAGATTGCTGAATCATATAACCCATGCCGCCCTGCAGGTCGGCCACGACGATGCCCAACGGCAACGGCGGGGCGAGATGGCGCGTTTCCTCAACGCGAATCAGCGCATTGCCGACTTGCGGCCCATTGCCATGAGAAAGAACAACGCGATATCCCTGCTCCACCAACGCGACCACGCCGACCAAACTCCGCCGGGTGTTGGCGAATTGCTGGTAAATATTGCCTTCTTCGAATTCGCGCGTAATGGCGTTGCCGCCAAGCGCAATGACGACGGTTTTGCGATTCATTTTCGTGTAACGTGTTGCGTGGAACGTGCTTAACTTTTTCAACAACTTCGACAGCAAGAGCGTTACACGTTCCACGTTACACGATTGCTCTTAAAAAATCCACCAAGGTCGGCTGCCCGATCTCTTGTAATTCGTACGACACGCGCGTTGCCGGCTTGTTGATTTTCACGAGGCGGCGCAAATCGATCGGGGTCGCGATCACCACGGCGTCGCAATCCGTGGCGTTGATCGTCGCTTCGAGATCGCGGGTTTGTTTGTCGCCGTAGCCCATTGCCGGCAATAAGGCGCCGATGCCCGGATACGTGTTGAAGGTTTCAATCAAACTGCCGCGCAAAAAGGGCCGCGGATCGACAATGGCTTGCGCGCCGAACCTTTGTGCGGCAACGACGCCGGCGCCGATTTTCATTTCACCGTGCGTGAGCGTGGGGCCGTCCTCGATGCACAGCACGCGCCGCCCGCGAATCACCGCGGGGTCTTCGACAAAAATGGGCGAAGCGGCGTCGATGATTTCGGCGCGCGCATTATTCGCGCGAATCGCTTCCCGAACACTTTCGATATCTTCGGGGCGCGCGTTCGTTTCTTTGTTGATGACGACAACGTCGGCCATGCGTAAATTGGTTTCACCGGGATGATAGCGCAACTCGTGGCCGGGACGCAGCGGATCGGCAACCACGATGTGCAAATCCGGCTTGAAGAACGGCGTGTCGTTATTCCCGCCATCCCACAACACGACATCAGCTTCTGCCTGTGCCTGCTCCAAAATGGCGGCGTAATCAATGCCCGCATAGACCACGGTGCCCATTTGCAAATGCGGCTCGTACTCTTCACGTTCTTCAATGGTGCACTGATGCGCCTCAAGATCATCGAAACTGCCAAAACGCTGCACGGCCTGCTTGGCCAGATCGCCATAAGGCATGGGATGGCGTACGGCGACCAATTTTTTGCCAAAGCTTTTCAGAATTTGCGCCACGCGGCGAGTCGTCTGGCTTTTGCCAGCGCCAGTGCGTACCGCGCAAATGGCCACCACGGGTTTGTTGCTCGTCAACATCGTCGGCGCGGTACCAATCAATTTGAACGACGCTCCCGCCGCTAACACGGTGCTGGCTTTGTGCATCACGTATTCATGCGAAACGTCGCTATAAGCAAAAACCACTTCATCGATTTTTTCATCGGTAATGAGACGGGGCAGCTCGCGCTCGTGATAAATCGGAATCCCGTGTGGATACAATGGCCCGGCCAGCAGTGCCGGATAACGCCGATTAGCAATGTCGGGAATTTGCGTTGCGGTAAAACACACCACTTCGCATGACGCATGATCACGATAGACGGTATTAAAATTATGAAAATCGCGCCCCGCCGCGCCCATGATCAAAACACGTGTTCGCTTCATACTCAGCCTTGCGTTCTACAGTTCACCGAAGTTTGATTTTTTTGTTAATAACGCAACCGATTACAATAAAATATAACATAATTTCACACGAGTTGCAAGCCTTCTTTAATTTTAACCGGGGCGGCAACCGCTGCCGGCGCTTAAAATTTACCGGCGAAAGCCGGAGCTTTTGCTTGCATTTATCCGAGATTTTTCGTATAATAGAACTCGTTTGGGCAAAAGATCAATTTTTAAAAATAACGTTTAATTTTTAATAAACACCTAAATGGAGTAAAAGATGGCTAAAGTTTGTGATATTTGCGGAAAACACGCGCACGTGGGTAATCAGATTAGCCATGCGCACAACGCCACGCTGCGCAAGTGGTTGCCGAATCTTCGCGAAGTTCGCGCGCTGGTGGACGGTCACGTGCAGCGCGTCAAGGTCTGCGCCAAATGTTTGAAAGCTGGCAAAGTGATGAAAGCGCCGCACAAAACGCGGGTTAAATCCTCGGCAGAAAAAACGGCGATGCCCATCATGGAAGCGCCTGTCGTGGCAGCGGCTGAAGCAGCGGCTGCTTAAGATTTCGCTATCAAAAAAATAAAAAGCACCTGCAAGGCGGGTGCTTTTTTATTTTATACAACTCTTCGGACCACGGAAGCGCAAGAGCTGGCCGCGCCGAACTAAAATGTCATGACAAAACTTAAGCGATTAAGGCTTCCGACTTCGCCGAAAGATGACAGGCTGTAATCGAGCGTGTAATCGTGTTTTGTCAGCCCCAATCCAAAGGAAAGCCCGGCAAAACGATCGGCGTCGGTTCCGACTTTTTGATCGCCGCGCACCGTATCATAACCCAACCGCATCATCAAACCCTTCGACAAAATAAATTCGCCGCCGGCGCGAAAGCGCAAATCTTCTTCCTGGTATTTGAGCAAAGTCAAACTGTAGAGCAACGGCAGATGCGCCAATTTTTTGGAAACGCCGAATTGAACATTCAGCGGCAGGCTCTCTTTGGTTTTAATAAACGCCGCGCGCTCTTTGCCGAGGTTGAAAATGCCGCCGGCAAACGTCAGATTTTCCATAATCGTGGATTGATAGATAAAACCGACATCCACCGCAAACGCATCAGCGGTAAATTGCTCAAGTTGGGCGCGAATGAGTTTGAGATTGGCGCCGAGCATCAGACGCTCGCCGCGCATTTGCGAGTAAGACAAGTAAGCCACCAGCGTGCTGGCGCCAAAGTTGCCGTTTTCCTCGCCCAATTCGTTCGTGCGCACAAATTCTCCATAATCAGCATAATTGAGCGCGATGCCGTAGCTGCCGCGCGCATGTGGATGCACGTAGGCGCCAAAAAAACTTTGAATATCGAGAATGTGATTGAGATAACCGAAGGCGCCGGTGCGGGTTGGCACGTTGGCGAGGCCGGCGGGGTTATAATAAATCGCGTGCGCATCACGCGAGATCGCCAGAAAACTCGCGCCCATCGCCGCCGGACGCGCGCCGACCGGGGTGCGCAGAAATGCAAATCCAATAGGGTCAGCGGCATAAACCGAAGCGGCGAAAGATAGTATAATGACTATGATTTTTTTCATGCGGGAGTAAATTGAATGAAGAACTGAGTTGAGGGATAGTTGAATAACCGAAATCAATAGATTTTTGGAATGATTAAGCGTTTGCAAAATCCACTGCATCTATGCTCCAACGCTCTATTTCCTCCTCCCTCCATTTGAGCCACCTGTCGGAATCGAACCGACGACCTGCTCATTACGAGTGAGCTGCTC
>CAZVZZ010000226.1:0-3888 GCA_964631505.1 uncultured Cytophagia bacterium
TCTGCGGCGCCACTGAAACCGGCGCGTCACTGTGATAGCGGAGCTCGGCAAAATAAACGCCCGAGGCGCCCAGGCCGTTCGCGGCGGTTGGTGTCCGCCAGATGAGTAAATGTTGCCCCGCGCGCAATGCGCCTTCGGCCAGCGCCGCCACTTCGCGGCCCTGCAGATCATAAATTTTCAACGACACCCAACCGGCGTTTGGCAGATCGATTTCAAACTGCGTGAAATCGCGAAACGGATTTGGATAATTGCGCAGCGCCAGCGCCGTTGGCCGCGTTACGAGCCGCGTTTCAATGCCGGTGGGTGGCATGAGTGTCGCGGTGAAATCCGTCGTTAATTCTCTGGTTTCGCTCAGCCTCACCTGCACTTTTTGCGAATCGGCTTTGCCCAACCGCCATTTGATACTCGCCAATCCCGAAGCGTTGGTTGTCGCCGTGCAAACACTGCTGTCGCAATTCGACTCGCCACTCACACGGCCGCCGCCGGCAACGACGCGAAATTCGGCCACCGCATTGGCGACGGCCTCACCGGCGGAATTAATCACACGGACCACGAGGGGCAACGGCAAGAGCTCGCCGGCACGGCCGCTTTGCGCATCACCGGAAACGCGCGTAAGCCCCGCCACCGTCGGCAGCGTCTTGAAACTCTGTTTCGCTCCGGCACGGCTATTTCCCGCACGGTCGCGCGCGCTGATCACGAAATAATATCTCGTGTACGGTTGCAGATTCGCCAGATTTACCGTGTGTGACGTGACGAAACTCGTGTCGAGCACGGTATTCGACAGCGCCGTGGAATCGGGACCGTACTCAACGCGACCGTCGCTCGGCTCATCGGCATCCCATTGGATCTGCGCCGAAATCGCGGTAATCGCGGTGGTCGCCATATTGGACAGTGTTGGCGCTTGCGTGTCGGGCGCTGTGGTAAAAGTGAAATCACTCGAAATCGCCAAATTCCCGGCTGCATCCCAGGACAGCACACGATAATGATAGCGTGTGTTCGCGGCTAAATTTGACAGCGTCGCCGCATGTGCATTTACCAATGTCAGGTCGAGCGAAGTCGAAGCGCCATAACTCGTCGTGAGGCCATATTCAACCTGCGAATCAGCCATCTCATCGGTCGTCCAGCGAATCGTTGCGGCGCTCGAGGTGATCTCATCGGCGGTTACATTGGATATGCTCGGCGCCGTTCGGTCGGCCGGCGTCTTGCCCTCGACCAGTAATAGCTTTTGATTTGCCGCGAGGTGATAATATCTGTCTATCATACCCGAGGGCCATTTCACTACGAGACTGTCCAAGACCTTGTTGCGGCCCAGCCCGAAATGCGCCGATAAATCGCTGCCGGTGCCGACGTAACCCTGGCCGGAAATGATCGCTTGTGCCTGCGGCCGGCCATTCGACCACGCCGTCAGAACCGCGCCAATGCCGTTGGCATTGCTTTGCGTGCCGCGCAGCCGAAAGTCGAGGCGATTGTTAGACGACCCCAAATTCGTCAACAGCAGCGTCGGTTGTCCGGTGTTCGTAAAGAAAATATCGAGATCGCCGTCGTTGTCGTAATCGGCCATCGACGGCGTATAAGCGTCGAGATTGCCCGCTGCGCCCGCCGCCGCTGCCACGTCGGTGAATGTGCCGTTGCCGTTGTTTTGAAACAAGCGATTGGCGCCGGTACGCGTCACGTAAATATCCGGCCAACCGTCGTCGTTGAAGTCGCCAAACAAGGCCCCACGGTTGCGCGTGCCACCGATCCGAATGCCGGCGGCGGCGCTAACTTCCTCGAAACGGCCGCCCACATTGCGCCACAACAAATTCGAACCGGCGAAATCGCAGAATAAAACATCAAGATCGCCGTCACGATCGTAATCCCCCACGCCCGCGCCCTGGCCGTTCGCGGTCGCATATTCGACGCCCCAGCGATTGGCCTGCTCCTCAAATTTGCCGTCGCCACGGTTGATATAGAGCAAATTACTTTTTCCTGGCTCGCGCGTCACCAGCAAATCCAGACGGCCGTCGCCATTGACGTCGAAAGCAACCGGTTGAACGCTCGCGCCCAGTGAGCTGAGTGTTCCGGAATCTTCCGCAAAACTTCCACCGCGGTTGTTGATATAAAGCCGGTTGTTGCCGTCGGTTTGCGCGACGAAGAGATCGAGCCAGCCGTCGTTATCGAAATCACCCCACGCCACGCCCTGCCCCTGGCCGTTTAAAAATGTATTGCTGTCAGTGGTATAATCGCTAAATGTGTCGTTGCCGTTATTTCGCCAGAGTTCATTGCCGGTATAGCCCGCGGCGATGTAGATGTCGAGGTCGCCGTCGTTATCGAAATCAGCCGAGGCCATGCCGCGGTCATGGTCGGTCCCGAATTTAACTCCGGCGGCTTCGGCAATATCACGAAATACGCCGCCGCCGGTATATTCAAACAGATTGTTGGGCGCCGCGTAAATCATCACGAAAAGGCTGGGCTGACCATTGCGGGTGAAGAGGCCAAATGTACCGCCATGCCCATAACCCGTGGGCGCAAGCGGGGTTGGAAAGACGCGCTCGGAAAATCGTAGCGCTTGACCGTGCCCGGCATGGGTAACGAGCACTAAAACGAGCAGGGATAATTCGATCTGCCGCCGAAACCGTAACATTATCATAATAAGTGTTCCCAACGGTATTGCGTTTAAATAATTTTGATTAAAACGACCGCCGTTTTTCCGAATTTTAACCTGCTAAAAATAAACTTTCCCGATGAGATGAATTTTCGGGAACGTGGCGAGGAGGTGAGAATGCTTTTTCGCGGGAATATTACCGGCGCACTGGCGGCTTTGCAGAGAAATGATTGAAACGCCTGTAACTTTACGGCATGGCAAACGTAAGAATTTAAAAAGTATTACAAAAGTGACAAATTCTGCACGGACTTGTGCAAAAATGAGACACGATTTCTAAATTTAAGACAAGTTATCCACATTCGAAGCGCGTAAGTTTATTATTTTTATTCGAGTTTTGTGTGGCATATCAGTTGCAATAAAAAATATGGCTGTAAAATGATGCTCTTTTTTTGACGCACAAGTTTTACTTATGTCCCCTCAGCGTGTAAGTCGGCAGGCCATGAATAAGATTGGCCGGTGGATCGTGCCCGCCCGCTGGGGCTTCTTCCCAAAGTCTCAACCTTTTGGCCCCGAGGTCAGCAATGCCCCGGGGTTCTTTTTTCCTACCTTGACTTTTCGATAAATTCTGTTATCTTTTTTTAAAATGAATGGCATTTAATCTTCGCTTTGATCGGCAAGATTTAATTTTAAACTGACTCGTATTGAGAAAATCGTGATGAATACTTCTGCCGTGCGTTTTCAGGTTGTTTTGCTTTTTGGCCCGCCCGGCTCGGGCAAGGGCACGTGGGGAAAAATTCTCAATCAGATTCCCGGCTTTTATCATTTTTCCACCGGTGAAATGTTTCGCCTGCTCGACATGGACAGCGATCTCGGCCGCCGGATCATGGAAACCATGCGGCGCGGCGAGCTGGTGCCGGATGAAATCACGTTTGATTTGTGGCATAAACATTTGCACAATGCGACCGTGATCGGGCGCTTTCATCCGCCGAAAGATATTCTCGTGCTGGACGGCTTTCCGCGCACCCCGCGTCAGGCCGAGATGCTCAATCGGGTGGCCGACGTCAAATTGATTCTCAAGCTCGACTGCGCCAACCGCGATATTCTCGCCGAACGGATGCACCGGCGCGCGATTCTGGAAGCGCGCCTTGATGACGCCAATCCGGCGGTGATTCGGCATCGGTTGAGCGTTTATGATAACGAAACGGAATCGACCTTGAGAAATTTTTCTGACGATTTGATAGAAGCCATTGACGTCGGCGTGCCGCCGGTGCAAATTTTATCCGCCATTGGCGCGGCGCTGGCAC
>CAZVZZ010000227.1:0-3869 GCA_964631505.1 uncultured Cytophagia bacterium
TCGCGCCCACGGCCACGGCGAATTTGGGGCCTTGGGGATAGAAGCCGATTTGATTTACGCGAATGGCTTCCTGCGCGGCGGGCATTTCAACGAGCAAAAAAGATATTAAAATGAAAAGAATCGTTTTGAGCTTTTGCGAGGGCATAATCAATCTCCGAGTTTAACCGACAAGGCAAACGCGTGGGTTTTGTTTTAATACGAATGACCGATTTTAATACCAAAAGACACCAGCCGGACACGCCGGAACCAAGCAGGCAGAATAATTTCTCGGCAGAATGATGAAACAATATTCTGCCGAAGAATCATTTTGACTCAGATCTTTTGATCGTGCTTCGTTTTCAACATTGCTAGCCGAAAGCCCCTGCTCGGTGTCCCAATGTTTGAACCGCAGGCTTGGCTCCGCTCCGTGGCCAAGCCCGAGGCCGCGCAAGATAAAAAAGACGGCGCATGTTGATTGGATATGGAGGCGAGACCGTCGCATTTCTACGCTCAGTTGTTCGGAGAGATGATCACAGCGAATGACAAGCTCACTTTGAAATTTTCCCCCCAGCCGAGTCGTCAAACTTCCGGCGCCGCGTGGTTTACACCAGCGGCACCAGCGGGCCCATGTGGAACAAGAAGCGCTCGACATGCTCGGGTGTCACGCTATCGCCGCCGGTGAGGCTGCGGCCGAATTGCAGCACCATGTTATGTCCAAAAGTGTAACGCAAATCGCGAATGTCGTCGGAAGTCAAACCGCCGGAAATAACCGGCACCGTTTTTTTCAAACCGAACCAGTTTTGGTTGAGGCGCCGCAGATCTTGCGTGATAAAATGCTCCGCGAGCAAGATCGCATGCAACTGCACCACCTGCGCATGCGTCTCGATCATATCGCCGGTGACCGAGCCGATCTCCACCAAATCCGCGCCCGCCAAACGCGCGAGCTTGCCGAGCGTCGTCATCGAAATGCCGTGGCGCTTGTTGCGGGCCGCGGCGCCGTGCGACGTGCGGTCGGCGTAAATGATCAGCTCCGGAAACTCGTTGCGCAGCATCTGCAAAATACCGAAGCCGGCGGTTTGAAAATCAATCGCCACGCCTTTGCCGCCGGATTGCAAAACAAAACGCGTGCGCTTCAACACCACGTCGCCGGCGCCGGTGACGTTCGGGAAATAAAGCTTGGGCAAGTCGGATTTTTGGGCGGCCTCGTGGGTTAGCGCCAGCACGCTTTTCACGCGCTCTTCAAAACGGTTGTTCGGCAAATCCGTCAACTGATGGCTGTCGCGCACGATGTCGCAGCCGCCCATTAAAACCGCATAGGCTTTTTGCGTGTAGGTTTTCAAATCCATGCCCACTTCCGGCGCCATCAACGCGGAAACGAGCGGGCGCTCCGGATTTTCGAAATATTGGTGCAGCGCCTCGCTACCATACGCCGGCCCGCGCAGGCTTTTCACATACGCCACCGGCAATTGAATATCCAGCAACCGCAAATTTTCTAAATTGGCCAGCCCGAAAATTCTGCCCGCGACCACGGAAAGCATTTGGGGAATGTTGCCGGTCTCAAAATGCTCGGCCGGATAAGCGACTTTGACGGTGTTGCCCTCCATCCAATAGGCATGCGCCGCCAGCGCCTCGCGGTTCGCGCCGGTGCTCGCGTCAATCGCGGCTTTGCTGCACAATTCTTCGGCCACCGCGGCCAGACTTTTTCCGGCAGTGGGTTCCAAATGATAGCTGCACAATAAATCCGTCGGTTCCGGCCGATACGTTGTGTCGAGATAAGTCATGGAAAACTCCTTTTGCACGTTGGGGGTTTATTTTCTGCGATCATCAAAGTCATTTTACAAGCAGAAAAAATATCGCAAAAAATTCGGCCAATGTCAACAATGTTATTTCATCACAAACGGCTTGCTTTTGTGCAACGGGAAGGTTATGTTTTCATCATGATGGAAATCCTCGAAGGCAAACAATGCATTCTCCCGGCGCTGCTGGCGCGGCAGCGGAAATTTCGCCTGCTGCTGGTGAAACAAAATATTCCGCCCAAGCGCTTTCAAGACATTCTCGCCGCCGCGGCGGCGCAAGCCGTTCCGGTCAAATACGTCGAAGGCGCAGAAATCGAAGCGCTGACCAAAGGCCGCTCGCATGGCGGGCTGGCGGCGATTTGCACGCCGAAGCCGCCGTTTGAAATTGAAAAATTGCTCGAGCTTTGTCAAAAAGCAACCACGCCGCCGTTACTCCTGCTCCTCGAGGGCACCGAAGACGCGCAAAATCTCGGCTACGCGCTGCGCTCGGCCGAGGCGCTCGGCGCGCACGCGGTGTTGTTAAAAAAACATGTGTGGAATTTTGACGGCGTCGCGGTGTCGCGCGCTTCGTCCGGCGCGTTTGAACGGCTGCCGCTGGTGCAAATTGAACATGCGGAAAAAGAGTTGGGGCCATTGCAAAGAGCGGGAATAAAATTTTACGGTTGCATTGCCGGCGCAAAGCGAACGATCTATGATCTCGATTTAACCGGCCCGGCCCTGTTGGCCATCGGCGGCGAACGCCGCGGTTTGTCCGGCGCGCTGCGCGAAATGTGCGACGGCTTTGTGAAGATTCCGATGATCGCGGGCGCTTCCTCGCTTTCCCTCAGCCACGCCGCAACCGTGGTGATGGCCGAGGCCATGCGCCAACGGCGGACGCCGGCCCAAGCTTTGTGAACTTTGCGCCGCGGTGATTTTGAAAATTTTCGCTGCTCAACCGTTTTGGTCACAGAGCAGCCGGCAATAGCATTGGAAAAATTTTACAAAAATACGCTCAACAAGGAGAACTTATGCGCACGATTATCGAACCTTTTCGCATCAAAATGACCGAGCCGATCAAGCACATCACCCGCGCTGATCGGACCGCCGCGCTGGCGCGGGCGCATCACAACGTGTTTTTGCTGGATGCAGAAGATTGCCCCATCGATTTGTTGACCGACAGCGGCACCGGCGCGATGTCCACCGAACAATGGGCGGCGTTGATGCTCGGCGACGAGAGTTATGCCGGCAGCCGTTCGTGGAAAAAATTCGAAGCGACGGTGCAGCAAATCACCGGCATGAAGCACGTGTTTCCCACGCATCAAGGCCGCGCCGCCGAGGGCATTCTCGCGCAAACGCGCTTGCAGCCGGGCGACGTCATTCCCAACAACAGCCATTTCGACACGACGCGCGCGAACATCGAGTTCGTGCAGGCGCACGCGGTGGATCTGCTCTGCAAAGAAGGCGCGGACACCGCGCTCGAAGCGCCGTTCAAAGGCAATATGGATATCGATAAGCTGGAGCGCTGCATTGAAGAGCACGGCCCCGCGAAAATTCCGTTTTGCATGATCACCGTGACCAACAATACCGGCGGCGGCCAGCCCGTGGCGATGGCGAATATTCGCGCGGTAAAAAGGGTTTTACAAAAACACGGCATCCCTTTGGTAATCGACGCGTGCCGCTTCGCGGAGAATGCGTATTTCATTCACGAACGCGAAAATGGTTATCGTGATAAACCGTTACTGGAGATTGCGCAGGAGATGTTTTCGTATGCCGACGCCGCGACGATGAGCGCGAAGAAAGACGGTCTCGCCAACATCGGCGGTTTTCTCGTTTGCCAAAATGATCGCTGGGCCGAAGATTTTCGCAACGCGCTGATTCTGCGCGAAGGCTTTCCCACTTACGGCGGTTTGGCAGGCCGCGATTTGGAAGTGATTGCGGTGGGTTTGATGGAGGCGCTCGATTACCATTATCAAGTTTATCGCCACGCCACCGTGGAATACATGGGCAAGAAATTGCTCAAGATCGGCATTCCGCACGTTCGCCCCGTCGGCGGTCACGCAGTGTTCATCGATGCGAAAGCCATGTTGCCGCACATTCCTGCGCTGCACTATCCGG
>CAZVZZ010000228.1:0-3864 GCA_964631505.1 uncultured Cytophagia bacterium
CAGCTCAAAAGAGGGCGCGGACAAACCGCAATTGGTTATGCAGATGAGCGCGGCCGGGCTTGCCGCCAAGGCCGCGGTGACCGCAAACCGAAGCGGTAAATTACCGGATCGCGTCACGCTGGCGCCGAGTTATCCGAATCCGTTCAACGCACAAACGGTGATCGAGTATGCGCTGCCGGAAGAAACTGCCGTGCATTTGGGTATTTACAATATTATCGGCCAGCTCGTCCGCACGCTCGTGGACGCGACCGTGGCGCCGGGATCATATGCGGCGTCATGGAACGGCCGAGATGATCAAGGCCGGGAGGTCAGTTCGGGCATTTATCTGTATCGACTGCAAGCCGGCCGGCAAACCATCGTGCGGCGCTTGACGCTGCAGAAATAGTTCGGAGTCTGTTTGTCCAAAGTCGGAGTCGTTCGGGTTAAACGCGAGTGAAATGCATTGCGGTAAGATTTAAAACGTAAGGCGTGACACGTAACTTACGCTTTACGTTTTGCGCTTTACTTTTTCTAATCATATCAGGAGAATCCATGAATCAAGACGACACGCTGATTTATAAAGTAGTCGTGAATCACGAGGAACAATATTCCATCTGGCCAGCGGAGCGCGAGAATGCGCTGGGCTGGCGCGACGCCGGCAAGAGCGGGCTGAAAGAAGAATGTCTGGCTTATATAAAGGAAGTGTGGACGGACATGCGGCCGCTCAGCCTGCGGAAGAAGATGGAAGCAATGGCGAAAAATCCGCCGCCGCAATCGGCCGCGCCGCCAGCAGCAGAGTATAAAAATGATTTGGTGCAACGTCTCTCGGAGGGCAAGCATCCAGTGGAAGTCGGTTTACGTCCGGAGAAAACGGTGCAAGCTTTTCGCGAGTGCCTGGATCGCGGTTACGTTCACATCAAATTCACCAACACCCAAGGCGGCACCGAGCTGGGTGTGCGGTTGGATAAAAGCGCGTGCGATTTTGGCCAGGCGGATTTTAGCGCCCAGCGCGGCAATGTTCGTCTCATCGGCGGCCTGACGCTGGATTATGTTCCGGTGCGCTGCGTCGCGGATATTGATCTCGGCACGCTCACGGGCAAAGGGCATTTGGAACGCGTCGCCGCATAAAGGCTTGCAAACGCATTGAAAATTTTAAATTGAAAAGTGGTAACAGTTCAGGCAACCGTCCGGACGCTGCGTGATTCGAGTAAGCTCGTTGTAAAGAACGCCGTCATTCTCGTACAAAAGCGTCCGGACGGTGAACAGTTACGAAAAATGAACATGCCTAATAACGTCTGGATTGCCATTCCAAAACCGAACGCCGCGGCGAAACGACGGCTGTTTTGTTTTCCGTATGCCGGCGGCGGTGTTTTTGAATACCGGCTGTGGGCGGCGAGCTTGCCGGCGGACGTGGAGATTGGCGCCGTGCAACTGCCCGGCCGGGAAGCGCGGCTGGCGGAAACGCCTTTCACCCAGATTCGCCAGCTCTGTGAAACTTTGGCCGCGGCGATGACGCCGTTTTTCAACAAGCCGTTTGCATTTTACGGCCACAGTCTCGGCGCACTCGTGGCGTTTGAGTTGATTCGCGAGCTGCGCCGCACCGGCAGGCCGCTGCCGAGGCAGCTTCTCGTTTCCGGCGCACGGGCGCCGCACCTGCCGAGCCTCGAACCGCCGGTTTATCATTTGCCAGATGATGAATTGATTCGGGAAGTCAACGCGCGTTACGGCGCGATTCCAGCGGAGGTGTTGACCAACGCCGAAATGCTGGAGATGCTGCTGCCGATGCTGCGCGCGGATTTTGCGATGCACGACACCTATGTTTATCACGACGACCTGCCGCTGGATTGTCCGATTGCCTGCTTTGGCGGGCAGCAGGATGCCAGCACTCCGGTCTCGCATTTGGACGCTTGGCGCGACCAGACCCGAAACACCTTTGCTTTGCAGATGTTTTGGGGCGATCATTTTTTTATTCGCAGCGCCCGAACGCCTTTGTTGCAGGCGGTGCGCATGCATTTAAATCAGGTTGTTTAATCAAGGATGTCTCATCCCAACCCCAAAGGAGTGTCGGATGAAAAAAACAATGTTTCAACGTTTCGGACTGCTGATTATGGCCGTTTGGCTTGCCTCAGCCGTTCAATTGGCGGCACAGCCGGTTGAAGCGCCCTCGCACATTGAGGCCTACAACTGGAGTTCTGCTGCACACAATGGCCAATCCGGAAGAATAACCCTGGCGGAAAGCCGCCGTATTGACGCAACCAACGCGCCCTGGCTCAGGTTGTTTTTTGACAAGGTCAATCTCGGCGAGCAAAGTTTCCTGATCATCAAATCCTTGAAGGATGGCGCCTCGCAGCGGCTGGATGCAACCAGCATTCAACAGTGGTACAACACCAGCGCTTATTTTAACGGCGATGCCGTTGAGGTGCAGCTTCATGTGGCGCCAGATGATCGCGGTGTCTACGTGAAGATGAAAGAACTGATGGTCGGCGAATGGGTTGGCGGCCTCGCGCCGCAGGAATCGCAGTGCGGCCCGACGGATGACCGTGTGCCGTCCAATCATCCGGCTTCCGGTCGAATTTTAAGCATTGGTTGCACGGGCTGGATCGTGAACTGTACTTCAAACAATTTGCACATCACCGCCGGCCATTGCTCGGGCGGCTCGAATCAGGTTTTGCAGTTCAACGTGCCGCCTTCGAATTCGAACGGCACGCTTAACAATCCGCCGCCGCAGGATCAGTATTCGATCAATTCCGCGAGCTGGCAATTTGTCAATGGCGGTGTTGGCAATGATTGGGGTATTTTTCAAGTGTTCCCCAATTCCGTGACCGGCTTGCTGCCGGCACAGGCGCAAGCGGCTTCTTTCACTTTGAAACAAAGCCTGACGCCGCCGACCATTCGCATCACCGGTTTCGGCGTTGATTCGAATGATCCGACCCGCAATCAAACGCAGCAAACCCACGCCGGACCGAATGTCGGTTCTTCCGGCACGACGATGAAATACCAGGCTGACACCGAAGGCGGTAACTCCGGCAGCCCGGTGATTGACGATGCGACGGGTGAAGCCGTCGGCGTGCACACGCATGGCGGTTGTTCGACTGGCGGTAGCGGCAACAACAGCGGCACGAGTTTATTTAACACGGCATTTTGGAATGCCGTGCAATGCGGCGGCGGTGGCGGCTGCACGAACATTGCGCAGGGCAAGCCGGCCACGGCGTCGAGCACGAACGGCAGCAACGTCGCCGGCCGCGCGGTGGACGGCAACACAAGCACTGATTGGCGAAGCAACAGCAGCGGTACCCAATGGTTGCAAGTCGATTTGGGGAGCGGAACTTTGAGTTACAGTTCGTGGGAAATCTTGTGGACAAGCGCAAGACATGCAACCAGATATGAAATTCGCGTTTCCAACTCTTCGACGTTTTCGACTTACACTTCCGTCGCCAGGATCACGAACGGCGACGGCGGCACGGACACCGGCACCATGACGGGCGCGCCACGCACCGAGCGCTACGTTCGAATTCACATGACCAAAGGCGCCTCCAGCAGATATGCCGTTGCCGAATTCAAAATTTGCAGCGGCTCGAGCGGCGCCGCGAGAAAAGAAACCGCGCTGAGCGGCGTCGATGCGGCGGTTGTTC
The DNA here is from genome assembly GCA_964631505.1 of uncultured Cytophagia bacterium. Taxonomy (GTDB): domain Bacteria; phylum Zhuqueibacterota; class Zhuqueibacteria; order Zhuqueibacterales; family Zhuqueibacteraceae; genus Zhuqueibacter. The sequence goes on from CAZVZZ010000228.1 coordinate 3,612, forward strand.
CTGAGCAAATCGCGCTGCACGCGAATTATCCGAACCCGTTTAATCCGAGCACAAACATCAGCTTCGGTTTGCCGTATGACGTGCATGTTTCTCTGAAAGTGTACAGCCTGATCGGCGCCGAAGTGGCGACGCTCGTTAACGAACGCCGCGCCGCCGGCACACACACGGTTGTTTTTGAAGCGGCCAATTTGCCGAGCGGCGTTTATTTCTCCGTATTAAATGTTGGTGAAACCCGCTTGGTTCGCCGGCTCGT
>CAZVZZ010000229.1:0-3741 GCA_964631505.1 uncultured Cytophagia bacterium
AGATCGTCGTCGAATATCCGCAAGGTTGGCTCGCCACGTTTTTGGAAAATGAGGGCGCGAAGCAGGCGGTGTGGCGCACCGATCCGGAGCAAGCGGGCGTGGCCGGATGTTTCGGCGACATCGGTTCGCACGCGGAAAATCTCGCACATTACATTACCGGCTTGGAGATTGAAGAAATCTGCGCCGATCTCACGACGTTTGTGCCGGGCCGCAAATTGGATGACGACGCCAACACGCTCGTGCATTATGCCGGCGGCGCCCGCGGCATCATGTACGCCTCGCAAATTTCCGTCGGCGAGGAAAACAATTTGCGCATTCGCATTTACGGCTCCGAAGCTTCGTTGGAATGGCGCCAGGAAGATCCGAATTATTTACATTTGCGTTTTCGCAATGCGCCCGAACAAATCTTCAAGCATGGCAATAGCTATTTGGCGCCGATTACCCGGCACAACATGCGCCTGCCGTACGGCCATCCGGAAGCGTTCATCGAAGCGTTTGCCAATATTTATCGCAACGCCGGCCGCACGATCACCGCAAAAATTTCCGGCGCCGCCCCCGGGGAATTTGACGCGGATTTCCCAACCGTGCAGGACGGCGCGCGCGGCGTACACTTCATTCACGCGGCGGTTAAAAGCAGCCAACAACACGGCTGGATGAAAACGCGTTACACGCCGCCGCAAGGATAATCGTTATTTCGACGGCGATATTAAATCTACATGAGGCTTTTACAAATTGGATGTTTGCAAAAAAACAAAAAAATTCCACGCGGATAAAAAATCCCACGGATTTATCAGCGTGTTTTTTTTATCCGCGTCGAAGCCTGTATGGTTCCGGCTTGTTATGCTTATGCAAAAAACCTTTCGCCGCCGCGCTCGTTTCCTTCTCTTGCTGCTTCTTGCAACTCAAAGCGGTTGGGCGCAGCCGAAGACGTATTGCAATCCGCTCAATCTGGATTATGCGTATGGCGCGATTCCAAATTTTACTGAACAGGGAAAACATCGGGCCACCGCGGATCCGGTCATTACGTTATTCAAGGGAAATTACTTTCTCTTTTCCACCAACCAATACGGCTATTGGTGGAGCGCTGATTTGTCCGATTGGAAATTCATTCCGCGCAAATTTCTCAAGCCTTATCACCAGGTCTATGACGAACTGTGCGCGCCGGCGGCCGTTGCCGTTGGCGATACGCTGCTGTTGATCGGCTCAACGCATACGAAAACCTTTCCGTTATGGATGAGCACGAATCCGACGGTTGATTCTTGGACGGAAGCAGTCGATTCTTTTCAGGTCGGCGCGTGGGATCCGGCTTTCTTTCTGGATGATGACCGGCGTTTGTACATTTATTGGGGCTCGAGCAACGTTTATCCAATTTACGGACAGGAGATTGATCGGCAGACCTGGCAGCCCATCGGCGAAAGAAAGGAATTACTCCGCTTGCATGATGACATTTATGGGTGGGAGCGTTTCGGCGAGCACACGGACAACACGTTCCTGCGTCCCTTCATCGAGGGCGCGTGGATGAACAAGTACAACGGCAAATATTATTTGCAGTACGCCGCGCCGGGAACTGAGTTCAGCGGTTATGCTGACGGCGTGTATGTCGGCGCGCAGCCGCTCGGGCCTTTCACTTATCAGCCGCACAATCCGTTTTCATATAAGCCCGGCGGTTTCGGCCGCGGGGCAGGACACGGCGCGACGTTTCAGGACAAGTTTGGCAACTGGTGGCACGTGGCGACCATGGCGATCTCGGTGAAAAATAATTTCGAGCGCCGCCTCGGCTTGTGGCCCGCCGGATTTGACGGCGACGAGGTGTTGTACTGCAACACGGCGTATGGCGATTATCCGCACTACTTGCCCGACGGCAAAGCCGATCATTTGCAGAGTCGATTCACAAATTGGATGCTGCTGAATTATAACAAGCCGGTGACGGTCTCATCCACTTATGGCGGCTACGTTCCGAATTTTGCGGTTGATGAAAACCTCAAGACGTATTGGAGCGCGGCGACGGGGAACAAAGGTGAATGGCTGCAGAGCGATCTCGGCGCGCTTTATACAGTGCATGCCATTCAGATCAATTATGCGGATCAGGATGCCGAACTAATGGGAAAGCAGATGAATGCGTTTCATCAATATGCCATTTACAAATCCGTTGACGCGAAAAACTGGATAAGACTGATTGACAAAAGGAATAACAAAACCGACGTGCCGCATGATTACGTGGAGTTAAGCCAGCCGACGCCGGCGCGTTATTTGAGAATAGAAAACCTCCACGTGCCCACCGGCAAATTTGCGTTGAGCGGGTTTCGCGTGTTCGGCAAAGGAAATGGCGCGGCGCCGGATACGGTCAAAAATTTTGTGGTGCTGCGCGGTGCAAGCGAGCGGCGCAATGCCTGGCTCAAGTGGCGGCAATCCAACGATGCCATCGGCTATACGATTTATTTTGGCGTTGCCCCGCATCAGCTCTACAATAATATTCTCGTGTACGGCGCCAATGAGTATTATTTTACCGGCATGGAAAAGAAACGCCCGTATTATTTTCAGATCGAAGCCTTCAACGAAAATGGAATCAGCCGGCGAACGCAAGTGGCGAAAGTGGAGTGAGGCGCGTCGCCAAAAGTTTAAAATAATTTTGCTTCTCATCATCTCATCCCAGAATCTGGAGATTATTTATGGCAAGACCCGTCACACTTTTTACCGGCCAATGGGCCGATTTGACGCTGGAAACGCTGGCACAAAAAGCGCAGGCGTGGGGATTTGATGGACTCGAGTTGGCCTGCTGGGGCGATCATTTTGAAGTGGGCCGTGCGTTGAAAGAGCCGGATTATTGCGAAGGCCGCCACAAGCTGCTCGCGAAATACGGTTTAAAAGTTTGGGCGATCAGCAATCATCTTGTCGGGCAGGCGGTTTGCGATAACATTGATGCGCGCCACAAATCCATTCTGCCGGCGCCGGTTTGGGGCGACGGCAATCCCGAAGGCGTGCGCCAACGTGCCGCGGAAGAAATGAAAGCAACGGCGCGTGCTGCTGCGAAATTGGGCGTGAAGGTCGTGAACGGTTTCACCGGCAGCGGCATTTGGCATTATCTCTATTCCTTTCCGCCGGTGGATGGCGCGATGATCGACGCCGGTTTCAAAGATTTTGCCGCGCGCTGGAATCCGATTCTCGACGTGTTTGATGCAGCCGGCGTGCGATTCGCGCTGGAAGTGCATCCGACTGAAATTGCATTCGATGTGGTAACTGCGGAACGTGCGCTAAACGCGGTTGGCCGTCGCGCGACGTTTGGCTTCAATTATGATCCGAGTCACTTCGGCTATCAGGGGGTGGATTATCTCGCGTTTCTCGAGCTATTCGGCGACCGCATTTATCATTCTCACATGAAAGACGTCTGGTGGTCGCCGCAGATGAAACGTTCCGGCGTGTTCGGTGGGCATCTGAATTTCGGCGACAAAGATCGTTTCTGGGATTTTCGTTCGCTCGGCCGCGGCTCGATTAATTTCGAGGAAATCATCCGCCGCTTGAATCGGATTGGTTACAATGGCCCGCTTTCGATCGAATGGGAGGACAGCGGTATGGATCGCGAACACGGTGCCGCCGAAGCCTGCGCCTTCGTGCGGAAGCTTGATTTTAAACCGTCAGCCGTAGCGTTTGACGCGGCGTTTGGGGAGAAGTAGAAATTGCAAATCACTTTTTAGCCCTTCACCTCATGGAGGTTTTATGAAACATGATTTCTATTTCAGACCT
>CAZVZZ010000230.1:0-3739 GCA_964631505.1 uncultured Cytophagia bacterium
TTCACATGCGAGAAGTCGATACCAAACACGTTTTTCCCAAAGACCCGAACAAAACATACGGGTTGATGGAACTGGTGAAAGGCACGAAGCCGACGGTCGGATCGCCGCCCGAAGATTCGGTGTTCACCTGGCCGCATTTGTTGATTCGGGAGTTGGTCGCGCTCGTCGTGGTGGCGGCGTTGCTGCTGCTCTCGGCGTTTTTGTTTGACGCGCCGCTGGAAGAAGTCGCCAATCCCAACCATCCGCCGAACCCGGCAAAGGCGCCATGGTATTTCCTCGGCCTGCAAGAGATGGTCAGTTATTCCGCGTTTGTCGGCGGCGTGTTGATCCCCACCTTGATCGTCGTCGTGCTCATTTTGGTGCCGTATATCGACCGCAAAAAAGTCGGCATCGGCATTTGGTTCGCGAAAGAACGGGCTTTGGCCAACACCCTGTTCATGACCTTTCTGGTCGTGATGCTCGCGCTCATTATCCTCGGCACGTTTTTCCGCGGCCCGAATTGGAGCTTCGTTGTGCCGTGGGAAGCGGACGGCGGCCATTAACGGCGCGCGCCATATCAAATTTTAAATTGAATCCCGCCTTTCTCGCAGACGCCGTGGTGTCAAGGCGCCAGTGTGCGGGATAAAATTCTCAATCGGAGAAATTCATGCGAGTCAGCTTTTCAATCAAAGTTGCGCTGGTGCTCGGCGCGTTGTTTCTGGTGATCGGCAACGGCTTCATCATGTATAAAAATTATCGCACCGAGTGGCGGCAATATCAAACGCAATATTTGCAAATGGTCGCGGAGAAAACCACCGATCCGCAAATGCAGGCGATCATCGCGCAACGCTCGCCGCGCATCGAACAATTGGTGATCACCGAGTTCGGCAAGCAGCGCGTCGATCGTTGCATTACCTGCCACACCGCGGTGGATGATCCGCGTTTCGCCGAAGCACCGCAGCCGTTTCGCACGCATCCGCCGGTCGCCGGCAACCATCCGTATCGCACGTTTGGCTGCACGACTTGTCATGCCGGCAACGGGCGCGGCCTCGCTACGAGAGATGCGCACGGTGAATCGAAATTTTGGACGGAGCCGCTGCTGAAAGACGATTACATCGAATCCGGCTGCGCGAAATGCCATCCCGCCCCCTATCTCGAGTCGACGCCGATTTTGCGCCAAGGTGCGGCGTTGTTTCAAACCAAAGCGTGTTACGGTTGTCATAAAATCGAAGGCGTGTCCGACGGCAAACTCGGCGTCGAGTTGACGCGCGTCGGCGCCAAATGGCCAAAAGAATATTTGCGCGAATCGATTGTCGAGCCGAAGGCCAACAACATCGAGTCGATCATGCCGAAAATGGAATTGACCGAAGATGAAATCAAGGCGATGACGATTTATTTGATGAGCCTCACCGGCGAGAATCTCATGCAAGGCCCGGTCACGAAATACGTCAGCGTCAAAAATTGGAAGGCGCAAAAGCCCGAAGAAGTCGTCGTGTCGGTGGAGTCCGGCCAGAAATTGTTCGAGCAAAAAGCTTGCAATGCCTGCCATACCATCAACGGCGTGGGCGGCAAAGTCGGCCCGGATTTGAGCGTGTACGGCTTGCAGCGCACGAAGGAATGGATGATTCAACATCACCTTAATCCGCGCTCCGTGGTCGGCGGCTCGATCATGCCGGATTTCAAATACTCCCCCTCCGAGTTGGAAGCGCTGGCGTTGTATTTGGGTTCGTTGAAAGAATTGGAAGTGGACAACGAACAAGTTTACGGCATAGGAACGCCCCGTTAATCATGTCATTCGTAGGAATCTTTTTCACTTTAAGCGCGTGGCGTGGATTCAAAAAAGATTCTTACAGAATGACACTTTAAAACATTTTTCGTAATGATCGAGTACAGTCTAATTTTCGTGGCCGGATTGTTGGCAAGCCTGCACTGCCTCGGCATGTGCGGCCCGATTGTGCTGGCGTATTCGATGGCGAAAACGGGCGAGAGCAGGAAAACGGGTGAATGGGAGCTGCACGTTGCCTATAATATTGGAAGAATTTTTTCGTATGCCGTGCTCGGCGTGATCGCCGGTCTCGCGGGACTCACGTTCAGCGCGCTCAACATCGTGAGTGAAACCATCGCCATCGTCGGCGGCGCGATCATGCTCCTGGCGGGATTGAGCATGTTGGGTTTGCTGCCGCTGCCCACGCAATTGTTGCCGGAAACGGCCTCGAGCGTGTTGCGCCAATTGCATCGAACTCTGCTGTTGCAACGCACGTTCGCGAGCAAATTTTCGCTGGGCCTGCTCACGCCGCTGCTGCCGTGCGGCATTTTATACGCAATGTTCGCGAAAGCCGCCACCGTCGGCAGCATCACCGGCGCCGCATTCACGATGGTCGTGTTTGGCGCAGGCATGGCCCCGGCGCTCGGATTGATGGGCAGTTTCTCGTCATTTTTCTCGCTGCGCTTGCGCAAAGGCGCGCAACAACTCGCCGCCGCCACCATTGCGCTGATGGGCGTGATTTTAATTTTGCGCGGCTTGCACGTGCCGTATCTGTCTTGGTTAACCGGACACGCTGCGCAAACGGCGCCGTGCCATTAAAATATGTCGCCGTTCGTAGTTGCGCCTTGAGGCGCGCCATGTTGACTCGAAGCAACCATCACCATTAATAAAAAAAATTTTACGCCTGAAGGCGTCACGACAAACTAACTTGAGCTTGCCATGCATCTTAATACCAAGAGAAAATTTTTCACCGCACTTGCCGTACTTGGCACGGCGTTATTTATGACCTTGATCGTCAAGCTCGCCCCGACGCTGGGCGATGAGCAAACGCCGTTGAAAAATCCCAAGCCGATGACGGTGGAATCCGTCAAAGCCGGTGAAGCGATTTTTTTTGAATATTGCGCCGGCTGCCACGGCCGCCGCGCCGATGGCCGCGGCTTGCAATCGCTGAATCTCAATCCCAAGCCGCAAAATTTGCGCAACGCGCAATTTGTAAAATACCTCACCGATGAGCGCATCTTCACCTCGATCAGCGGCGGCGTGCGCGGCACTGCCATGCAAGCCTTTGAGCTGATGCTCACCGCGGATCGCCGCTGGGACGTCATCAATTACATCCGCTCGCTCACCGCCGATGATCAAATCAAGCTGCCGAACTCCGTCGGTTTTCAAGCCGTCGCCGATTCGGCGAAAAATCCGTTGGAAAAGAATGAGGCGAACCTCGCGCTGGGCCGTAAAGCGTTCATGAATTATTGCGCTTCGTGTCACGGCGGCGCCGCCGACGGCAAAGGCGTCATTGCGGCGAACCTGGTTCCGGCGCCGCGCAATTTGGTCGTCGTCACCTCGTGGGGCGAAAAGCCGTTTGTCGATTACCTCAGCGACGCGCGTTTGTACGATTCCATCACCAACGGCGTCCCCGGCACCTCGATGCTGCCGTGGATCGGCGCACTCTCGGACGCCGAGCGCTGGGCCACGATTCTCTTTCTCCGCAGTGAAGCGGATAAAAATCGCGATAAAGACCCCTTGGCGGTTGGGAAGTAGTTTTCAGAAAATAAAATTATAAATCCCGCGCCAGTCCCGCAGGGGACGAATGAGAATGAAATATTGAAAAGCGTAGATATAAAACTGAATCATTAAAAAAGGAGCGAAGGAAATGGCACAAACAGCAGTGGCCGGCAAAATCGTGCACGAAGACAAAAGTGCCCGCATGTTTATTTACATGTCGATCACTTTTTTTCTGGTGACGATTTTGGTCGGCCTCATCATGGCGATCAAATT
>CAZVZZ010000231.1:0-2011 GCA_964631505.1 uncultured Cytophagia bacterium
AAATAAAAACGCCTCTGAAAAAATTCTCAGAGGCGTTTTTATTGAGAACAAATTGTACTTTAAAACAGCGCCACGGCTTTGCCGTGTTTCTCGGCCCGTTCGCGCATTTTATCAAAAAAAGTTTTGTCGAGGCTCGCGGACATTTTGACGGCTTTGCCGGCCCGATCGACGTCGATGCGGTTCAGCATGTCAACCGCGTCGCGATCGTCGGACACCGCCAGCTTCGCCGTGGCCAAAGCCCCTTTCATTGCCTCCGTCAGCAACTGGCTGTTATCTTCGCTGTCACACAGTGCCTCGCCATAGAGGTCGGCTTTGCTGCCGACATTGGCGGAGAACATGACATTCTGCACCGCCTTCACCGCGCGCGTGCCTTTGAACTCGCCGCGCTCGCCTAACTCCTCCGCGACTTTTTCCATCATCGCGGTGGTGTTGGCGACAAACCAGCATTGCTCTTTGTAGCGCAACTTGTCCAGCAATGCGGCCACGGCGGCATTTTTTTGCACCGACTTGTCCGCGCTGTTGCCGTCGATGATCGACTGAATCCATTCCTTGTTGCCGGCCACCATTGTATTCGCATCCGCGAAATAACACGCTTTCTCACCGTCCTCTTTGATGACGTAAATCGTCTTGCCGTTGTAAGTTTCGGTCGCAATCTCGTGTCTTTCATGATGGCTGGCGAGCGAATCCTGCATCGTCCGCAGAGCTTCCGCGATTTTTTGCTCGTCAAAATTGCCGGTGGCAATCACAGCGGTATGTTGCATCGTGGCTTCACGGTTGCCATCAAAACCCATCAACACGCTGTGTAAATCTTTTTCAATGTCGAAGCCGGTTTTTTCCAGAAACCTTTTATAGTCCTCATCGTCGCGCCAGCGCGAAATTTTGCCGTTGAAATCCTTTTCGAGGCTTTTGCCCAGTTCGCTTTGCCGCATACTCTGCATGTCAAAATAAGCGACGCTGTTCGCCTCCTGCGGAATCCACGCGAGATGCTGATTGACTGCGGCCGGCATTGACGTCGAAGTCGAGCGCGAGCAGTTGACGACGAAGAGCGCAAACAATGCCAGCAATGCGAAGAGAATTGATTTTTTCATCGGAGTCTCCTGATTTTAATTTTAAAAATCTTTCTTTTCAAAAACATAAACCGCCGCCATGAGAAATCCGGCGCCGATGGCGAGTGATTGCAAAAGCGGCGTCCAACTGGCAATCGGCTCGCCCAACACCAGCGAAGTCGTGATTTTTCCCAGCTCCGTCGTACGCGGCGTCAGGTAATAAATGCCGTCCAACAGCCACTGATAAATTTTTTGCGACAGCAACGCGTAAATCTGATCGCGCGCCAGCAGCATCGGGCTGAAGAAAATGACGAGGTACGCCGCGATGATCGCCACGCCGGAATTTCGCGCCGTGACGCCGACGAACGTCATAATCGCAAACAGCACGCCGAACACCGCCACAATGAGCACCCCGCTCAACAGAAACGGGAGGTGCCAAAATTCGGTTTTGATCGAGAGAATCAGCCACGCGCCGCCGATGAGATAAGCGACGTTGATCGCGACAATGCTCAGCCCGCCGAGATAACGCCCGAGCAGCAGTTGCCAGCGCGCGAACGGGCGCGAGAGCATGAGATCGACGCTGCCTTTTTCCAGCATGTTCGGCACGAGGCTGGCCGTCGCAAAGATCGAGAGAAAAATGCCGCCGACGTACATCGCCGTGGCCACCCCGGCTTCAATTTTGATTATGCCGTCACGCAATTTTTCCAAGGTCATTTCCTGTTGCTCATCGTTTCCCAACAATTTCAGCGATGCCATTGCGCCGTCGACGACATCGACATTGACGGAAAACATGAACAGCAGGTGCACCAGCGTGACGACGATGAAAAACGCCATAAACGTTTTTTTCGCCAGCGACTCGCGCAAGGTGTATAAAATGATTGCCAAAAATTTCATGTTCGTCGTAACGCCTTTAGGCGTCAGCTCTTTGAGTTACCACAAATTAGCTATTGTTATTGTAGCGCCTG
>CAZVZZ010000231.1:2111-3662 GCA_964631505.1 uncultured Cytophagia bacterium
CGCCTGAAGGCGTCACTACGAGCCTCCAGATAGTTTCGCGATCTCGTTGAAGTCGCCGGAAGTCGCGCCTTTGATCGCGCTGAAGAAACTCTCTTCCAGCGTGCGTTTCTGCGGCACAATCGCATGAATTTCGGCGCGCGCGTCGCGCAGATGATCGATGAGACGATTCAACTCCGCGTGATCCTGCACTGTTACTTCCAAATGCCCGTTGACCAAACCGAGTTTCACAAACTTTTCCTGCAACTGCGCTTTGGCCTCAATGGCCAGCGGCGAAGTTTCGATGCGATAATTCAGGCCGATGTTCGTCAACTGCTCCACCGCGCCTTGCACGACGATTTTGCCTTTGTTCATGATCGCGACTTCGTCGGAGACCAACTCGACTTCCGAGAGCAGATGCGAGTTGATGAAAATCGTTTTGCCGCGTTCTTTCAGGTGCAAAATAATGTCGCGAATTTCCTTGCGCCCGATCGGATCGACGCCGTCCGTCGGTTCATCCAACAGCAGCAAATCGGGATCGTTGATCATCGCCACCGCCAGCCCGAGGCGCTGCATCATGCCTTTGGAATATTTGCGGATTTTCGTGCCGGCCCATTTCTCCATGCCGACCAACTTCAACAATTCCGGAATGCGCTGCCGTCGCGCTGCCGCCGGCACATTGGCAAAGCGCCCGAAATATTCCATCACCGCGCCGCCTTTGAGAAAATCCGGATAGCGATGATTCTCCGGCAAATAACCGACGCGCTCGCGCAAATTATAATTCTTCACCGGCTCGCCAAAAATCTGCGCCGTGCCCGAAGTTGGATGCAGAATGCCGAGCAACAGTTTGACCAGCGTCGTTTTGCCGGCGCCGTTCGGGCCGAGCAAGCCAAACACGCGCCCCGGTCCGATGTACAGCGAAACACTATCCAACGCCCGCAATTTGCCGCGATTGAAGTGTTTGGAAAGATTTTCCGTCTGAATAATATTCAAATCTTGCCTCCGAGTTTGCCCATGATCTTACGGAAGCAGTAGGAGAGAAGTTGCAATGCAAAAAAATGATTTGTGCCCAGTTCGCGGCTGCTCTACGATTCGGCAGGAATATCGAGATGCAGCGCTGTCCAACCGCTCGCCGGCAGTTCAACGGTGAGTTGGCAATTACAGTTGTGCAACAAAGCCTGCGTCATGGTTTCGGCGATTTGGATTTGCGCCGGAGTGGGCGAGTTTGGAAAGAGCGCCGGAAAAAAGTTTGCCGGCGAAGGAGCGCCATTGTAGGTGAGTGTAAGCCGCTGCCGGTGATTTTCACTCTCATTTATCGCGCAGCGGAGTTGCTTTGCGGATTCCGGCGCGCACCCATTGAGCGCCTGCCGCACTTGCTCCAGCAGCGGTAATATCATTTGCAGCAAATCCGCAAGCGCTAACTTCGTATTCGGCAGATTTTGCCCGACCGGTAATTCAATCTCAATGGCATCGTGCCGAAATCGGGTTTTGCTTAAATCGAGCGCGAGCGTGAGCGCCTCGTGCAGTTTAGCGCCGCGGCCCTCCGGCGCTCGTGAAGCCGCCAGCGGGCGGATG
>CAZVZZ010000232.1:0-2461 GCA_964631505.1 uncultured Cytophagia bacterium
GGCTTATGGCGTGCATTCGAATATCAATTGGAAGCCGCCGGCGCGAACGATTGCCGGCCTTGCCGCGGATGATGAAGTGTGGTCATTTGTGCGAGCCAACGATCTTTTGCCGCATTTGGAAACGGCGATTCAGCTTGTGCGGAAAAATTTTCTCGATGTGCGGGATATGCGATTATCTTATGAACCCGATCCTGAACTGCCTAAATTTAACTCAGTCGTAATTTGGGCGAAGGCACATGGAACGGTTGAAGCGTTGTTTGAACAAGAAAAAAAATATGTTCGTGCATTCAATGAAGCCCTCCTCCCTGAGATTCGCCATCAAATTGGTTTATTTTTAGGTGTGGTCTGATGGAAGCGAATGCATACTTTGATCTGGCGCGCAAGCTCGCCCAAATGCGCTCGGAAGCAGCCTTGCGATCCGCCATTAGTCGTGGATATTATGCCGCCTTCCATACCGCGAAAAAATTGGCTGAAGTGCTCGGCTTTTATTTGCCTAAAGATGCGTCAGCACATGACAAACTTTTTTATTTGTTGAACAATGCCGGAATCAAAGCGGCGGAAGATGCAGCGAAGTTTCTATCGGATTTGCGCCGGCGCCGGAATCTTGCCGATTATGATTTCGAGCAAAAAAGCATGCAAACGTATCAAGATTGCCAGTATGATCTTGTTCGGGTTTCCGGTGTAATCACTTTTTGCGAAAATCATTCATCTGAGCCGTTGCGCTCCGTGCTGAAGCAAGGTATCGCCGCTTACGTCCAAAAGGTTGGCCTCTAACCATGTCCGCTATTCTCGACAAAGCCCGCGAAGTGATTCGCATCGAAGCCGAGGCGGTCGCGGCGTTGGAAAATCGTATTGACGCCGGCTTCGCTCGCGCAGCGGATTTACTCTTCAATTGCAAAGGCCGCGTCATCGTCTCCGGCATCGGCAAAAGCGGGATTATTGCGCAGAAAATTGCGGCGACGCTTTCAAGCACGGGCACCGCGGCAATTTTTCTACACGCGGCGGAAGCGGCGCACGGCGATCTCGGTATGGTGATGCCCGGCGACGTGGTGATTTGCATTTCTAAAAGCGGCAGCACGGAAGAATTTTACACGCTCGTTCCGTTGTTGAAAAGGTTGGAAACACCGATCATTGCGATGACGGGCAATCATCATTCGCCGCTGGCCGAACGCGCCGATGTCGTGCTCGATATCAGCGTCGCGAAAGAAGCCTGCCCGCATGATCTGGCGCCGACGGCGAGCACGACCGCAGCGCTCGCGATGGGCGACGCGCTGGCGGTCGCCTTGGTGGAGATGCGTCACTTTAGCCGCGAAGATTTTGCTTTGCGCCATCCGTCGGGTGCGCTCGGCAAAAAACTTTTATTGCGCATCGAAGACGTGATGTACCTCGGGGACAAAATTGCCCGCGTGGCGGAAAACGCCAGCCTCGACGAAGTTATTTTAGAAATCACGCAAAAACGCTTTGGCGCGACCGGCGTTGTCGCGGCGGAGGGGAGGCTGGTCGGTATCATCACCGACGGTGATTTACGGCGCTTGCTAAAAGATCGTCGCGTCATCGACGGTTTAGTGGCGAAAGATATAATGACGCGCGCGCCGAAGACGGTGCATCTCGGCACGTTGGCGATTCAAGTGTTGGAAATTATGGAGGAACACAACATTATGCAAATGGTGATTGTCGACGCCGAGCATCGCCCGCAAGGCATGGTGCATTTGCACGATTTACTCAAGGCGGGCATTCGGTGATTGAAATGGCATGCGGATTTTCCAATGCTTCCGAACAAAAGAGCTTGCGAAATGATTAAAGTATTCAAAAAAATTTTCTTTTGCAGTTTGGCTTTGATGTGTCTCGGCTGCCGCTCACAGGAGCAGCAAACGGTAACGCCGCCGAATTATGAAGGTCCGGATCAGGAGGGCTGGAACAGCCGTATAACGGTAACGAGCAACGGCCGCACGACGGCGGTCGTGCAATACGCGCACATGGAAAAATTTTCCAAGCGCCGGGAGACGAAATTTGACGGCGGCATTGTCGTCGATTTTTATAACACCGCGGGCCAGCACACCTCGAATTTAGTTTCCGAGCGCGGTGTGTTGTATGAGGATACCAACGACGTCGAAGCGCTCGGCAACGTCGTTGTCAAGTCGGACAGCGGCATGACGGTTTGGACGCAGCGTTTACGCTGGGAAAATGCACGGCAAAAAATTGTCTCGAACGATTTCGTCACGATCGCCACCGCCGAAAACGACACGCTGCATGGACAGGGGTTTATCGCGGATCAAAATTTAAAAGTTTGGTCGATTCGAAGGCCGTCGGGTGTTTCACAGAAGAAAATTGATTTGACGGGCGAAGGCGAGACGCAGCCGGCAGCACCTGATTCGCTGGAAGTGCTGCAATAACTATTGCTCAAAATTTTTGAAAGTTGATATCCCCGCTGATTGAAGAAGCCCGCGGCTAAAGCATTTCA
>CAZVZZ010000232.1:2561-3657 GCA_964631505.1 uncultured Cytophagia bacterium
AATGAAAACTCGTTCAATAATTCTTTTATTGCTGATTGGTTCCACGGCCTCGATGGCCCAGAGCGGCAAACTCCGCCTGGTGCACGCCGACTCCGCGATCAGTTTTCAGGAGAACGGCCGCCTCATTCGCGAATTGATCGGGAATGTGGCGTTTGCGCAAGACAGCGCGACGATGACCTGCGACCGCGCGCGCGAAATTCCGGCGGCGAAGCAAACGGTTTTTACCGGCAACGTGCGCATGCGCGACGGCAAACGCTGGCTGCATGCGGACGAGGTGTTTTATTTTGAAGACCGCAAAGAGCAGCGCGCGGTGGGCAAAGTTTCGCTCGGTGACGGGCCGAATTTGTTGCGGGCGAAATTTGTTTCTTATTTTCAAAAAGAGCGCCTGGCGATTGCCGACAGCAGCGTCACGCTCACCAACCGCGAGCGACGCCTGCGGCTCACCTGCGGCCATCTCGTTTACCAGCGCGAAAAAGAATATACCGACGCGACGATCAAACCGGTGCTCGTGGAATTTGATTCGCTGTACCAAGAATCGCTGCGGATCACCGGCGAGCGCATCGAGCTTTTTGACGGCGGCAAACGCGCCAAAGTTTCACGCGACGTTAAAATCACCCGCAACACCACGCGCGCGGAATGCGGCGAGGCGGAATATTTTCGCGATGCCGAACGCATGGAGCTGCGCCTCAACCCGGTGACGTGGCAGGACAATGACAAGCTCACCGGCGAGCGCATCGACTTGTTTCTGAAGGAACAGAAATTAGAGCGCGTCCATGTGGTGAAAAATGCCGAAGCCACTTCGACAATCGACACGCTCAAAGCCGGCAAGCGCATTAATAATCTTTCGGGACAGGAAATCACCATGTTCCTGCGCAACGATAAAGTTGAAAAGATTCTCGTCGAAGGCACCGCCACAAGCGTTTATCACGTAATCGAAGAAGGCAAAGAGCAGGGCAAAGTGCGCGTGCAGGGCGATAAAATCACGCTGTTTGTGGAGAAGCAGGTTTTGAAACGAGTGCTTATTGAAAGTGATCCCGGTTCTTCGACGGGCCGCTTTTGGCCGGTGGGGACGAAGGAGGAAGTTCCGAGCAAATGA
>CAZVZZ010000233.1:0-3590 GCA_964631505.1 uncultured Cytophagia bacterium
AACCTTCACGCCATTTCCGGCAGCCCGCGAAGCAGCACTTTTGCCGTGGTGCCGACAAATTTCGTTTTATTGAAAACCCGCAACACCGCAAGATAACTTTTCACCACGGCGCGCGCTTCGGCAAGCGATTTGGGGACGATTTCGAGATTGATCACGCCGTCATAACGATGCTTGGCAACATGCGCCAGGAATTTCGCGACCGGCAACTCGCCCTGGCCGAGCGGCAAATGCGCATCTTTGCCCTGCAAACAATCGGAGAGATGAATGCAGCGCACCTGCGGCGCAATGGCGCTGAAGCGTTGGAAAATGTCTTCACCGCGCAAATAGGCATGCGCCGGATCGAAGCAGTAGCCGGTCACTCTTTTCTTGAGCTGGCCGCGAATCACTTTCGCGAGGCCGTCAAATTCCTGCTCCGACCAATGCTCGGTGTTTTCCAGCAGCACGGGCACCTCCAGCCGTTGCAGGTTTTCGATTAAAAACTCGAGCGCGTCGGTCATGTCGTCGTTCGGCGCCGATTCCGGCGGATGGGCGACGCAATAAACCAAATTGAGCTGATGCCGGTAACGGTTGATGAAATCAATGGCGTCGTCGATTTTTTCCTTGGCGTCCAACGTGGAAAAATCATAACCGTGTTCATTAAACAACGGCAGATGAAAGCCGGTGGCAATGTCCTCAACCTGGGGAATGAGGTTATTCACGTCGTGCATGACGGACGGATTCAATTCGACGAAAGTCACGCCTAAATTGCGCACCAACGCCAGGATTTCTCCCGGCTTGCGGCCATCAAAGCCGCTGACGGTCAAACCAACCTGCATGTTTTTGTCCTCGTTTCTAAACTAAGCGGAGATGATCAAATAGAACCAATTTAAGCCAATCGCGCCGATGACGAGCCACCGCAGCCGGTTGCGATTTCGAATGGCATTTGTTGCGCGGAAGATTCCGAAGCGGCCCAACGGCTTTGCGGTTGCACCGCAAAACTTGGTGATAAAATTTATTCGTGTCAGCATTTCCAGCCAGTGGGCCGCGCTCCACAAAGATAAAATACCGATGCTGACGACAAAAAGCGGATTGCAAGCAAAAGCCGTGCGCCATTCACCCTGGGCCAGCGCCAGCCCGGCGCGCGTCATCCCGCAGCTTGGGCAGGGAAAACCCAGCGCGGCGCGAAACGTGCAGGCCGGCAACAACATGAAAACCGGCGCGGCAAAATGCGCGAGCAAAAAGCCCAGCAGGAGCAGCGGCAACACGATAATGCTCGCGTCAAGCGGGCGTCGCGGTGCTGGGCAAGGCGTGGAAGTGGCGAACATGCGATGCAAGCAAATTTCAATAATTGAGGCCCCGCGTCATCATCCCAATTACGCTGAATATTAACACCGCCATCAGGCCGCAGCAAAGGAGCAGCGGCAGCAGCACGGCAATGACGATCCGGCCGGTGGTGCTTTCATGCATCTCGCGCCATGCCGTTACCAGCAAGACGCACTGCCAGACGATGGCGATCAGACCGCCGCATTGCGGAATGATGGTCAGCAAATACGGGCCGTAGCTGTAGCAATAGCCGCGCAGCGTCGCTTCAAATCCGTTCTTGCTGCTGCCGGTGAGCATCAGGCAGATATGAAAAATGAACGACATGATGAATACCCCAAAGATCGTCAGGAAGGGAACAAAAATCGCAACATATCCCAGCGAATTGCGGCTAAAGCCGGCGCCGCCAAACATATCCTGAAGGCGCTCCATGTCCGCGCTGTTCCAAAACAGATAACTCCAAAACAGCGACAACATGCTGCCGGCGATGCCAATCAAGCAACAGTAAAGCAACGCCGAACCGAGATTGCCGGAACGCGGTACACGACGAAAAAATTCCGTCGGGCGAAAAACCGAATCGCTCCAGGTTTGGCTGAACGCCGGCAAGAAGCCCAGGCGCTGGCGATCTTCCCACGGCACGTAAAACGCTGGCTCGGGCGCTGCGGTCGTGGTTTCGCCAATGATGGCCGGCGAAGGCATGGGTGCGGCCGGCTCCGGAACCGGAGGGAGAGGCGCCGTGGTGGGCGCCAACGCGCCGCCGCAGAATGGACAAAATTTTAGTTCGGAAATTTCCGGAATGGATTGCTGACAATTGGGACAGGTAGCCATCTTGATGTTTAGGTTTACAGGTGACTGGTTGCGAGGTTCCTCGAACCGCCTCATCCAGCAACGCACGGCCAACAACGAGCAATCGAGCTTACCGCCTTAAAGCGGCGCATGCGCGCGGACGCGAGAAATCAACTCCTCGAGATTGGAAGATTTGACGACGTAATCTTCCGCCGACCAGCTTTTAAAATCATGGCGAAAGGTGGAATAGGCCGTGTTCAAAATAACTTTCAAATCGCGCTGTTGTTCCATCAGGTTGCGCATAACTTCCAACCCGTCTTCGTGTTCGAGCTTGATGTCGAGAATCGCGAGATCGACCCGGTTGTGGTTGAGGGTCTCCACTGCTTCGCGGCCGCTGCCAACGGCGATCACGTTGTAGCCTTCGGCGCTCAGCTCCTGGGCGTAGAGCGCTTGCAGATGCTTTTCGTCCTCGACGACTAAAATGGTTTTCATACGGGTTTCTCCTGTTCGCCTCGTTCTTCCTAAAAACACGCGCTGTCAGGTTCAAGCATACGCTGTGACTTTTTCAAGATAATCTATTTTGGGAGAAAAGCAAGCGTGTATTCGCTTGTTTTCCGCGTTTATCAAAAATAGCCATTGCCGCCGCCAAATGCAAATCCTTTTTCACCCCCCCCGGCTGAACGCCCCATCTGTTTATCCTTTTTTCTTTTTATCTTTTTTTATTTTCTCATCACCGCAACCAGGTTCCCATCCGCTTCCTCGAACGGTGGGAAAAAATTAATCTCCGTAAAACCCAGTTGCTTCGCAAAAATTTCGAGATTGGCGGCGTTAAACAGGTGCAAATGCTCCAGCGGTTTTAGCGCGCCCCAGCGCTCTTTTAAAGTCTCGGCCTGCTTTGCCGCGCCGTCCGGTGTTTGCGCCACAAACAGGCCGCCGGGCTGGAGAATGCGATAAATGCCGCTCAGATCGCGGCGCGGCTCTTCAAAATGCTCGATCACGTCGATGGCGGAAATAACGTCGAGCGTGTCGTTGTTAAACTGCGTTTGTACGTCGACAAATCTTTGTGAAAAAATGTTATGGGCGAATTGTTTGAACCGGCGCTGGAACGGCTGCATCAGCTCCGGCACCAGCTCGACGCCGTAAACCTGCCAGCCCTGAGCCGCCGCCGTGGCGAGCAAAAAACCCTTGTTGCAGCCGATATCGAGCCAGTTTGGATGGGGCGGCAAAGTTTGCTTTTGCGCCGTCACAAAATTAAAAATCCGCTTCGCTCGCGCCATCGATTGGTCGAAATTGCGCACGTGCGTAAAGCCCCGCCACGGGGCGACGAGCTTGCGCCGCCAGGCTTTGAGCGCGCCGCCGTCGTAGGCGTGATAAAGCTTGTCCGGCGGTTTGATGGCGTCGACGAAAATGAGGCCACACCGCGAGCAGCGCACGTATTCTTGCGCCTCGACGCGGGCGTAGTTTTCTACAGTTGCAGAGGTGTTGCAGATCAAGCAGGCGCGCAT
>CAZVZZ010000234.1:0-3504 GCA_964631505.1 uncultured Cytophagia bacterium
CCATCAGTTAAACCACCTGGTAGCGTCCAGAATTGATACCGTCGCACATATCCACCATAGCTTTGCCCGTCAATGGCTTCCACGGAATGCGGAAAAGTGGATTCCCGCCAGGTAAAATCTTTGCCATTAGTGGGAATGTCATAAT
This sequence comes from uncultured Cytophagia bacterium, assembly GCA_964631505.1. GTDB lineage: Bacteria > Zhuqueibacterota > Zhuqueibacteria > Zhuqueibacterales > Zhuqueibacteraceae > Zhuqueibacter. The sequence continues at coordinate 146 of CAZVZZ010000234.1, forward strand.
AAGTTGTGCCATCCACTTTTACGTTGCCGCCACCAAAATCGTTCTTCACATACACGGTGTAGTTCGGATTGTAAAAATCCAGTACGATTGCGCGATCGCAAGAACTAAGGTCTCCGGACTGAGGCCCGCAGTCCAAGGGTCGCATAATGCTACTGGGGTCATTCTCATAGTGCCCGCCGCCCAGGAAAATGTGCCCCATTTCATGCAGAACAATCGTTGTCAGGTTTGCTCCCGTAGAACCGCCCGGAAGTTTCCATATCCGACCGATGTCCAGAGTTATTAAGTTCGAGTTGGTCTCAGCGCATGCCGTGCCAGGAACGGAATTAAACCACACTTTTATGGCAGCACCGCCATAATTTGTCGGTGGGTCGATTTGAGTAATCGTAATCCGTTGTCCGGCAAAATTGGCGGCATTGGTCCACGCACTAACGGCACCGGCAATTGCGCTTTCCACCGTCGCAATAGACAGCAGAGTTCCATCCGTATACTTGGCATCGCCAATCGTGCTACGGTCAAAAGCCCAGGTGTAACTGGAATTCGCCAAGCTCCGATTCCAAGTTCCCGGATATGACGGACATTGCGCTGAAAGCTCCGTCACCAATACAAGCGGCAAGATCAAAAATCCTATAACCGTTTTCATGATTTAACCTCTCCTTTTGAGTAAAGATTCGCCGCCTCCAGCGCATAAAGGATGGTTTATAAGGCCTCCCATTGCCCAACCTTACTTTCGCAACAATCAGGCCACTTCATTCCACCAGGCTTTGGGGCGAATTATCAAAAACTTATGCCAACCTGATCTGGGCCTTTTTCGCAAAATCAGGAAAATAAATTTTAAAAATTTTCAATTTTGAGAAATTGGGGGGGGGAATAAAAAACCACGTGAATCGAAGCGAGCTTTGCATTCACATGGCTGAGAATTTTTTGAGAGGCGCAAAAGGGAGATTAGGTCACGTCCAGCTTGTCCACAATCGCCATGATCGTCGCATCCACCGGCTTGTTTTCTGTGACGGCAGTTTGGCGCGCGGAGCTGCCCTGCACGACGAGGACGATCTCGCCGACGCCGGCGCCCACGGCGTCAATGGCGACGAGAAAGCCCTCGCGATCTTTGTAGTCCAAAGTCACCGGGCGAACGATTTGCATTTTCAACCCTTGCAGGCGTTCATCCTTGCGGGTCGCCCACACGGTGCCGATCACACGCGCTAAAATCACGGAAATTCGCTTTCGTAAAAAAACGGAGTGCGAAGCTTGAACCTGCCGCCATAACAGCGGCAAGCGCAAGCCCGCACTCCAAATTATTTTCAACCATACACTTCTTGATTCGTGCATTTACACAAACCGACGTGCCGCTCGTTAAACTTGTACGAGCCTTGCGCGGTGCGCTCAGAAGCCACCAGCTTGATCGGTTGAATCGGCTCGCCGCATTTCGGACATTTGTTCGCGGAAGTTGCGCCGGTCGCAGCGGTCTTGGCCATCTTCGCCTGAAAACCGCCTTCTTTTTTTGCCATTGAATTTACTCCTTTAAATTGAACATGAATGAATTTAATTTTTTAATTGCAAGTTGCGCAAATATTTTAATTCGCGTTCCAGATTAAGAATACGCTGCTGCAATTGCAGCGTTTCCAGTTTTTTTAATTCACCGGCAGCCGGTGTTTGGTTTTCCGCCGATCGCGCCCAGCCGCTTTCCACGGCGCGCAACTCGTTCAACGCCAGCGGCGCCGCCTGCCCAAACTGCACTTCGAAGCTCATTTCGTTTTCGCCGCGCAACACTTTGATGGTTTCGCTGCCGCCCGGTTTACACGCCGCGACCAGCGCCGGCAAATTCGTCGCCGCCTCCACCGGCTGGCCGGCAAACGCAGTGATGACATCACCGACTTGCAAACCGCTGCGTTCCGCCGGGCTGCTTTTGACAATACTCAACACCCGCAGATGGCGGCGGTCATTCGGATCCGCCATCACGCGAATGCCCAACCAACCGCGGCCGGCATAATAATTCTGCACGATTTCCCGCAAGCGCGGCAGGTACGATGCCAACGGAAAAACCAATGCCGTACAACTAAAATAATTTTCCGGAATCATGCCGGCCGCGCCGAGGCCCATCCGGCCGGAGACGATGCCGACCGCCTGGCCCTGGGCGTTAAAAATCGGCGAGCCGTTGCTGCCCGGATCCACATTCGCCGAGATTTGAATCGCACCGTTGCTGTGAATGGCGCTCACAACTCCCATCGACACAGACTGCGGCATGCCCAGCGCGTTGCCAATGACGGTTACCCACGAGCCGGCTTCGATGGATTCGGCAGGGCCAATCGGCGCCGGCGTGAACTGCTCGCCGGACATTTTCAGTACGGCAATGCCGCTGGCAGAATCCAGCGCCACCACTTCGGTGCGAAACTGGATGCCATCTGCCAGCGCCATTTCAATCTGTTTCGCGCCGCGCACCACAGATTCTTTGGTGATCACAAAACCGTCGCTGCTCACAATCAAACCACTGCCAACTTTGACTTCCGCGGCATGATTGTCTTTGCCGCGAAACAGCCCCAGCAAACCGCCGCCTTCAGATTTCACCGCCATGGTGGTGGCCATGATTGTCACCACCGACGGACGCGCGGCCTCCACCAGTTGCCGCATTTCGCGCTCGAGCGAGGTCAATAAGTTTTGCGCGTGCCCGCGACCGGCGAGCAGCGAAACCACCGTCGCAACAGCGAATGCACGGCGCAAGACGGTTTCAGGCACGGCAGCGGCGCGAGAAGAACACCTGTGTTTCACAAAGAAGCCCGGTTAAAAGGTGTACGGTTGCAATGAAACCGCAGTCGCCGGCGGCTGTGAAGAAGCGTCGGTTTGCAACGAATCCTGTGGCGTTGAGGCGTCGCGTTTGAAACTCCGGCCGGCGCCGCCAAACGTCGACAGCAATTGCGGCGTTATTTGGTCCAACGTATATTTGATTTTTGCGGAAGTAACCGACGACAGGACGCCATTGGGAGTTGCTTGCAATTGAGAAACAGCGATGGTGGGTGAGACAGGTTGGAACGCAGAACCGGAGTGACGCGGCCATAAATAAAAGAGGCAGCCAAAAGCCGCGACCGCTGTCGCCAAAGCGGCAAATCCGCGCCCGGCAAAGGAGCCGCCATTCCATATCGGCGCGCGATACGTCCGGCGCTCCATCATCATCCGAGTGCGTAAGATGGTTTCAAAATCCGGCGACGTGGTTAGCCCGGGCATTTGCCGAAGGCTGGCCCGTAGATTCGCGACGCCAGTGGCGGCAGAGCGGCATTCCGAACATTGTTGTAAATGAACATCCAGTTCACGCTTCTCGGCGGACGACAGCCCGTCCTCGGCATAGTCCGAGAAAAGTTCCGTGAACC
>CAZVZZ010000235.1:0-3503 GCA_964631505.1 uncultured Cytophagia bacterium
GTTAGAAAGCCTCAGAATTACGCTACGTGAAGCGCTTGAATTTAATAGGCTCGACGCCATTACCGCAGCCGGCGTGAATTATCAGGAAGAACGCATCGCCGTATGAAGCGAGGAGATTTAATTCGGCACCTTGTGTTCACGGCTGTGAATTGCTTCGTGAAGGTGCGTCACTCGTGGTGGCACAACCGGCCTTGAACAAAAGATCGGCGGTTCCACGGCACAATGAAGTTAGTGATATGCTGGCCAAGAAAATATGTAAAGACTTGGGACTTCCCTCCATAAAATAAAAAGCGGAGAGACAGGGATTCGAACCCTGGATGGCACTTTTGGCACCATACGCGATTTCCAGTCGCGTTCCTTCGGCCGCTCGGACATCTCTCCGGAATAAAGCGTAATAGATAAAACGTAACAGCATCATGTCATCGCGAGTGCCGCGCTTTTGGCGGAACGACGCGATCTTTTGTTCAAGAGACGGCTTCGCTGAAAAGCGCTCGCCGTGACAATTAAGAGAACAAAAGAATAATGCCGCAACAAAAAAGGCCATCTTCCAATGGCCTTGCCGGCGTCTATAAAAACTCTCGAAAGATTTTCAAAACTTTGAAAATTGCAAATTGAGAATTTTCAATTTAAAATTTTCAATGTTTGGTTTGCTGAACGCAACGCGCTGACAAAGCCGGCGGAGAGGGGGGGATTCGAACCCCCGATCGAGAGTTTAATCCCGATAACGGTTTTCGAGACCGCCGCTTTCGACCACTCAGCCACCTCTCCGGTCGAAAAACTTGAAGATCGAAAATTGAAAATAGATGATCGCCAGCAAGTTTTGCAATCTTCAATCACCCATTTTCAATCTTCATAAAAGAGTGGAGCAGAGCGGGATCGAACCGCCGGCCTCCACGTTGCGAACGTGGCGCTCTCCCAGCTGAGCTACTGCCCCGAAGGGTAAAAAAGATAAAAAGAAAAACGGATAAAAAGAACTAGGGCTTTTGCCGGAGTTGTTTGAAAAATTCCTGCAACAGCGCTTGGCACTCGTTGCGTTTGACGCCGGCCACCATTTGAATCGGCGGGCCAAACGGATTGGCGCTGATGACGTTGCTCACGGAACCGCAGGCGCCGAAGCGCACATCTTCCGTGCCGTAAATCAGCCCGGATATCCGCGAGAGCAACAACGCGCCGCTGCACATCGGGCACGGCTCCACGGTGGCATACAACGCCGCGCCTTCCAGCCGCCAACTCGCGGTGGTTCCCGCCGCTGCGGTGATCGCCAGCATTTCCGCATGCGCGGTGGCGTCTTGCAGCGTTTCAACCAGATTGTGGCCGCGGCCGATGATGCGATTTCCCATCACCACCACGGCGCCAATCGGAACTTCGCCTTTGGCCAGCGCTTTTTCGGCTTCGGTGAGCGCAAATTGCATCCAGTGTTCATGCGTCATGTCGAAGCCTCGCGCCGCTGATGCCGTATTAAACAAAAAGAAGGGCGAATGTTTGCCAACTCCGCCCTTCGGTGGTACGCCCGGAAGGATTTGAACCCTCAGCCTCTTGGTCCGTAGCCAAGCGCTCTATCCAGTTGAGCTACGGGCGCATGATTTCAATATAAAAGTTTTTTATGAAAAAGTCAAACGCTAATTTTGCGTTTGCAAAAAACACAATACTGCGACGATTGAAAATTGATTATAGAAGATCGAAAACTTATTTTCGTTATCTTCGATTGTCGATCATCAATCTTGCGATCGTGACGCATACGGGAGTCGAACCCGTGTTACCGGCGTGAGAGGCCAGCGTCCTAACCACTAGACGAATGCGCCAAAATTTTTCTTTTTCGCCTTTTGTCTTTTTATCTTTTTTACTTGCTGGGGTGCCAGGATTCGAACCTAGATAGCCAGATCCAGAGTCTGGAGTCCTGCCGTTGGACGACACCCCAGTTGAAAAGCAAAGGGCAAACGGCAAAAAGCAAGTTAGCGCGCTTTCAGCAGTTTGGCGGCTTTCTGCAAGCGGGCGATAACGCGCGTTTTTCCAAGCACCGCCATGGTTTCAAACAAACTCGGGCCGACGCCTTTGCCAATCAGCGCGAGCCGTATCGGATGAATCAATTTCGAGGCAGCGACGCCCAGGCTTTCGGCCAGGTTCCGGATCGCCGCTTCGGTGGTGGCCGTCGAAAATTCCGGCAACGCTTCCAAACGCGCTGCAGCTTGTTCAAGATACTCGGCGGTGCGCGGGTCCTGCCAATGTTTGGCGCGCGCCGCTTCATCGTATTGCTCCGGTTCGCAGAAAAAATAGCTGCCCTGCGCCGCAAACTCGGTGACGAGCTTGATTTTGGGTTTGAGCAGATCGATCACGCGCCGCAGATAATCGCGATCACTTTGCAGCTCCGGAGCGATGCCGGCGGCGCTCCAAACTTTTTGCGCCAGCGGTTCCAGACGCTCGGCAGAGGCGGCGCTGAGATATTGGCCGTTCATCCACTCGAGCTTCTTCTCGTCAAACACCGCGCCGCTTTTGGAAATGCCGGCGAGATCGAAAAGCTGCGTCAACTCGGCGCGGCTGAAAATTTCGCGATCATCGCCGGAGGACCAGCCGAGGCGCGCGAGAAAATTGAACAGCGCCTCCGGCAGAAAACCTTTCGTCTCATATTCGCCGACCGCGGTGGCGCCGTGGCGCTTGCTGAGCCGCGATTTATCGGGGCCGAGAATCAGCGGCACGTGCGCAAAAACCGGCAGCGGCCAGCCAAAGGCGTTATACAAGAGCACTTGCTTCGGCGTGTTGGAAATGTGATCTTCGCCGCGAATGATGTGGGTGATGCCCATTTCGTGATCATCCACCACCACCGCAAGATGATACGTCGGCACGCCGTCCGACCGCAGAACCACAAAATCGTCGATGGTGTCGTTCGCGAAGCTGACTTCCTCGCGCACTTCGTCTTTGAAGGCTGTGGCGCCGTCACTTTGCACTGCGAAGCGGATCGCAAAGGGCTTGCCGGACGCAAGCTTTTGTTGAATCTCTGGCGCACTTAAATGGCGGCAACGACCCTCATATTTGAAGGTCTGCTTCTCGGCTTTCGCGCGCTCGCGCGCCGCGTTAATCTCTTCCGGCGCGCAGAAGCAGCGATACGCTTTGCCGAGCTTGATCAGCAACTGCGCGTATTCCTGATAAAGAAAGAAACGCTGCGATTGATAAACCGGTTCGCCTTCCCAATCCAGCCCGAGCCACGTCAAGCTTTCGAGAATGGCGCGCGTCATTTCTTCGCCGGAACGCTGCAAGTCGGTGTCTTCGATGCGCAGAAAAAACTTGCCGCCGTGCTTTTTTGCAAAGAGCCAATTGAAAATTGCCGTGCGCGCGCCGCCGATATGCAAGTAACCGGTGGGGCTGGGCGCAAAGCGAACTGCGATCATAAACAAGCCGTTTATTTAGCATGAAATTTTAAATTGAAAATTTTCAATTTAAAATTTAGAGTCAAGCGGAGAGACAGGGATTCGAACCCTGGGTAGCGCTTTTGGCACTACAACCGCTTA
>CAZVZZ010000236.1:0-1698 GCA_964631505.1 uncultured Cytophagia bacterium
TCGCCGTTGCCGGTGGAATTGGCAAATCGGCGTTCCATCACGGCATTGGCCGAAGCCGCGGAGCAGGATGAACACGAGCAATAATAAAATTTTTTGCAGCGTCGTCATTCCGGTAATGAACGAAGAGGAAAATGTGCCGCTGCTGCATCAATCGATCAGCGAGGTGATGCAGGCGTGGGGCAGGCCGTATGAAATCGTTATCGTCGATGACGGCAGCACCGACCGCACGTTTGCGCTGCTGCAAGCGATCGCGCAGCGCGACCCGAATTTGCGCGTGGTGAAATTTCGCCGCAATTTCGGGCAGTCCGCAGCGATGGGCGCCGGTTTTGAATTGGCGCGCGGCGACGTCGTGGTTACGATGGATGGCGATTTGCAGAACGATCCGAAAGATATTCCGATGGTCGTCGCCGAGCTGGAAAAGGGCTATGACGTGGTCAGCGGCTGGCGCAAGAATCGCAAAGACAAGCTCATCATCCGTAAAGTGCCAAGCAAAATCGCCAATCGCCTGATTCGCAAAACCACGCAAGTCACGTTGCACGACACCGGCTGCTCGTTGAAAGCGTACAGCCGCGACGTGGTGAATAAAATTAGTTTGTATGGCGAGTTGCATCGCTTCATTCCGGCGCTGGCGCGAGTGGAAGGCGCGCGCATCGGCGAAGTCGTGGTCAATCATCACGAGCGCAAGTTCGGTCAATCGAAATACAACTTGACGCGCACGTTTCGCGTGATCATGGATTTGACGACGCTGAATTTGCTTTTGAAGTATTTGACGAAGCCGCTGCATTTTTTCGGCGCGTTGACGCTGCTCTTCAACGCACTCGGTCTCGGCACGCTGTTGTATTCAACGCTCCGCATCGCGCAAGATCGCGTGTCAACGGAAGAGCTGAACGTGCTGATGTCGCTCGGCTTTCTGCTGATTGCCGCGGGAATCAATTTTTTACTGTTCGGTTTGATTGCAAACATGGTGGTCAAAACCGGCAAGAAGCGCGATGAAAGATTACATGAGATGGTCGCTTTTTAATTTTTGATTTTAATGACAACTGAAACAAGAACATCTTCAACTCTGACCGTTGAAACCGAAATCTCCAACAATGGCCGCGCCGTAGCGCTGCCCAAGGTTTCGGTGATCGTGCCGACTTTTAATAACGGCAACGATGTGCCGGCGATGTACCAGGCGTTGCGACAAGGTCTTGAAAATTACGGTGAAACTTTTGAATTGATTTTCATCGACGACGCGAGCACAGACAACACGTATGCGCAATTGCTGGACATCGCGAAGAAAGATCGCCAAGTCAAATTGATTCGCATGCGCACCTCGTTTGGCGAAACCTCCGCGCTGGACGCCGGTTTGCGCCATGCGCTCGGTGAACGTTTGATCTTTGCAACGGCGCGCGTACACGTCAACATGCAATCGCTGCCGCGCCTCTTGAAAAAACTTGACGACGGCTTCGATCTCGTTGTGGGATGGCGCACGCCGCGACAGGACGGCGGGGTGAATCGTCTCGTCTCGCGCCTGTTTAACTGGCTGATGCAAAAGCAGGGCAAGCTGCAATTGCACGACATCAACTCGAGCGTGATTGCCACGCATCGCAGCGTTTTTGAGAACATCACGTTTTATGGCAATTTAAATGTTTTCATTCCGGTGCTGGCGGCGCGGCAAGGCTACAAAGTGGCTGAAGAGCAAATCGAGCAACTGCC
>CAZVZZ010000236.1:1798-3486 GCA_964631505.1 uncultured Cytophagia bacterium
TTGCAAATGATTTCCATCGGCTTGATCGGCGAAATGATCATTTACACGCATGCCCGCGAGATCAAAGAATATAACATTGAAACGGTGATCGGCGCGTGAAACTCATCATTCAAATTCCTTGTTTGAACGAGGAAAAAACTTTGCCGGTGACGCTGGCCGAGTTGCCCAAGCGTCTCGACGGCGTCGATGAAATCGAAACGCTGATTATCGACGACGGCAGCACGGACAACACCGTCGAAGTGGCGCGTCAGCATGGCGTCAATCACGTCGTGCGTCTTACGAATCGCAAAGGATTGGCCGAGGCCTTTATGACGGGTCTCGATGCTTGTCTGAAGCTCGGCGCGGATATTATCGTGAACACCGATGGCGACAATCAATATCGCGGCGCGGACGTGCGCCGGCTCATCAAGCCGATTTTGGAGCGCAAGGCGGATATGGTCGTCGGTGACCGACAAGTCGAGCGTGTCGTGCATTTTTCTCCAGTCAAGAAAAAATTACAGAAGCTCGGCAGTTGGGTGGTGCGTCATGTTTCCAATACGGATGTGCCGGATGCGACCAGCGGTTTTCGCGCGTATTCTCGTGAAGCCGCGTTGCGCTTGAATATCATTTCGCGTTTCACCTACACGCTGGAAACCATTATTCAAGCCGGCAAAAAAAATATTGCCATCGGCCACGTCAAAGTCGCGACCAACGGCAAGCTTCGCGAGTCGCGTTTATTCAGTAGTATTCCAGCATACATCAAGCGCAGTATCGGCACGATTCTCCGCATCTACACGATGTACGAGCCGCTGAAAACGTTTGTCAAAATCGGTTTGTTCTTTTTCGCAACCGGTTTTCTAATTTCGCTGCGCTTTTTGTGGTACTACCTTTTTGTCGACGGCGGCGCCGGCCACATTCAATCCTTGATTCTCAGCGCCGTGCTGATGTTGATCGGGTTTCAGGTTGGGTTGATCGGGTTAGTCGCTGATCTCATCTCCGGCAATCGGCGGTTGATTGAAGATTGTTTGTATCGCGTGAAAAAGATCGAGATGGACACGCTCTTGCTGCGCAACCCTAATCACAAAAACGGCGTGGCAGAAAATAAGCTGCCGCTTCATGCTGATGAGGAGAAAAAAGCGCCGGAGCAAAGCAAGGCAACATAAAGTGAAAGTTTGCTACATCGCCGGACGCGAAGCGAGTTACTCGCGGACGCACAACATTTTGACCGCACTCCGCAACGGCGGCTTTGACGTTGAAACGTGTTTACCGCCGGATAAATCCTTTCGCCATTATCCGCGATTGATTTGGGATTTTCTTCGCAAAAAACGCGGTTGCGACCTCGTTGTCGTCGGTTTTTATGGGCAATTGTTGATGCCGTTTGTGCGTTTATTCACCCGCAAGCCTATTCTGTTTGACGTATATATCTCGACGTTCGGCACGATGGTGAATGATCGCGAGGCCGCGGATGCCAAGAGCTGGAAGGCGAAAGTATATTGGTGGTTTGATCATTTGTCGATGCGGTTTGCCGACCGCATTATCTTGGAGACGAACGATCACATTCTCGGGTACGAACGTGATTATCGCGTCGCGCGCCAAAAATTCGAGCAGATGTTTTTGGTGACGGACGACAGCGTGATTTATCCGCGCCCGGCGCAAAATACGAACGGCAAGTTTCTCGTGCATTTTCACGGCGAGTATGCCCCGTTTCA
>CAZVZZ010000237.1:0-1829 GCA_964631505.1 uncultured Cytophagia bacterium
GTTTAATGCCGCGCGTGATTTAGCCGGGCGCGGCTATTGAGCACCGGCTCCTCTGCCGCTGGCGCCGCAGCGCCGCGATCTCGAAGATTGCGATATTGAAAAAGCAAAACCGCGAAGAACGCCATAGCCAGCACCAGCTCCATCACTTCGGAATATTCGGTGATGACGAAGTAAAGGCTCTTGGGTGGTTTCCACAAATTGGCTTGCAAACGCCAAACGAGCGTCGATAAAAAATACGGCAGCAGCGTAAAGTGCGGCACGAGTAGCATGACGGGATCGAGCGGCCGGGCGGTCATTTGCCGGCGCAGAAAAACCAGCGGCAGGATCGTGCCGTACGCGCCGATAATGACGTGAATCCATTTGATTTTGTCGCCGATGCCCTCGATGTTGTGAATGTTGGTTTCTTCCTGTTTGTTGATCGCTTTCATTTCTTCGGAGGTTTCCCAGCCGAAGATGCGCTGGCCCCAGCTCAATTCTTCACCGATAATAAAGAAGAGGCCCAAGCACAGCACCATGTACATCGCGGCGAAAAGTTTTGCGCCGCCTTTCCACAGGCGTCCAATCACGGGGAAGGTTAGAATCCATGCCAGTGCGAAGAAAAGCACTTGCAAATTTTCGGCGGCGCCGTCTTCGCCGGTGAACCATTTGTAAGTTTCTTTGCCCATGAGCGCGGTGGCCGCGCCCGTAAGCATGGCGAGAACCGGCAGAACCAAGCTGATGCAAAGCATGCCGCCGGTTGACATTTTCCACGTGCGCGCGCCGCGCGCCAAAAGATTTTTCAGCGACAGACTCGGATCTCCCGCCTCACCGGCAGATTGCCCCATCCGCGAAGTTGTGGATGCCTGTTTCATGACCTGACCTCGAAAAAGTTTAAGAGATGAGCGACGTCGCGTTTTCGTTGTCCTGATTTTGCGCGCGGCAAAACGGAGCAAATCGGCATCCAGCCGGGTGAAAATTATGGCACGGACGAAGCGGCGACGAGGTTTTTAAAACGTGAAGCTGATGCGTAATGCTAAAACGTAAATCCGCATGGAATTATTTTTTTACGCTGTTTGGCCAGCGATCATTTTGCCGTTTGCACTTTTATCAAGGCGCGGAGGCGACTGGCGCTTTTTTTGATAATGTTGCATGATACGCTCGGTGACGTTGGCAAAAACTTTCTCCAGCGGCTGCGTGGCGTCGATTTGAAAAAAGTTCGGTGTTTTTTTGCCCTGCGTGATGAACGCTTGCCGGCGCGAGTCGAGCCATTCCAGCGTGAACTCGCCTTTGCGCGCAAACAACACTTCGGCGGGCGCGTCGAGATAAATCACCACGTCGGGCGTGGGATAAACTTTTGCGAGAAACCAGCGGTGCAGCCAATCGGTAAATGAGGTTTTTTCGCCGGGCAGCTTGACTTTATCCAATTCGAAATCGAATTTATAGTGCCGGTCGTAAATAACGACGTGGCCTTTGCGGCGATAATTCCACGAGAGGTACTGGCGATACCATTCTTCGGCCAGACGATTGGCGAGCCGCAGCATGGCGCGCAGACCGGATTTTTTATGCTTGCCGTTTTTGCGATTCGGTGGCACGACGTTTTTCACGACGGTGACGCCCTGCTTTTTGCGGCGCAGGCGCTTGAAATATTCCACGAGGCGCGTGGTCGGCAACGCGATGTTGCTGGACTCCACGCTAACGCCCATGTACAAATATTTGATCGGCACCGGAAAGGATTTTTCAATCATGCGGGCGATGGTGGTTTTGCCCGCGCCGTCGGGGCCGATCAGAGCAACTGAAATCATAAGCTTTCTATTTGGGTAATTCTAAATTTTGCCACGAAAAAGGCTGCG
>CAZVZZ010000237.1:1929-3442 GCA_964631505.1 uncultured Cytophagia bacterium
AGGGAACCGCAACGGAAAGTCGCTTTTGATTAAATGCACAACTCTTCACTTGCAGCCTGCCAGACGGACCGTCTGGATGACTAATGGCCGTTTGATTGAACCGCGGCGAAACACATTTCCTCCAGCTTCGCGGCGCTGCTGGACCAGACGAAGTGGTTTTCGACGAAGCGGCGGCCTTCGCGAGCCAGGCGTTCGCGCTGATCTTTTTGTCGAAAAAGCGTGATGAGACTATTCGCAAATTTTTCTTCGCCGTCGGCAACCACAACGGGCGGATTGCCAGCACCGTCAACGCGAAGGCCGGCCTCGGCCAACGACGTGGTGACGACGGGTATTTCCATCGCCATGGCTTCGAGCACTTTGTTTTGAATGCCGGAGCCGAAACGCAGCGGTGCGGCGAATACGCTGGCGCGCTCGAGATAGGGGCGTACGTCATCGACAAAACCGGTGACAGTGACGCCGGGATATTGTTTCTCCTTCTCCTGCAACGCCGGCGTGGGATCGCGGCCGATGAGAAGAATTTCCAAATTCGGAATTTGCCGGCGCACCAGCGGCGCAACGTGGTCGAGCAAATAAATCGCGGCGTCTTCGTTCGGCGCGTAATTCATGACGCCGGTAAACGCGAGGCAATGGGGCCGTGGATTGTGCGTCCGGCGCGTCCAATAATGATGATCGACGCCAATGGGCACGACGCGACCGTGGTCTTCCGCACCGAGCACGGCTTCCCGATCGCGCCAGGAAACAAACGCGACGTGCGGCGTTTTGGCGATCATGCGGTCTTCGATCTGTTTGATCTGGCGATACCGCAAGGAATACCAGAGCCGTTTCGCCGGGCTGGCGTAATCCATTTTATTCTGATAGCGCATCGAAGTCGCGTCGCAGAAATCAATCACGAGCGGGCGGTTGTTCCAATTTTCGATGATGGAAAAAATACTTTTGCCGTGAAAGAGCACGACGTCATAGGCTTCGCGCTGCGCCAGTTGCAGGAAGGCTTGTTTCATCTGCTCGATACCGGCGCGGCGCTGCAGCGCGCGCTTCACTTTTTTTCCGACCACGGGCACGTTACCGAATGCCGCCGCAGTTTGCGAGTTGGATTTGCCGTTGGCGTTAAAAATTTCAATGCGTTCGGTGTAGGCCGCCATTTCGCGCAGCGGCGCCTCCGCCACTTCGCAGTTGGTCAGCGCCATTAACGTGATTTTATGGCGTTGCGACAATTCTTTAATAAAATGATAGCACCGCGTCGGGCCACGCATGGCCGGATGTTGAAACGACGGGGTGACGTACAGTATTTTCATTTTGATGACGATAAAGCAATTTATTTTCAGTCAAACGCTTTTAACCGAGATATTGGATTCGAGATTGTAATTCGGGATCAATCCGGCTGTTCGCATTTTCCAAGCCCTGCCGCGACGGTGCGCAACAGGCGTAGCCAGTCCATGGCAGGAGTTTGATGCGTGATAACCACATAGTTATGCGTACCTGCAACGGCGAGTTGTTGCAGAATTTGCCGCTCAAA
>CAZVZZ010000238.1:0-3423 GCA_964631505.1 uncultured Cytophagia bacterium
ACTGATAACTGAACACTAAAATGAACCTCCTCCCCCTCCCCATTCTCATCCCGCTGGCAACGGCGATCATCGCGTTGCTGTTTTGGAAACATCGGCGCACACAGAGAGTGGTGAGCGTAATCGGCGCGACGGCGTTGTTGGTCGCAGCGGTCGCGCTGTTAGTGACGATCAAGCGGCACGGCATTCAAGCGACGCAGATCGGCGACTGGCCGGCGCCGTTTGGCATCACTCTCGTGGCGGATTTGTTCAGCGCGATCATGCTCACGCTCACGGGCATTATTGCGGTGGGCGTCGCGATTTATGCGCTCGTGAATATCGATGAGAAGCGCGAAGCGTTCGGTTACCACAGCCTCGTTCACGCCATGCTCATGGGCGTTTGCGGCGCGTTTCTCACTGGCGATTTGTTCAACCTCTATGTGTGGTTCGAGGTGATGCTGATGGCCTCGTTCGTTTTGCTCGCGCTGGGCGGCGAGCGCGGCCAGCTCGAAGGCGGCCTCAAATACGTCACGCTGAATTTGATTTCCTCCGCGATTTTTCTCGCGGCGTTGGGAATTTTATACGGCACGACCGGCACGCTGAACCTCGCGGATTTAGCGCAACAATTGCCGCAATTGCATCGGCCCGCGCTCGTTACCACGCTGGCGATGCTGTTCCTCATCGCGTTTGGCATCAAAGCCGCGGCGTTTCCGCTGTTCTTCTGGCTGCCCGCGTCTTATCACACACCGCCGGCGGCCATCGCGGCGATTTTCGCGGGACTGCTTACCAAAGTCGGTGTTTACGCGCTCGTTCGCGTGTTCACGTTGCTCTTCGTGCACGACACGGCTTTTACGCACAACGTGATTCTCGTCATCGCGGGCTTGACAATGGTGACCGGCGTGTTGGGCGCGGCGGCGCAGAACGATGTCCGGCGCATTCTCTCGTTTCACATCGTGAGCCAGATCGGTTACATGATCATGGGTTTGGGATTGTTTACGCCGCTCGCGATAGCCGGAACGGTGTTTTACATCGCGCACCACATCATCGTCAAAACCAACTTGTTTTTGATCGCCGGCTTGATGCACCGGCTGCAAGGCACGTCGCAGTTAAAAGAGGCGGGAGGCTTATATCGCGCTCGCCCGCTGTTGGCCGTGCTGTTTTTGATTCCCGCGCTCTCGCTCGCTGGAATTCCGCCGCTCTCCGGTTTTTGGGCCAAGCTCACGCTCGTGCAAGCCGGTTTGAAGATCGAGCAGTACGCCATCGTTATCGTCGCGCTGGCCGTGAGCTTATTGACGATGTTTTCCATGACCAAAATTTGGGCGGAAGCGTTTTGGAAAGAAAAATCCGAAGCCGGTGCGGCCGCGCCGCTGCCCGCGCGCGCTTCGCTGTTGTATCACGCGCCCATCGTGTTGCTGGCGTTGTTGACGCTGGTGATCGGCTTCGCCGCGGAGCCGATGTTCGCGCTGGCGCAACAGGCCGCGGCGCAAATGCTGCAACGCGCGGATTACGTGCAAACAGTTTTGCCGGGAAAATAAAATGTTTCTGTTGAATCTTCTGCTCGCGCTGGCGTGGCTCGCGCTCACCGCGCAATTCACGCCGGTCAATTTTGCGTTCGGTTTCGTGCTGAGCTACGGCCTGCTCTGGCTGTTCGCGCGCGGCACGGCCCACGCCAAATATTTTCGCAAAGCCAAACAGGCGGTGAGCTTCACTTTTTTCTTTATCAAAGAACTGGTCAAATCGAACCTGCGTGTGGCGTATGACGTGGTGACGCCGACGCACTACATGCGGCCGGGCGTGATCGCCATTCCGCTCGAGGCCAAAACCGATTTGGAGATCACGCTGCTCTGCAATTTGATCACGTTGACCCCAGGCACGTTTTCACTGGATGTTTCCGCGGATCGCCGCGTTTTGTACGTGCACGAAATGTACGTCGATGATCCCGAAAAATACCGCCGCGAAATCAAGGAAGGTTTGGAGCGGCGCTTGTTGGAGGTGTTACGATGAGCATCTTGAGCATTGCGTTGTGGATCACGATGGCGTTGTTGAGCGCCGCGCTGCTGCTCGCGTTTCTACGCTTGTGGCGCGGCCCGAGTCTGCCCGACCGCGTCATCGCGCTCGATTTGATTTTAACCATCGGCGTCGGCTTCGTCGCCGCGTATGCCATCGCCAATCAACAGCCGGTGTTTCTCGATGCGCTGCTGATTCTGGTGTTGATCGGCTTTCTCGGCACGGTCGCGTTTGCGTATTACCTCGAAAGGAGCGGCCAACGATGAGGGAAATTGTTTGCGCGCTACTTTTGCTCTCTGGCGCAGCGTTCATGCTGCTCTCCGCGGTCGGCATTTTGCGTATGCCGGATTTGTACATGCGCATGTCCGCGGCCACCAAAGCCTCGACGCTCGGTGCCGCCGCGATGATGCTGGCCGCCGCGGTTTATTTCGGCGAGTCCGGCATTGCCGCGCGCGCCGTGGCCACGATCATTTTCCTTTTGCTCACCGCGCCGATTGCCGCGCACATGATCGGCCGCGCCGCCTATTTCACCGGCGTGCCGCGCTGGGAAAAAACCAGGTTCGATGAGCTGGCCGGACGCTACGACGCGGAAACGCACGAATTGGCCGGTGAAGCGAAAATGAGGGCAGAATAAAATATATTAAAGGGTTTTGTAAATTTATAATCTGATACAACAATAAGTCAAAGGATTCGTTGCGTGGATATTCTTACATTAAGTCTTTTCATTCTCGGCTTGGTTTTGCTCATCGTCGGCGCGGAAGCGTTGGTGCGCGGCGCTTCGAAATTGGCGGCAGCGGTCGGCATTTCGCCGCTGGTGATCGGCCTCACCGTCGTGGCGTATGGCACCAGCGCGCCGGAGATGGCGGTGAGCGTGCAATCCGCATTCGCCGGACAAGCGGACATTGCGCTCGGCAACGTTGTCGGCAGCAACATCTTCAACGTGCTCTTCATTCTCGGCCTCGCGGCGATGATCACGCCGCTCGTGGTGTCGCGGCAATTGATTAAATTGGACGTGCCCATCATGATCGGCGTCTCGATTCTTTTGGCGCTGCTGGCGCTCAACGGCGAGGTGAGCCGCAGCGAAGGCGCGCTGCTCTTCGCCGTGGGCGTGGCGTACACTTTTTTTATTATCCGGCAAAGCCGCAACGAGAAAAAGCAAACGCAGGATGAATATGAAAAGGAATACGGCAGCGGCAAAACTAAACGGCATTGGTTCATCAACCTCGGGTTGATCATCATCGGCCTTGGCCTGCTTGTGCTCGGCTCGCGCTGGCTGGTCAACGGCGCCATTGCCATCGCGCAAAAACTCGGCGTGAGCGAATTGATCATCGGCCTCACGATCATTGCCGCCGGCACCTCCCTGCCGGAAGTCGCCACCTCGATCATTGCCAGCATTCGCGGCGAGCGCGACATCGCCGTCGGCAACGTCGTCGGCAGCAA
>CAZVZZ010000239.1:0-3405 GCA_964631505.1 uncultured Cytophagia bacterium
GTCCACAGTTGCTTGCTCACATGGTTAGGTGAAAATGGGCCTCGTTCTGAGGCCCTTGGTTACAAAGTCCTTTTGACAATAACAAAATTACTATAAGCAATCAATATGCCACCACCCACAAAATGTAGTATATCTGTTTATAAAAAGACAGAATTGTTTTCTATCAGTAAATCTTATTTATTTTTTTAAACTTACCGCCAATCCATTCGTTTTAAATTTTTTGTCAAAAAACCCTGCTTGAAGCCAATTTTTATTACACTTCGGACTAATTGGTTTTAAAAACGTCCAGAAATCAACCATCTGGTTGAAAATCAACCAAATTTAACATTTTTCCATTTTTAAAAAGGAACTGTTCCATAATCGAACATCATAGAGTTCAAAAATGTAAACAAAAAGCCTTGACTTTACCAGCGTTGTAAAATAGATTATGGCAAGGCAACGCCTCGGCTTTGCTCGGCGTGACGTTTTGTTGAGAGAAGTTGTTTTGATGACAGGCGAAGCCCCATTGAGATAGAATTAACTTTTTTGCAAAACAGAATTTATGGCGAGCGAAGTCGAACCATGGCGAGCGAATCCGAATCACGCAACCGGGCGTTGATGCTTGTTAGCAAGCGCCGGCGGTTTTTCGAGAATTTTACCGCCTTCCGTCTTTGCCATCACGAATTGGGACCGGCGCTAACAGTCGATTATTACGGCGGCTATTTGCTGTTGACATATTATAAAGATTTCCCCGTCGATCGGCTGGAAGCGATTGCAGCGGATTTTGCGGAGGCGTTGCGGCAATTTGAGTTGCCCTTTCACGGCGCCGTGAAAAAATTCCGCCCGGAAAATCTCTCCCATGTCGTTGAGGAAAAACGGTCGGAAATTTACCATCCGCAAGCGCTCATTGGAGAATTGCCCCCGGCCCGTTTTTTAATAAAGGAAGGTGATCTGCAATTCGTGGTTTCGTTTCATGCCGGCTTCAGCACCGGTTTATTTTTGGATATTAAGGACGCACGCCAACTGGTTCGGCAAACGGTTCAGCCGGGGGAAACGGTGTTGAATCTATTTTCTTACACCGGCGCGTTTTCAATCGCGGCGGCCAAAGCCGGCGCGGCGCGGGTCATCGAAGTCGATGCCGGCGCGCGCTGGCTCGGTTGGGCGCAGGAGAATCAGCGGCTCAACGCGGTGACCGTCGTGCGGCAGCGGCGTGAGGATGCCGTCCAATTTTTACGCAAGCAAAAAGAGGCCACTTTCGACTGGATCATTTGCGATCCGCCGACGTATTCGACGCAAAAATCCGGTGCGCGGTTTACGGTGGAGAAAAGCTATCAAGCCATGCGGGCCGATTTGGCGCGCGTGCTGCGGCCGGCGGGACATCTGTTGGCTTGCACGAATTACCGCGGGGTGACCAGCAAGAAGTTCTTCGCACTGCTCGCGCCGGAATTTAAACTGCGGCAGGAAGTTCCAATGAGTGAAGATTTTGTGGGGGACGATTATCTGAAAGTCGGTTTGCTTGAAAAGCGCGCTTCATGAATTTTTTGATAAAATTAAGGATCACTGCACTATGCTCCATCATGCGATTGTAGTCAAAAACAGCGGCATTGCCGGCCGCGGTTTATTTGCAACAGAAGATATTCAAGCCGGTGAAATCACCTGGTGGCAAGGGCCGGAGGAGCCGCGTTATCACATTGACACGGTGCGAAGCTGGCCACTCGAAAAGCAAAAAGCCTTTTTTCAGCTCGCCTATCAAGTTGGCGACGAGTGGTATCACGGTCCGGTTGAGGGTTCTCCGTTTGATCCGGCGGATTTTATGAATCACAGTTGCGATCCCAACACCTGGTTTATCGACGATGCCACGATGGTGGCGCGGCGGGATATTAAAAAAGGCGAGGAAGTGACTTATGATTACGCCACGAGTGAAATCATGGAAAGCTACACGCTGCCGCGCTGCAATTGCGGCGCACCGGACTGCCGTCGCGTCGTGCGCGGCTCGGATTACAAACGGCTGCCGGCCGTGCAAAAAAAATATGGCCGCCACGTGATGGCGCACGTGTGGCGCAATGCGATGCCGGCGCCTTGATCCCTAACGGCCGCGCTCGTTGCGAAAGATGGTTTCGCCTTCGCGGCGCAAGAGCGGAATGATTTCTTCCAGGCGCTGCAATTGCGTGAAACATTCAGAGCAAATAAAATAATGCGCTTCAAACTTCTTGCGCAAATGCGGCTGCAACGTCCCTTCGACGTAGTCGACGAGAACATCATCGCGCTGATTAAACTCGCAAATCATGAGGCTATCTCTGCCCGGTTGATGGCAAGAGCCGGTAAGCCGGGCGGCTGTCGGTCACGGTATCGCTAATTCTCACACGTCGGCTAATTTTTCTTCAGATGCTCTCTCACCTTGCGAAGCGCGTATGATTTTAAATTGCTCACGTCTTGTTCCGAGAGGGCAAGCTCTTGCGCAATTTCTTTGATTTTCCAGCCTTGATAAAAGTGAAGCCGCAGAATTTGCGCATGCCGCTCCGATAACGCCGCCACCGCCTGCTTGACCTGTTCCAAAAGATCGGCCTGCGCCGCATCGTGCTCGAGGTCAACAGTCTCTTCCGCCATGAGATCGAGCGGCGCCTGCGCTTCACGGCGCCGGCGGCGCTGGCGCAAAAAATCCGCCGCTTTATGTCTCGCAATCTGCAAGACAAAAGTTTCAAATCGCGCACCATCCCTCGCCTGAAAGCGATTCTGTTGCGCGGCCACATAAGCCGCCTGCATGACTTCTTGCGTCAAATCGTCGAGCGTTGCTTGCTCCAGGTCGGAAAATTTTTTGCGCAAAAAATAACGTACACGCCGGGCGAGCTCGCGGATCGCCTGATCCGTCCAATCCGGGTAGGGGCTCACTCTTGAACAATTCGCCTTGAAGTTCTCTCCACTGGTGTTCACTTGACTAGCGTAGCCTACCCGACACCAGTTCCGCAACGTCCCTTTCGGACGCGGTCTGGTAGGCCTACCTTTCGTGTGAACCGTCATCCACCACCGCACACGGACTTCCTCGAATTCTCAACGGTCCTCGTTCAAATTCAAGTTCATCCTCTCCTCGGCTTTTTTGACGCGGCCACTGCTGCCGCCGCCAATTTCGGCCGATGAATGATGATGAAACGGCTATCGCGTTCTCCCCGCACGATAGAAAAGGCTTGCAATCAAGATAATCTCACCTTGCCCGGAAAGCAAGCGAAAAGATGCTTGTTGAGGAATATTCCGCTCCGACAACACGCCGGGCATAAAGGGAATACCTCATTAGAGTTTGCCTCTAACCATCTATTTAGTCTCCGCAATCGGAAAAATCTTTAAATTTTTTTTGAAAAGCTTTCACCAAAAAAATTCAAGATTTTTTCCAGGTAGACGACTCACTGGGCAAATGCAAAAGAAAAAGAGCAA
>CAZVZZ010000240.1:0-3397 GCA_964631505.1 uncultured Cytophagia bacterium
TTCCATCTTTCGCGCCACGCGCTGGTGAAGGCGGCCTGGCAGATCAACCGCACCGGCCGGCCGCTGGGCGATCCGGCCGATGATCTTGTGGCAATGCAGATGACTGTATTTTATTGATGGCCGGTAACTGTTCACCGTCCGGACGCTTTTGTACGAGAATGACGGCATTCTTTACAACGGGCTTACTCGAATCACGCAGCGTCCGGACGGTTACCTGAACTGTTACGATGTCCGAAGGATTTTCCCACAAATAGTGAGGTTGCCGCAAAACCATTTCACCAATAAAAATCTTTGCGGTTGCGAGAGTGTATGAAAACTCGCTTTGTTAAAAATATATTTCGCGGCTATCGCGGCTTAAAAGGAAAATTTTTTCTCGCGCTGGCCGCGACCGTGTTAAGCGTGATGCTCGCGACGTTTGGGGTGCTCAATTATTATTTGCGCCGACAGGTTTTAGCCACGCTGCAAGAAGAAGTGCGCCACGCCGCGCAATTATTCGTTGAATTACAGCAGCGCGATGGTTTGCAATTGCTGGAGAAAAGCCAAATCCTCGCGAGCGTGCCGCGTTTGAAAGCGGCGTTGGACGTCGATGATCGCGTCACGTTGCGTACCGAGCTCGAACAGCTTTTTTATCAGGAAATGTTCGCCCCGTTTCCGTATGTGCCGGCGCCGGTCAACGGCAACGAATGGCGCAACGGCGTGCATCGTCATTTGAGCGATCTCTGTTTGGTTTATAATCGGCAGGGCCAAGCCCTCACCACATTGCTGCGCGTCGAGAAAAGCCGGGCGCGCAGCCTGGATACTGCCGCTTCCTTTGCCTTGCCGGATTCCGTGCTGCGGTCGATTTGGAGCGGCGATGAACGTTTTATGATTTGGCGGCATGGCGAACAAAAGTGGTGGGGCGTGCTGGTGCCGATGTCCGCCGGCGGTTCGCCGCTCGGGCCATCTGTCATTGGCGCACTGGCGCTCGGCATCCGCCTTGACGATGCTTTTGCCGAACATCTGCAGCAATTGATCGGCGCCGACCTCGCCGTGCAATTGGCCGGTGAACTTGTTGCCTCTTCGCTTCCCCCCACGCCGCGCGCGCAACTGGCGGCAGCGCTCGCACCATCCACGCTGCTTTCCAGCCAGCCGGCCAAGCTCGCCACCGCAAACGAAAATTTTCTTGCTTTAAGCTTGCCGTTTTTTACGACGGAAGCGACGCCGCGCGTCATTCTTTTGCGTTCATTGGATCGGTCGATTGCACAGCTTTTGCGGCCGGTGCAACGTCCGCTGTTCATCGTCGGCCTCGTCGCCTTTCTGGCTGCGCTCATGCTGAGTTTGATCATCGCGCGCAACATCACCCGGCCCATCGCGCGCCTGGTGGAGGCCACGCACGCCGCTGGCGCCGGCAAGCTCGATCAACCGATTCCGATCACCGCGCGCGATGAAATCGGTTATCTTGCCCGGCGCTTCGAAGCGATGCGCCAATCCATCAAACAGCAAATGGAAAAATTGACCGAGTTGAACACGAGTCTGGTCGAACGCAATGTCGATCTCGAAAACGCACTGGCGCAACTGCGCCGCGCGCAGGAAGAATTGGTGAAATCCGAAAAGCTGGCCGCCGCCGGCAAATTGACCGCGCAGCTTTCGCACGAAATCAACAACCCTATTCACAACATCCGCAGTTGCCTCGAGACCGCGCTCAAAAAAATGCCGGCCGAAACCACGAGCCGCCAATTCGTTCAGCTTGCCCACGACGAAGTGCTGCGTATCGGCAAGCTCGTGCGCCAGATGCTGGACTTTTATCGTTTCGGCCAGATCGAGTTGCAGCCCGTTGATCTCAACGCCGTACTTGCCGAAGTGCTGGCCGGCTCGCAGCGGCGTTTTGAGGAGCATCGCATCGCCGTGTTCCGGGACTTTGATTCGACTCTGCCGGCAGTGCGCGCTTCGCGAGATCAAATGAAACAGGTTTTTCTCAACCTCATTCTCAACGCCGTCGAGGCCATGCCGGAAGGCGGCAAATTGGAAGCGCGCAGCTTGCACGAAAACGGTTTCGCGCAAATCGAAATCAGCGATACCGGCTGCGGTATTCCGCCGGAGAATCTCACCCAAATTTTCGACACGTTTTTTACGACCAAACGCGCGGTACATGGCGTCGGCCTCGGCCTGTCGGTGTGTTATAACATTCTGCATCAACACGGCGGCACGATTGAGGTGCAAAGCGAGGTGGGAACGGGGAGTGTGTTTATTGTGAAATTGCCGCTGGCGGAATCCAACGCTTGGGTTTTGACAAACTGAAGCTCGGTACTTCGGCGTTTTACTTTTTGCGGGAATTTTTAGAGCGACGTTTTATCGCTGTTTTGTATTTGACGTGTTTCTTTGATGATGGCAATTCGGTTTTATTCAAGGAAGCGCGATCTTCGCGAATGAGTTGCAATTCAGACCGCGTCGAGTCGACAATGTCGTCGTAGCTCCGGGGTTGGGCCGGTTTCTGAATTCGTGAAAGAGCATTTTGCACAAAGGGCTTTTTTTGAGCTTTTGCAGGTATTAGCAGCTTGCCTTTGTTTTTAAAATTTGATTTAATTTCATAGACAAACATTCGGTCTCCGCGCTTAACAATGCGAAAACCAACTTCAGCCAGCGATTTCCGCATGTCCTTCTCAGTCGCTTCCAGCCATTCGACAACGGACAATCCACTTGCTTCCTGTTGGCGCGCAAACTCTTCGCGAATCTGGTGTAATTCACGCATCATCGGGTCGTCGGCAAAATCTTCATAATATTGCATGTTTGACCTCACAAATCCTGTGGACTCAAAATGATAACCGGCTTATAGCCGCTCAATAAATTAATCTCGTTGATTTTTTGTTTGTGCTTTTCATTCACAATGTGTAGAAAATTCCAACTCAACAGGAACTCACAATTAAACACCGTAGCAGTTGCAATATGCAATGCGTCATATTTTGGCATAGATAGGATGTTCAGATATTCATGCGACAAAGCTGCACACGCAGAATTAGCAACGCAAGTTTCCAGCCGCTGGACGAGTCGTTGGAGTTTTTTTCTTCTCTTTAGGTTTTTAGTTGCGCCGAGTTCTTTAACCGTTATATTGGAAATCACCACGTGATAATTCGGTAGTTTCCCGTGCCAAACTTGTTGTGTAAGCAGTTGTCTGTCTCGCAGACGTTCATTATAGTAGGCGCTGGGCACCGAAGTATCCAGATACAAACGAGGTAGCGAGTTTGACATGTAAACGTTCCAGGATCAAAGTCAACCGGATAAAAATTTCTGTCTCAAATTAGGCAAAAGCTTTTATAAAATCAAGCGAAAGTTTAAGCTTCCATTAACGTAAAATTTTAAAACGCCATGAAATCCTCCATCCTCGTTGTCGATGACGACGCCGCTTTTCGCGCCGTAACTT
>CAZVZZ010000241.1:0-3337 GCA_964631505.1 uncultured Cytophagia bacterium
CCGTCTTTGGTGGGAATCGGCGCGCCGTGCGGATCGGCGGTCGGGCGGCCGAGAAACTCGTCGATCTTCTCTTCAAACTCTTCGGAGATCACGTGCTCCAGCTTTTCCGCCTCGTCGTGAACTTTATCCCAACTGTAGCCCATCGCCTCGGCGAGGTACAACTCCAGCAAACGATGGTGGCGAATGATCTCCAGCGCGATCTTCTCCCCTGCCGCGGTCAGCGTCACGCCCTGATACGGCGAATGCTCCACCAGCTTCATCTCCGCCATCTTTTTAATCATGCCGGTCACCGAAGCTTGCGCCACCTCGAGGCGCGCGGCAATCGACGAGGTCGACACCTTGGTCTCCACGAGCTGCAAAAAATGAATGGCCTTCAAATAATCTTCGATGGCTTGGCTTAACACCGGTTCGCGCATTTCCTTTTGGGTTGCAGGGTTCAAATCACGAAAATCGCCTCCCGACAAATTAGCACCTGGCGGCTTAACAAGCAAGAAAAATTTTCCCGCCCGGGTTGACGATGAGGCCGGATTTGTGTATATTGTAAAATATGATCGAACTCCTGGCCAATGGCGTCGTCTTATTTATTTAGAATTAGCCGGGCCGGTTTCATGAAAACCGGTGCGATCTTCAACACAGTTTTCAGGAGCGTGAGAGCATGAAAAAAAGTCTAATCATAGTCGGTTTGCTGGCGGTGATGTCCATTGGCGGTTATTTTTTGTGGCCGCGCAAGTCCGCGGAGAGTGCCGCCGTGCCGGCCGGAATGATGCAGCGCACCACCGCGATCAAGCGCGGCAATTTACAGGCGCTGGTTTCAGCCACCGGCAAAGTCGAGCCGATTAAAAAAGTCGAAGTGAAGAGCAAAGCCTCCGGACAAATCATCACGATGCCGGTGGAAGAAGGCGATCGCGTCGCCACCGGCGCGCTCATCGCCCGCATCGATGAAACCGATTTGCGCAACGCCTATGAGCAGGCGAAAGCGGATTTGGATTTGGCGAAAGCCACCGTGGCGCAGTCCGCGAGCAATGTGAAACGCCAGACGGAATTGTTCAGCCGCGGCCTGCTGTCGCAGGCGGAAATCGATCAAGTGAAATTGGAAGAAGTGCGGGCCCGCGCCCAGCAAGTCAAAGCCGAGATCGAGCTGTCGCAGATGGAAACCCGCTTGAAAGAAGCCGTCGTGCGTTCGCCGCTGGACGGCCTGATTTTGCAAAAGAACGTCGAGGCCGGGCAAATTATCGCTTCGGGCATAAACTCCGTGAGCGGCGGCACGCTCATCGCCACAGTGGCGAACATGGACAGCGTGTACGTGCAAGCCGAAGTGGACGAAGTGGACATCGGCCAGGTGACGCTCCGGCAGCGCGCCAAAGTGGTGGCGGATGCGTTTCCCGACGATGTTTTTTACGGCTACGTTTTGCGCGTCGCGCCGCTGGCGACCGTCGAGCAAAATGTGACGACCTTCAACGTCACCATCGTCGTGCAAAATCCCGGCAGCAAATTGAAAGCGGGCATGAACACCTCGATTGATTTAACCGTGGCGGATCGCCGCGACGTCATTCTCGCGCCGAAACAAGCGGTGAAAGATTTTCCGGAAATTCAGGCGCAGTTGGCGACGATGTATGCGAATGATTCGACGATGACGAATCGCTGGGGCGGCGGCAATCGCATGCCGGATTCGATGCGCGCGCGCATGCGGGCGCAATTTGCGGCGGGTGGCGGGCCTCCGGGCGGCGGCATGGGCATGTTCGGCGGTCGTGACGGCAGCAACGGCCAGGCGCCGCGAAAATTCGTGCTGGTTAAAAACAACGAAAATCGTTTTGTGCCGCGCCGCGTGCAGCTCGGCGTGAGCAATTTTGATTACGCCGAAATCATCAACGGCTTGCAGGAAGGCGACAGCGTGCTGGTGTTCAGCGCCAGCCGCGCCGGGGCCGCGCGCCAGGAATTTATGAACCGCATGCGCAACATGAGCGGCTTCGGCGGCACCGGCAGCACGCCGCGCATGGGCGGTGGCAGGTAAACTTGACAACGCTGCGTATTGAAAATTTTAAATTGAAAATTTTCAATTTAAAATTTAATATCAATTTGACCATGATAGAAAAGTCGCACATGCTGCGAATCTTGCACATTTAAGGGAGTTTTTATGGAATTGCGAGAAGGTTTCAGCGTCGCGTTGGATTCGGTGATTGCCAACAAAATGCGCGCGGCGCTGACGATGCTCGGCATCATCATCGGCGTCGGCGCGGTGATCACCGCGGTATCGATCGGCAAAGGCGCGCAACAAGCGGTGACGGAACGCATTCAGGCGCTCGGCTCAAATTTGCTTTTTCTCGAAGCCGGCTCGTCGCGCTCCGGCCCGGTGATGACCGCGGTCGGCTCGAGCGTCAAGTTGACGCGCAAAGACGTTGAAGCCGTGGAAGCGCAATGCCCGGAGATCATCGCCGTGGTGCCGGAGTTTCGGCGCGGCGCGCAGGTCAAAGCCGGCAATAAAAATTGGAACACCCGCATCGTCGGCACCACGCCGAATTACGGCGAAGTCCGCAACGTCGCCGCGGTCGCCGGCCGTTATTTTACCGCGGCGGAAGAGCAATCGCGCGCCCGCGTGTGCTTGATCGGCTCGACCGTGAGAGACAATCTTTTTGATCCCAGTGAAGACCCGATCGGCAAAACGCTGCGCATCAGCCGGATGAATTTTCAAATCATCGGCGTGCTGGAAACCAAAGGCCAATCCGGCGGCTGGAGCAATCCCGACGATCAAGTGCTGATTCCGCTCGCCACCGCGCAGATGCGGTTGTTCGGCGTCGATCACATCAACAACGCGGCGCTGCAAGTGGCCGACGCCTCGCTCATGGATCAGGCTTTTTATGACGTCGAACGGGTGATGCGCCGCGAGCATCGCTTGCGCGACAACCAGGACAACGACTTCAGCATTCGCAACCAGGCGGACATGGTGGCGGTGTTTACCGACACGCAGAAAATTTTTACGCTGCTGCTCACCGGCATCGCCGTGGTGTCGCTCATCGTCGGCGGCATCGGCATCATGAACATCATGCTGGTTTCCGTTACCGAGCGCACGCGCGAGATCGGCGTGCGCAAAGCCATCGGCGCGAAACGCCGCGACATTCTCATGCAATTTTTAATGGAAGCGGTGACGCTGTCGTTGACCGGCGGCTTTCTGGGCATCGTCGTCGGCATTGCGGCCTCCAAAATCTTGCCGCGTATCGGTTTTACCACCGCCATTTCGCTGGAATCCATCGGCGTGAGTTGTCTTTTTGCGGCGACGGTTGGAATTGTCTTTGGCATTTATCCGGCCATTCGCGCCGCGCGGCAGGATGCGATTGTGGCG
>CAZVZZ010000242.1:0-3278 GCA_964631505.1 uncultured Cytophagia bacterium
AATCGTAACCTTCCATTTTTTCCTCCACAGGGTTGGAATGTTGCTGATCAATTATGGTCATCTCATCAAATTTACTGCAGCCTTGCACCCATAAAATAAGTTATCAAAATGCGATATGCAAGTTCAATTTTCAAAATATGCTTAAAAATTTAAAAAATTTTCGACCGTACTATTTTGCGCCGCGCCGTTTATGGTAGATGATAATGTCTCACACACAGAAACTTGCAACATAGCAAACTCAGATTCTCTTTTCAAGCGATGACACACGCAACGATAACACTCAAAAGCGTTTGTGTTTTAAAGGTGTTATTAAATTCACCATACAAATTTTAGTCATTTCGTATTCCCAAAGTGCATTTGGGTTCTAAAATTACACCAATCCAATCCGAGCTTACAATCAAAAAGCCGTTGTGAGTTTCAACACAACGGCTTTTTGATGCTGTTTAATGTGTCGCGCGTCACGGTTTGAGAGCGAAAGTGATCGTCGCTTCGCCCGTGCTGCGAATTTTTTCAAAACGCCACTGCTTGAGTTTGGGGAGCAAACAGGCGCTCAGCGTTTTGCCGGTCGAAGGGTCGGCCAAAATGTTGACTTGGGAAACAAGCCCGTTCGCCGTGATGATGAATTTAATGACGAGTTGGCCCTGCGGTCGCGGCAACGTCGATTGGTAACAACTCAGAATTTCATTCAGATGCGCTTGCGCCACCCGCTGAATGCTGCTTTGCGATATGCTGCCACGCACCACAATTCGGCCTACCGTGACGTTAGCATGAGTGGCCGGGGCCTCATCTTGAGAATTTTTCTTCTCGCCTTCCAACTTCAGCTCTTGCATTTCGGCGGAAGGCGGCGCCGCGGCCATGCGAAAAAGTTTTGCGCCGCTCGCGCCGCCGGCAACCGATTGAAGCGCGCCCACTGCATAATTTGACACGCCCTCCGGCAACGGCAGCGGCTGCGACACCGTCGTGAGCTGGCCGCCATCGCGCCGCGCTTTGGAATCAATCGCCACAAACGAGGTGTGCGCCGTCAGCAAATTGTATTTTAAGCCGAGGTTCGTCACTTCGTCAATCAGCTCGTTGCTGTTTTGCAGCGTGTTGTAATCCGACAGCACCGCGATGCGGTGCCGCGCCCACAAGTAGCGCAGCGCCGCATTCGCGGCGAGCGGCTTGATTGCGCTTACATTGATATGCGTTGCATACGAGTCATTGCCGGTGCGCCCGGTGAGCGTAATTTTTCCCTGCGGCGCGCCGCTCCATTTGCCAAAAACGATCACCGGCCGTTCCGCGAGCACGTCCGGCACCGCCGGCGGCTCCAGCGCCGACACCTTGAATTCGCCGTAATTCAATTTGATCTGCGTCAACACCGGCGATTGGATGTAGCGCCGGAATTTTTCCGCTTCACGTTTCGCCTCGTCCGGCTTGGTGATCACAAACGGCTCGCCCATGCCGGCGCGCGCCAGGCCTTCGATGAGATGCCGGTTCACGCTCGAACCGATGCCGAATGCAAACATGTTGGCTTCGCCGAGCCGCTGGCGAATTAATTCAAACGCTTCCTTTTCAACCGCGACGTAACCGTCGGTTGCCATCACCACCGTGCGCGAGCATCCCGGCGCGCGCGGCAACGCCAACGCATGTTTCAGCGCCGGAATCAACTCGGTGCCGCCGCTGCCGCGCTGTTTCTCAATCAGGTCAATGGCACGTTTGAGGTTCTCCGCGGTGGCCGGCAACGATGCGGTTTCCGAAAGCGCGCTCGAACTGCCCGCAAAAAGCAACACGTTGAATTTATCCTGCGGCCGCAAGCTGCCGATCAAATCGCGCAACAGTTCTTTGGAAATATCCAGCGGAAAGCCGTGCATCGAGCCGGAAATATCAACGATAAAAATATATTCACGCGGTGGAATCTGTTCGACGGTAACGCGCTTCGGAGGCTGCAGCATGAGCAGGAAAAAATTCTCGTCGCGATCCTGATACATCAACATGCCCGAAGCGATTTGCCCGCTAGCAAGGCGATAACGCAAAATATAATCGCGATTGCCGCCGGCAGCGCCCGTCGGGGATTTTTCTGCCGGGTCGAGTTTCACGGTCGCACACGCGGCGCCGCTGTAACTCACGTTGACTTTATGCGACGAACACAGAATTTCTTGAATCGGCACGCCCGCGTTCAAAGTGGCCGTGAGATCAAACGTATAACTCGGCGCCGCGCCGGATTTCAAATACGGGTTCTTCACCCATTTCTCCGCAGCGGGCGCTGCAGCTTCGGGTTGATTGGAGTAGCGCGGCCCGACCACGGTCGGATAAACAAATTCATAAACGCCGTCTTCCGGCACGAGCAGCTCGGTGTAACTCAATTCGACTTTGATTTCATCGCCGGGCAAAAGATTGCCGACGTTCATTTGAAAAACATTCGGGCGCTGTTGTTCCAACAGTGAGGCGCTTTTGCCTTCGGCAAGGGCTTTCTCGTAATCCCGCCGCGCCTCTTCACGTTTGCCGATTTTGGCGATGATCGTGCGCTCGCCGATCGTCATCTTCATGCCATAAACTGCCGCGCGCGTCGAGGCCGGAAAAATATATGTCGCTTCGAGCGGCTGCTGGCCTTCGTTTTTATAAATTTGCGTGACGCGAACGTCGGCAATGACGCCGGCGATGTCCACGCTGGTTGAGGTAGCTTTCAACGGCAGTTGATCGAGGTTGGGATCGTCGCTTTTGACAAAGAAATACGGCGACAGGGTTTTGTCGGCCTCCTCACCGGTTTGCGCAAACGCCGCGCCTGCCGCTGCAAGCCAGATGATAAAACGGAAAACTCTTTTCATGGTGCTGTCCTCAAGTTTGTGTTTATTGACCGGTCACCGGCTGAATCGAGCTTGTCAAGGTTCCAGCGCCCGGTCAATATTAATTCGTCCTTATTTCGCGAGCGCCCTGTAAGTTTGATTCGGCTCCGCATATTCCACAAAAGCATGCTTGCCGAGGTGGGCGATCACGTTTTTAACCGACTTGGTCGAAGTGACTTTATAAACCCGAACGCCGATCGCCGGAATTTCTTTGACTGGTTGCAACCCCAATTCGGATTGCAGCGCTTGAATTTGCGCCGGTTTGGCTTCCGGCTTGAATTTAACGAGAATGACTTTTTCCGTTGGCGAAGTCGAATTGAGCCGCGCCGGCCTTTTGTCCTGCGCCATCGCAGCGGCAAAAATAAAGAGGCCGGCGACTAAGAAGAAAAATTTGAAGTTGTTCATGATCTATCTCCGTTTGGTTTTGCCTGCTGATTGGTTATGACGTCATTTCTA
>CAZVZZ010000243.1:0-3273 GCA_964631505.1 uncultured Cytophagia bacterium
TGCTCGATTTTCTTCGTCCCAGCGTTTCGCCCGTTCATCGAGGTCGCGAAGCCACTGGCTTCCGCTGAAGGAGTCGTTATTCGAGTCAACGGTTGTCATTTTACATTTTCCCGCTTATACGGTTTCGGACTGGCGCATGATCACTTCGAGTTGGCGCCCAGGTTTTATCTTTTCATTGCCGGACGCGCGCCCGGCCAGAACAATCTCGCACAATTTTATAGCATTTGCAACAATTTTGTCATCGCTGCTTTTTCTTCTCAAAAAAACACACCAAACTCGCGCCGTACGACGCATACGAAAACGGCGTGTGGCTGCCGCCAAGATATGCAGCGCCAGCAACGCCGCAGGCGCGCAGCAAACGCAGCGGCCACAAATAAAATCGGCCACGGCGTTGTTGGGCGGCGAGTTTTTCGCTCATGAGCGTGTTGAAAAAATTATCGAGCGGCAACTGCCGCCACCAACTCAATGTGAAGCCGTGTTTGGCGGCGAGCCGGCCCAACGTATCCAGCGAGAAATGATTGACGTGGCGCGGCGCATCCAGCGCGACCCAGTTGGATTTATAAACCCGCGCATCAATGCCGGCGATGTTCGGCACTGCAATGAGCAAGCAACCGCCCTGCCGCAAGCGCGGCGCAAGTAGATCCAGCGTCAAACCCGGGCGATAAAGATGCTCCAACACATGCCACATCGTGATTAAATCATATTGCTGGCGCGAGTCGGCGAGTTGTTCAACACCGCCGGACATCACGGGAAGCTGTTGCTGGGCGCGCGCCCATTGCGCGGCGCGTTCATCACGCTCCAAGCCTTCAGCTTGCCAGCCGGCGATTTTCATCTCGGCAAGAAACTCGCCGGTGCCGCAGCCGACATCAAGCAATGTACCCGCTAAATTTTTCCCATTGGTCTTCTGCAAAAATTCAGTGACGATGCGGCGTTTCCAGCGCAGGTTGGCGCGGCGTAATGCGGCATACAGGCGCGCCATCACCGACGGCGACGAAGTTAAACTCGCAAAGGGTAAATAATCGGCATGCTCGTAAAACTGGCCGCTTTTCTCTTCAACGGGACGGGGGTTCAAATAAATCATGTTGCATTGCAGGCAACGGTGGATCTTATAGAGCGATCCGTTTTGCGGTGCAAAACGGTCGGGCGCGGTGCAAAATAATTCGCTGCGCTCACCGGCGCAAAGCGGGCAAGATGCCGCCACAAAGTCGCTTGCGACAACATCCGGCGCGGCCGATTTTGTTTTATTCATTTTGTACGAGGACTGGTCGATGCTGCGGGTGTTTTGATTTTATGGCAGCAGCAAGCGGCAATTGGGAAAACAACTTGCGGCCGGCAACGAAATAGTCCCACACAATGCTGTGCCGATAAATGTGCGGCATGATTTCCGCGTCGGTTAAACGGCGATATTTCTGGCTCTCTCGCCGGCGCAAGCGAACACTACGCCAATGGCGCAACACATGCAGGCCGGCGCGCACAATCGCAAACGCGCGGCGAAAATCGAGATGTGACATGCGATAACCAAACGCCACGGCATCCAGCAACAATCTCCCCGGCAACACCCACAACAGCGTGCGCGCCGAATAATTCTTCAGCATCATGATCAAACTGTTGCGATGGTTCAGGTAAATTTTATAAGGCTTGTCGGGATGCAGGGTTGAGCCGGCTTGATGGCGCACAATCGACGCGGGGACGGAGACGATGCGATAACCGGCGAGGTGCAAACGCCAGTTGAGATCGATTTCTTCCATGTGGGCAAAAAAATCGACGTCGAGCATGCCGACGTTTTGCAACGCCGCCAGACGCAACAAACAGCAGGCGCCGGTTGCCCAAAACAGCTCACATGCGTCGTCGTATTGGCCGCGATCATCTTCCAGTGTCATGAAAATCCGGCCGCGGCAAAACGGAAAACCGAACACGTCGAGAAAACCGCCGTTGGCGCCGGCGTAATCGAACTTTTCCGGAAATTCGAGCGAGCGAATTTTCGGCTGGCACGCAGCGATTTTAGGATCGCGCTCCATCGCCTCCACCAGCGGCGCGAGAAAATCCGGTGTGGCTTCCGCGTCGTCGTTGAACAACAGCGCATATTTGCCGGCGGCGTTTTGCAAACCCAAATTGCAGCCGCCGGCAAATCCGATATTTTTTCCCATTGCCAGCACGCGAATTTCGGGAAACTCCTGCTGGGCGCTCAAAATGCTGCCGTCGTCGCACCCGTTATCGACAAGCAAAATTTCCAACGGCTGATAACGGCAGCGCCGCAGACTCGCCAAAGCGCGCTGCAAAATCTTGTGGCCGCGCCAATGCGGAATAATGATTGAAACGAGGGGCTGACTCGCTACGCCCCTCGGGGTTGCTGGTTGCTGATCGCTGGTCACGGGTTTCAGCATTGTATTGCTATTTCCCGCTTGCGGTATCAACCGGCGAGGTGGTACGGCCCGACCTGGCCAGCGAATCGGCTTGCGCCAACATTTTAAGCTGTTCCAATTGCGTCTTCGCTTGCTGATCTTCGGGTTTGCGTGTTACCCATTGCTGCAACACTTCAACACCTCGGGCATAATTGCCCTGGCGTCCGTAGTAGCCACCCAACCACACGACGCCGTCGCCAAAATTCGGATCCGCCTGGACGAGCGACTGTACCAACGATTCGGCAATGGCCGGACGGTGGAAATAACTTTCCACGTAATCAGCGAGCTGCACTTTCATTTGCGGCGTCATGTTCAGCGCCCGATCCGTTCCCAGCGCGCGCAAGCGTTTGTCCAACTCTTCCGGCTTACCGAGCTGATCATACATTTGTCCGATTGCCAAATTCAACTGGAAATTGCCGGTGGGAATCACCGACTCCGGAATCACTTCGTTCATGCGATCCAAAACTTGCAATGCCCGTTCTTTATCATTCTGCCAGGTCCAACTGCGGCTCTCGGGATCGTAAGCCTGCAGAGGCTTGTCTTTGTTTTTCTCGTAATTTCCCACATGATATTGGGCGAGCGTCAAAAATGCCGAGCGGTAATTTCCCAACAAACTTTTGGTATTGTCGTCGTAATAGACTTTCGGATTGTTTAGATTCCGATAAAGAAATTTCTCGCTGATGTTCGTCCACATCAACTGCGGATCAACGATACGCCGGTTGCCCACTTTCACCGGCAACACTTTGAACGCGAGGCCGTCCATGCGCATGTAATTGTCGAGGCCCAATTTATTATCCGGCGAAACGGTGACGGCAAAATAAACCGGCCGGCGAAATTGATTGTCCTGCAAAATGCGCAGCACCATCAAATC
>CAZVZZ010000244.1:0-3240 GCA_964631505.1 uncultured Cytophagia bacterium
AAGCCGTCTTTGCCAAATTGTTTTTTGGCGGCGTCACGTGTTTCGGTGAGGCCATCGGTGTAAAGCGTCAGTAAATCGCCGCGCTCGAGCGGGATGGTTTCGATGCGGCGCTCGGCCTCGGGGGCAACGCCCAGCGGCACGCCGGCGGAAGAAAGCTCATGCCATTTGTTCGCGGCGCGGCTGTACAACAACGGCGGATTGTGGCCGGCGCCGAGGTATTCGAGCTGCATGGTGTCGGTATCGAGAATACACGCGAAGAACGTGACAAACACTTTGCTCTGCGCGTATTCATAAATCAGGCGATCGAGATTGCGCACGAGCTTCAGCAAATCGGTGTGATGCGAAATTTCCGCGTACAAGCCGCCGTGCACCGTCATCACCACCAGCCCTGCGGGTAGGCCTTTGCCCACCACGTCGCCAATCGCAAACAAAAAACGCGAATCGCTTAACGGCTGAAACGCGACGTAATCGCCGCCGATGTGTTGCGCCGGCGCGTAGTGATAAGCCATGTCGAATTGCGCGTGCGCAAAACTCGGCGGCGGGAACAGGCGCTGCTGCACGTCTTTGGCGGCGCGCAGTTGTTTACCGATCTGCCGTTTCTCGTGCATCTCTTTTTGCAGCAGCGCGTTCTCCAGTGTCAGCGCCATTTGATCGGCAAGCACTTGCAGCATGGTGCGGCGATGTTGCGGCATGCCTTTCAACGCGCGCCGGCTGTCCAAATACAGCACGCCGAACATCATGCCCTTCGGCGCGGGCGGCGCCGTATCGGCGACGGTCAACGGTTCGACCGGATGCGGCGATTTTAACGGCAAGCAGAGGATGGAATTGAGCTGCAGGGTTTGGATGCTCTCATTGAATTTATAGCGCGGATCATCGAGGCAGGACTCGCAAATCACCATCTCGCCGGTGGCTTCGGCTTCGGCCAGCGCGGAACGGCTCACTTCAAACTCGTTGTGCTCCACATCGCTGTTGGTGACGTTGTGAAACACCGCCGGTTGCAATTGGCGATGGTTGTCGTATAAAAAAATGACGGCGCGTTCGGCGCGGGTAATCTTGGCGGAAAAGCGCGCGGCAATTTCCAACACCTCGTTGGAAAAAATCGCGTTTTGCGCGCGCCGGCTCATGCCGTTGACCGCGGCGAGAAAATCATCCTGCGTTTGCATGAACGCCGGCGCAATCGTGGTTCCCGGCTCGCCGGTGCGAAACAGCAGCAGCGTTTCGCCGAGCATGATGCGGTCAAAATCTTTAATTTCGCGGCGGCGCACTTTGACGTCGTTGACCAGCACGCCGTTGCTGCTGCTCAAGTCCTGAATATAAAATTTGTCGTTTTGATAATCGATGCGGGCATGAAAACGCGAGAGGGAAGGATCGTGGAGGATAACCGTGTTGTCGCGATGGCGGCCGATGGTGGCGCCCGTCGAAAAAATGTAATGCGATTTGACGGTGCTTTCCTGCTGGTCGATTTCTTTCAACACGGCCAAAAATAAAGACACGCCACACTCTCCGCAATGGGTGAATTCGTCCGGATTTTCGGTATGACAATGGAGGCAGTGCATGAGGCCGTTCCTTCCGAACTCGGGCTTCAGAAAAAGCTTGCGCCGGTTTGCCGGGCGATAATTAACGGGCCATCAATCCAACCACCCAACGATCCACCAATCCAACCGCTTATAACATCGCCTGCATAACGGGCAACATTTGTTTTTTCAATCGATGGGTGAGATCATCCACCACGTTTAAAACGCTTTCGCCCTGCGCTTTTTCAGCCATCAGCATTTCGCCTTTGGCGACGTCGAAGAGTTGCGCGTCGATGCGCAGTTTTTCGCCGTCGCGCGTCACCGCGCCAAGCAGCATCAAATCGGCGTTGGCTTTTTGGGCGACCGAGCGCGCCAGGGTCAAATCCATCGATTGCACATTTTCGCGGCCCAGTTCTTTCAGCGTGTCGATCAGGCGGGTGCGCCCCAAAACGCGCAACGGCGTGGTGTTTTCCAAATCGGTGATCAGCATGTCGGCCAGGCCGATGCTCATCCAATTGTCGCGCGGATCGCGCGTGCGATTTTCAAAATACAGCACGGCAATCGTCTTTTTCGCGACGCGCGCCGACATCGCGTTGGTGCCGGCATACGTGGCCTCCGAGAACGATTGGGCGACTCCCACGACGGTGGCGATCCAACCGTCGGCGGGTGCATGGGACGCCAACCATGCGGTCGGCAGCAACAAGGAGAGGAAAAACATCGGCACGGCTTTGCGCAAACGGCCTTTGGCTTGAACGGGCACGCCAGTCTGCGGTTTCAGCTCGCGGCTCGGTGAGGTGGAATTTTTTGTGAAAATGGAAAGCAAGCGCGAGCGTTTGGCGGCCGGCGCCGGTTCTTTGCGGAGAAAATTCGGATTCGCCTTTTCCATCGCCGCCAGCAGCGACAGGTTCATCGAGGGAATTTCAATCGCTTCTTGTCCGATCGTGGGGACGAGAATTTTGTAGACTTCAACTTTGTGGGTGATGTTCTTTAATTCCTTCAATCCCATATTCGCGGCCACAAAGGAAAGCTTGGTCTTCACGTGATCATACACTTCGCGCGTGATGCAGATGCCGCCCGGCTCCGCCAGCGGTTGAATGCGCGCCGCAATATTCACTTCATCGCCGAACAAATCCTCATCCTCGATGCGCACTTCGCCGAGGTTGATGCCGATGCGCACCACGATGTGCTCGTCTTCGGCTTTGCCCTGATTGTAGCGCTGCAAACGTTCCTGCGCTTCGAGCGCGCATTGCACGGCTTCGACGGCGCTGCCAAAATCCATCAGAAAACCGTCGCCGGTGCTCTTGATGATTTCGCCGTGATGCTTGCGAACGAGAAAACGCATGATGCGATTGTGATCCCGCAACAGCTTCAGCGTGAGCCGCTCGCTTTCTCCCATCTTGCGGCTGAAGCCGGTCATGTCGGTAAACATGATGGCCGAGAGTTTGTGCTTGGAGGCCGGTCGAGGTTGCGTGTTGGTTGTTTTCTGTTCCATGAAAACAGGGCTCCTGGGATAAGGATAAGCGTGTTGCCAATGACGTTGACGAATTTTATAACATCACCGCCCATTTTCAAGCAAAGCCTGTGCCAGCCGCATTATCGTTGAAAAATCAAATAGTTAACTGGGGCGGTTAAGGCCGCCGATTTCAATATTGTTCTCATCTGAAACGGTCGGCTAAAATGGTGAGACAGAGCGAGAGGCAAAGAAGATAAAAGGATAAAAAGCAAA
>CAZVZZ010000245.1:0-3239 GCA_964631505.1 uncultured Cytophagia bacterium
CTTTTCGTGCGGTAACGTGGTTCGACACCAACCGCACGCTGTTTGCGTGGATGCAGTACGAAAAATGGATTGCGTTCATTGTGTTGTCGCTGATCATTTTAGTCGCGGCGTTCAATATCATCAGCACGCTGATCATGGTCGTGCTGGAGAAGACGCGTGAGATCGGTATTCTCAAAAGCATGGGGGCGACAAACGAGAGCGTGATGCGCATTTTCATTTATCAGGGCGCGGTGGCCGGCGTGATTGGCGCGACGCTCGGCGTGATCATCAGTTACCTGATTTGTTTGGCGCAAGTCAAATTTCAATTTTTTTCGTTGCCGCCGGATGTTTATATCATCAGCGCGCTGCCCATTTTGATGAAACCGTGGGATTTCATTTTGGTCGCCGGCGCCGCATTTGCGATTTCGTTGGGCGCGACGATTTATCCGGCGTATCGCGCCGCCAAACTCGATCCGGTGCATGCCATTCGCTATGAGTAAGCAACCCATTTTGGTCACGCGCAATTTAGTCAAGCAATATGCGACCGCCAGCGGTGCGTTGGAGGTATTGAAAGGCATCGATCTCGAAATTTACCCCGGCGAGATTATCGCCATTGTTGGCGCCTCGGGCGTGGGTAAAAGCACGCTGCTCAATATTCTGGGCGCGCTGGATCGCCCCACCAGCGGCGAGGTAGAGATTGACGGCGCGTTCATCACGCAGCTCAACGATCAAGCGCTGGCGCATTTCCGCAACCGGACGATCGGTTTTGTTTTTCAGTTTCATCACCTCCTGCCGGAATTCAGCGCGCTGGAAAACGTAATGATGCCCGCGCTCATTTCCCGCCGCAATGGCGGCGCCGTGGTGCATCGCGCGCAGCAACTTTTGGCCGACGTCGGGTTGTCGCAACGTTTGTCGCATCGCCCCGGCGAGCTTTCCGGCGGCGAGCAACAACGCGTGGCGGTGGCGCGCGCGCTGATGAATGAGCCGCGCCTGGTGCTGGCCGATGAGCCTTCGGGCAATTTGGATTTGCGCGCCAGCGAAAGCCTGCATCAACTATTGTGGAATTTAAGCCGCCGCGATGGGCGAACGTTCATCATCGTCACCCACAATCTCGAGCTGGCGAAAAAAGCCGACCGGGTCATCGAGCTTTTCGATGGCCGCATTAAAAAAATTCACCAAATGACAGGCCGTTAATGCTCTGTGAAATTTGTAAAAAACGCCCCGTGGCGGTTGCCTTCACGCAGGTCATCAACAACAAAAAAGCGCAATTGGCCGTTTGCATGAAATGCGCGGAAGAAAAAGGCATCACCAATCCGCTCGCCGGCATTCCTGAAGTGTTCGCCAAAATCGTCGCCAATATTCTCGGCGAAGAGCTGATGCTCGGCGCGAGCGAGGCGGGCAAAAAATCCAACGTGCGCCGCTGCCCCAACTGTAATACTTCGCTCGACAAATTCGAGAAGACCGGCCTGCTCGGTTGCGACGAATGCTACACTTTCTTTGAAAAAGAGCTGTCCGTCCTGCTGCGGCGAATTCACGGCAGCAACAAGCACATCGGCAGCCGGCCACGGCCGCGCCGGATTCTTTCCACGGATAAAGACGTGGTGAAACTGCGCGCCGAATTGGCGCAGGCCATCAGCAAAGAAAAATTTGAGCGCGCCGCCGAGCTGCGCGATTTAATTCGCGACGCCGAGCGCGAAACCAACGGCAAAAACTCGGGCCGCAGCCAAAAAGCATAGGGCAAAATAATGGCTGGAAAATAATTTTAACCAATTATTTTCCAGCCTTCATTTGGCCATAAAAATCATTATGCCCACTGACAAAACGCTGGAGTTTTCCAAAACCACGGCGAAAAATTTAAACGCTCTCACCAAGCGCCTGCCGCGCTGGCTGAATAACGACGGGCCCCATGCCAACATCGTTATTTCCACGCGTGTGCGGCTCGCCCGCAATCTTGCCGGGCACACGTTCCCCCGCGCCGCCGGCGGCGAAGAATTGTATGAGGTGATTCGCGAAGTTTACAACGCGATTGCGCCGAGCCAACAGCTTGGCGTGGCGCTTTTCCTTGACATGCTGCGGCTGGCGAAATTGGAGCGCAAGTTTTTAGTGGAGCGCCGTTTGATCAGCCCGCCCTTTGCCGAAACGGAAAATCCGGCGATGCTCGTCGTCGGCGCCAATGAATACCTCAGCGTCATGGTCAATGAAGAAGACCATATGCGCGTGCAATCGATTCAATCGGGTTTGAATGTTGAAGCGGCGTGGCAACAGATCGTGCAGCTCGACGACGAACTGGGCGAGAGCCTGAATTATGCCTTCACCGATCAATTCGGCTATCTCACGGCTTGCCCGACCAACACCGGCACCGGCATGCGCGTGTCGCTGTTCGTGCATTTGCCCGCGCTCGCCATTTTGGAGGAGATCGAAAAGGTCATGAAAAAATTGGCGCCGGCGGAAATTACCGTGCGCGGTTTTTACGGCGAAGGCACGGAAGTGGTCGGCAATATTTTTCAAATTTCCAACCAGCTCACGCTGGGCCGCACCGATGACAGCATCGTTAAGCGTATGGAAGAAGTCGGGCAGAAATTGGTGTCATTGGAAGACGATGCGCGCGACCGCCTGCTCGACGCGCAGGCGGTGACTGTTCACGACAAGGTTTACCGCGCCATTGGCATCATGAAATACGCGCGCTCGCTAAGCTCGCTGGAGCTGCTGAATCTACTGTCGTATTTGCGCCTCGGTTTTGATTTGGGCATCATCAAAGCCGCCGATCACAGTTTTTTAAACGAGCTGATGGTAACACTGCAGCCGGCGCATATTCAAAAAGCGTATCGCGAAATGGATGATGACCTGGCTCGTGACGTTCACCGCGCGCACGTCGTGCGGGAGAAAGTTTCGGCATTATTCTAAAACCAATAAAAAGCAATAGCGCACGCAAAGTCGCAAAGATAACGCAAAGAAAATCCTTCCGGCTTAAACTTTGCGATTCTTTGCGTCTCTGCGCCTTTGCGTGAAAGTTTTTTTATTTTCATTGCAGCAAAGAATTTTCAAAAACTACAAATGCCTCTTTACTTTTTCAAATAGAGTTTGTAGATTGGAATAGTTCGGTTTTCGAATGAGCGCCGGAGCGAAACGTGCAGACGCAGGTTTCGCCCGCCGGATTAAATTGCTAAAGTTTGCGTTGTAACAAATGGCGCAGTGAAGCTTATTCATCGGAGTTGGAAAATATGAAAAACAATTTCTCCAGTCGTGTCCAAATGGTTATT
>CAZVZZ010000246.1:0-3238 GCA_964631505.1 uncultured Cytophagia bacterium
TCATTATTGATGGCCTGCACCATTTGCAGCATCACGCGGGCGGTTTGTTTCGTCGCTTTTGCATCCGCAACGAAATCGAACGTCGTGAGCGGCTTGCCTTCTTCGCCGATATGGCAATATTGGCAACGCACGCCCAATGCGCTCGTAAAATTTTTCATGGCGTTCAACAATTCAGGCTTGCCAATGTCTTTCGGCAAAACTTGCAGGTTGGTGAATTGGTCGGGGATTTGGCTCCAGGAGGAGGTTAGGCTAAACAGTAAAATCGCCAGCATCGCGCTTTGGCGCATAGCCCATTGGCGGGAAGCGCTTGTTGGAAGCATATTTTGTTCTCCTTGTTTTGATATCGGAGAGAATATGCAACAAGCAAAAACGTTCAAGCTGATTGTGGTTTCAACGCGCGGCCTTTTAGAGCCTGCGCCAGCACCGCCGGCGTTTCTTCCGTCGTGCAGAACGTGGCTTGCGGAAATTTCGCCTTGGTCGCCTTCACTTTATCCGGCTGACCACCGGCAAATATAATTGGAATGTGTTGCCGTTTTTTCGCTTCCCCAAACCATTCGGCGATTGCACGCCCATGTGACGGCAGCCGATCCAATGAAATCACCACCGCCTCCGGCAACGTCTCGCCAAAACGGGCATGAGTTTCCGTGCGCCAATGCGAAGCCACGTCGTAACCG
Source organism: uncultured Cytophagia bacterium (assembly GCA_964631505.1). Classification (GTDB taxonomy): domain Bacteria; phylum Zhuqueibacterota; class Zhuqueibacteria; order Zhuqueibacterales; family Zhuqueibacteraceae; genus Zhuqueibacter. The sequence goes on from CAZVZZ010000246.1 coordinate 675, forward strand.
GCTTTCTGCAAAGGCGCCAGGCGTTCTTTCAGCTCGGCTTCATTCCAATGCACATAAAACACTTTGGCCATCATTGCACCTCTCGTGTTATTTTGCTGCGGGATCACAAAATTTGAACGTCGAGTTTTTGCTTGAAAAATCCTGCGGACGCCGGGCAAGGCCCGCAGGAAATTCAATTTAGAACACGGTCTTCATTCCGGTTTGCTGCCGATCAAAATGATGTTTCCGCCGACTTGATAGCGTTCATTCGAGTCGGGATTTTCGATTTTGCCGTTGGCATAAAACCCAACGGAACCGGAAGAAAATGCTTTGGCGGCGGCTGTGATCGTGCCCCACACGCGGCCATTGCTGTCTTTGATTTCAAGAATTAAACTCGATGGTGCTTGCGGGTCGCGCTTTTTCGGTTCTGGCATAGATTCTCCTTGAGATTCAGTCCTGTATGCGGATGGAATAAATAGTCATTAAAATATAAGACATCAACGCGATTCGCACAACAAGTATTTCGCGCGGCCTCGCGGCCCAAGCCATTATGGAGAAAATTTAACATTCACGTGGTTAGCTTCCTGCCGCGCCGACTTCCACTTTGATGGCTCTCCATTTCTCCTGCCGAAAACGCAAAAATGAAAACAGCGCCCGCGTGGCATGGCCGAGAACAATGGCAAACCAGACGGCGCTCGGTTGCAGCGCGCGCACGGATTGGAGCACACTGCACAGCCCAATCGGAAGAACGAATTGTGAAACGAATGTGATAAAAAGCGGGCTGCGTGTATCGCCCGTGCCTTGCAAAGCGCCGTTGTAAACCAGCGCCACCGTGACGAACAATCCGGACAGGCTCAAAAAACGCAGCAGGCCGGTGCCCAGCTCAACAGCGACCAGGTCTTTCATACCGAAAACGGCGAGCAACTGCTGCGGGATGATCAGAAACAACAAGCCGACAACCGTTGCCAACGATAACCCGATGCGCGCAGCCGTGTGCGCGGCGAGAACGGAACGCTCCGGTTTCCCGGCGCCGAGATTCTGGCCGACCATTGCGGCGGTGGCGCCCATCAGACCGACCGACGTCCATGTGATCAACGAAAAGAGTTGGGTGTAGCTGACGGCATACGCGGCGTGAGCAGCGGCGCTTTGTTGCAGCGAACCAATGAACCGCAACATGATCACGCCGCCGACGTTCATCGCAATGCCTTGAAAGCCGGTGGGCAAGCCGAATTTGAACAGCGAGCCGATGATTTGCCAATCCGGTTTCCAATTCATTTTTGGAGAAAATTGTACGACGAGTTTTTTCGAGAAGAGCAAATAAAGTCCCGTCAACGCCGCGATTCCCGCGGCAATGGCCGTTCCCATGGCCGAGCCGCGCGTGCCGAATTGGGGAATCGGTCCGAGGCCGGAAATGAGCACGAGATTCAACGTCAGATTGAGCACGGTCATCATGACGCCGAGACGCAGCGGCGTTTTTGCATCACCGGCCGCGCGTAACGCGCCGCCGAGCATGAAGAAGATCAACATGCCGAAGCTGAACACAAACATGATGCGAATATACGGCAACGCTTCGGCTTTCACTTCCGGCGCGGCATGCACCAAATCCAACAATTGCGGAGCGAGAAAATAGCCGATGGGCGCGAGAATAAAACAGGCGATGATGACGGCGGTGATGAACGCCTGATAAACCACGCGATTGACTTTTTCCGCCTCGCCCGCGCCGGCGAAACGCGCCACCAGCACGCCCATGCCGGAAAACAACGAACTGATGAAAACGATAACCACTAAAAAAATTTGCCAACTCACACCAATGGCGGCGTTGGCGTTGCGTCCGACGAGATGGCCGACCAGCGTGTGATCGATAATGCCCTGCAAGCCGGCGATTATGTTTTGCAGCATCGTCGGCCACGCGAGTTTCCACAATGCTTTGAAGATCGGGCCGTCGGTGAGGGTGCGGTCAAAAATTTTGGATTTTGCGGCGGGGTTTGCCATGAAATTCAATATTGACTTTTATCGTGAATACCATTACATTCCATTAAATTAAGTTTTTAAATCTGGAGAAATAAATATGAACACTGCGACAACAATACGCAAACAATTTATTACGGATTTGCAAGGCCGGCAAATTGGCGTTATTCTTCCGATTGAGGATTACATTTTGATCGAGCCGATTTTACGTCGACACGAGGAAAACGGGCGAGGCCTTACTCTGGAGGAAGAAAACCTTCGCAAAATGGAACAGGCGGCGCGTGACCCACTCTTTCTTGCCGATTTGTATGAAGTGATGAATGATTTCAGGTACGTTGATGCGGAATGGTGGGAGCGAGACCAATGACCTATCAATGGAACATTTTCGTGGCAGTGCTTGATCCGATTCGTGGCTCAGAGCAAGCAGGCAGACGTCCGGTTTTGGTTGTAAGTCAAGAGCCTGTTAATCAACTCCTGTCCGTAGTTAATGTGATTCCACTCACCTCGGTTAAATCCCCCAATCGTACCCTTTACCCAAATGAAGTTCTGATTCCTGCCCAAACCAGCGGTTTGTCCGTTGATTCGATTGCATTGTGTTATCAAGTGCGTACATTAGA
>CAZVZZ010000247.1:0-3198 GCA_964631505.1 uncultured Cytophagia bacterium
ATCAGCGCGTAAAATTCCAACCCTTCGTCGAGCGTCGTCACTTCTTCATTGAACGGATTGACGTCGGATTGATTCAAATACCGGCCGACGATCGGCACGCCGGCGGCGGCACTCTTCAACTCTTCCACCACCACTTGCTTGGCTTTGGCGCTGAGCGGCAGATAGGGTAGGCCCGGCAGCGATTTCAAATCATACGCGCGGCCGCTGCACGTGTACGTCACGCCGTTAATGCGAATCTCGCGAAAATCGACTTGCACGCGGTTGTTTTGCAAGTTGCAAATGCCCAGCAAAACGGAACGCCGCGGAATCGCGATGTTGTTCCACGTTTCGTCTTTCATCACGCGCGCCTCCAGCAAGCTGCCGTTCGTTACCGGCGTTTGATCCGGCAGAATAACCTTGAGGCGAAGGGTTTGCAAACCGGCCAACCCGCCGAAGGCATTCGCGCTGGCGCCGGGTTGTTGGTTGAGCGAGCTGACCACGATCATGCTGCCGCCGTCACCCGTTGCGCCAATGCGAGCCGGCGCGGAAGAGGGCGGCGGCTCGACATACTCGCGTTGGCTGCGCGTTGAGGCGCTGCGCTCGGGCGGCGCATACGTCCGTGGCGCACTCGCCGGCGCCGGCTCAATGATCGGCAGCGCCGGATGGTTTAACGGAATCGTGTCAACGCGCACAATCTGATAATCCAGATCTTTCTGCGCTGGCGCCTTGTGCATGACAATCGGCCCGGGTTTGCGGTTTCCCGACGCGGTTTGCCGCTGGGCGAAGATGAAGAAAAAAACAAAGACGGCGAGCACAGCGACGAGGCCGAGCAGAATCATCTGCGGCCGCGGGCGCGAGCGGCCGTTGATCAGGCCGTAAAAAAATTCGTTGATATTCATATTGTCACCTTTGGAAAATTTCATCACCGCACATACGACCCCGGCACGCTCAACAACAGATCGCGCCGGCCGCTCTCTTCATTGCATTTGATTTCGATCGTGCTCTTGTCGGAGAAGCCTTGTTTATCAAAAACAAACAACAGCCGGCCGGTCGAATTGGGTTTCACCGCGGTATTATAAAATTCCCGCACCGGCTCGATCTCGGTTTCTTTCACTTTTTTGCGGAACAGGCCCAGCGCGCGGTTGTAATCGACAAATTTAAATCGCACATAACCGATGTCGTAAGGAATTTTGGAATTGTTGACGACCGAACAAATCATGTACAACTTGTCATCGATCTGCACCATGTGATCGAGCGCCAAAATCACGCTGGAATTTTTCACGCTGTAGGTATAACGGCGCGGGGTTTTAAAGTAGGAGGAAATAATCGAACGTGCCTTCGGGCTGATCTCTTCCAAAGCTTTGGCCTTGCTTGCGCCGTTTTTCGGCGAGGCCGAGCCAGTCGAGGCCCCGCCGTTCTTGCTGCCGTTGATCTTGGTTTCATTCTCCGGGGCAACGGGCGTTGGCCGCGTCGGCGCGGTCGGCAGCAGGCGAATCTCCAGATCGGGCGAGTCCGCCACTTGCAGCACGAGGTTGTACGAATCCATGCCGGCTTTGATAAACATGTTGGTCGAGCCGCTGCTGACGTTGGGCTTGACGAGAATATAATTGCCGGAATTTTGCACGGTGAAGCTTTGCGAGTTGCCGACCGACACCAGCTCCGGCGGCACCGGACAAACGATGACGGTTGCGAAACCCGGCTTGACTTTGACCGTGCGTTGTTGCGCCCGCGCACTCACGCCCATGATCAAAAGCGCGACGGCAAAAAAACAAATTTTTTTTCTCATGCCTTGTCTTGTGTGTAGTTAATGATTCGCAGCCCGAAAGGATTATCCTGAGTTCTCGGCACGATGGTGATTTGCAACGTGAATTTGATCGGAATCGACGGCGAGCCTGGAAAAATCTGCCGCCCGATAACGGCGGCCTCAAAATCACTGGCTTCGCGCACCTGGATGTCGGCGATCTCGAATTGAATGTTGCCGGAGGTGTTTTGCACGATTTTGGGAATATCGGAATTTTTGATGGCATCGAACATGAAATATTCCAGCTCGCTCGTGCACATTTTCATCGCCGCGCGAAAATGCGTATTGAAGCTTTCGCGGTTGTATTCGAGAAAATTCTTGGAAAACTCCTGGGTAAATTTGCGCACCTCGTGCAGCGAACGGGTTTCCTTCGCCGGCTCGGTCGCGTAAGCATAGCCTTCTTTGATCACATACGTTTCCACCGGCCGCGTGAAGCCGAGAAAACCCAAATACGCCAAAACCACATTCACGACCACCAGGAAAATCACGAGACGTTTGTAAAAAAGATTGCTTTTCACCAGCTCGCCGTAAAATTCGTAGTATTGGGATTTTTCATTCATATATTTTTTCTCTAAGTTTTCAGAAGATTGCTTCGCCTCCGGACGTAGACTGAGCAGCGCTAACATTGACAGCGACAAAATAACCCGGAATGCGCGTATTTAACTGCGAACACTATTCGAGCCGCCTGCCGGTTGCGCGGCGCCGCCGAACGGCCAATTCGCGATCGGCGTTTCCGCGCGCGCCAGCGAGTCCGCGGCGGTATTCGTTGCCGCCGCCGCCGGACTGGAAGAAAGCGCGCGCGCCCCAGAGATGATAGTACTCGCCGTGGTGTTCGTCACATTTTGCGTGACTTTGCTCGAATAAGATTGCAGCCGTTTCCACACCGTTGACACCACGACGCCGGCGGTGATGCCCGTGCCGTACACGCCCATGTCCGCGCTCGCCGAGGCCAGCTTGAAAAAGCCCGCGGAAATTTTTGGAATGAGAATGATGCAAATCGTGATGATCACGCCGAGAATGAACGAATCCCAGAGAATGCCTTTTTCGCCGTTCTGCACCGCGGTTTGAAACGCCGCCGAGCCGGTGAGCGTTTTCACAAGGCGAAAGAGAATCGCCGCGAGCACCGACCAAAAATTTACCGCACAAAAATTCGACAACCAGATTTTAAAAATATCATGAAAGCCCGGAAACAATGAAATCACCATCGCCACCGGCCCCAGCAGATAAAAGAAAATTTGCACGATCACTTGCACGATAACGAAAAGCTCGTAAACGATCATCACCAGCATATACGAGAGCGACGACAACGTTTCGAGGCTCATGAGATTCAGCACCGACAGCCGCAGGCCGCTGCCGTCTTCCGCCGCAAAAAATTTGGCGAGATAGTCCGTCATGATGTTGCCGTTGTCGAGATCGAA
>CAZVZZ010000248.1:0-3181 GCA_964631505.1 uncultured Cytophagia bacterium
CATAGCTCAAACAGGATTGATTTGAGCCTTTTAGTTTTTAATTTCCAACAAGAATTGTTTTCGCAAATTTAAGAAGGAATTTCCAGATTTTCTTAGCACTGAGAAATGCTTGAGTGCGGTGGTCTTTTCAAGCGATGAGTTATCAAGAGGTTATCAGGTGCAGTGATGAAGTTTAAAGTGGCATTTATATTGCGTTTGAATGAGACAAATCGGAATGCAAAGCGTTGCGGCAAAAAAAGAGACACAAAATTTTGAGATAGAAAAAAGAAGCGCAAGCTAAAGCTTGCACTCCGGTTTTCTTAGAGAAAAGATTATGATGGAAACCAATTCGCAATTCACCGGTATGGTGAGCATCGAGGCGCAACATTTTGAGAAATTGTTCGAAATGTTGTCCGCCAACGGTTATCGCCTCGTCGGCCCGACCGTTCGCGACGGCGCGATCATTTATGACGAGCTTGATTCCAGCCGCGATTTGCCCGCCGGCTGGCGCGATGAGCAAGCGGCGGGCGGGTATCGTTTGCAGAAGCGCGATGACGAGGCGTGGTTCGGTTATAACGTCGGCCCGCAGGCGTGGAAAAAGTTTTTGCATCCGTCGCTGCTGCGATTGTGGAAAGCGCAGCGCCAAAATCACGGCTTTCAAATTGCCGAAGAAAAAGAGCAGCCGGCCAAGCTCGCGTTGATCGGCGTGCGCGCGTGTGAATTGCATGCGATCGCCGTTCAAGACCGCGTTTTTTTGAACGGCCAATATGTCGATTCGTTTTACAAATCGCGCCGCGAGAATATTTTTATCGTCGCAGTGAACTGCGCGCAGGCGGGCGGCACTTGCTTCTGCGCTTCGATGAACACCGGGCCACGCGCGACCGCCGGTTTCGATTTGGCCGTGACGGAAGTTTTGCAAAAGGGGCGGCATTATTTTCTTGTGGAAACCGGTAGCGAGCAAGGCGCGGCGATTCTGCGCGACGTGCCGCATCAAACCGCGCCGGAAGAGGCAAAGGACACGGTAGAACGCATCACCGCCGGCGCCACGGCGCATATGGGCCGGAGCTTGAACACGGCGGGCATCAAAGAGCTGCTCTACCATAACGCTGAACATCCGCGCTGGGAGGAAGTGGCGAGCCGCTGTTTGAATTGCGCCAATTGCACGCTGGTTTGCCCAACGTGTTTTTGCACCTCGGTTGAGGACGTGACCGATCTGACCGGCGAAAATGCCGAGCGCTGGCGCAAATGGGATTCGTGTTTCACCACGGATTTTTCTTACATTCACGGCGGCAGCGTGCGACCCTCGGCAAAAGCGCGTTATCGCCAATGGTTGACGCACAAGCTGGCGTCATGGATCGACCAATTCGGCACCTCGGGTTGCGTCGGCTGCGGCCGGTGTATCACCTGGTGTCCGGTGGGAATTGATATTACCGAAGAAGTGCGCGCGATTCGTGACGCGCCAAAGGTCGATGATCGAAGATAGAGGATTGATGGTCGAAGATAGAAGGTTGATGATCGATGATAACAAGCATCTATTTTCCATCATCTATCCTCTATCCTCCATCTTCGATCATCGAGCTTCAATCAGCGATCATCAAAAAGGAGAGAACTAATGGAAACCCTCGAACCCATTTTAGCAGAGCATCCCTTTTTGCAGGGATTGGAGGCGCACCACTTGCAGCTTATCGTCGGTTGCGCGGCCAACGTGCGCTTCGAAGCCGGCCAGTTTCTTTTTCGGGAAAACGAAGAGGCGAATCAGTTTTACATCATTCGCCGCGGCAAAGTGGCGGTTGAAATTTTTGGCGCGCAAAAAGGGCCGATCACCGTCCAGACGATTGGCGACGGCGAAGTGCTCGGTTGGTCGTGGTTGATTCCGCCGTACAATTGGCACTTCGATGCGCGCGCGGTCGAGTTGACGCGCGCCATTGCGCTCGACGGCAAATGCCTGCGCACCAAATGCGAGAACGATCACGATCTCGGCTATGAATTGTTGAAACGTTTCACGAGCATCATGGAGCAACGCTTGGAAGCGACACGCTTGCAACTGTTGGATATTTATGGCAACAATGCTTGAACCAAAAAATCAGAGCGCCGATCCGATGCTGCCGTCGCCGTATCGCGTGCAACGGGTGCGGCAGGACACGTATGACACGTTCACGCTCGAAATGCAATCGGCGAACGGCGCCGACGGACTTCGCTTCAACGCCGGACAGTTTAACATGCTCTATGTTTTCGGCGTCGGCGAAGTGCCGATCTCGATCAGCGGCGATCCGGCCACTCCCGCGACGCTCGTCCACACCACGCGCGCGGTCGGCACGGTGACGAAAGCGATGCGTCAATTAAAGCGCGGCGACGTGTTGGGCGTGCGCGGCCCGTTCGGCACGCATTGGCCCGTGGAAGAAGCCGCCGGTAATGACGCGGTGATCGTCGCGGGCGGCATCGGTTTGGCGCCGCTGCGTCCGGCGCTGTATGCGCTGCTGGCGAATCGCGAGAAATTCGGCAAAGTGGTTTTGCTGTACGGCACGCGCACGCCGAGCGACATACTCTTTCGCCGCGAGCTGGAAAGCTGGCGCAGCCGCCTTGACCTGGAAGTTTACGTCACCGTCGATCGCGCCGCTGGCGACTGGCGCGGCAACGTCGGCGTTGTCACCACGCTGATTCCCAAAGCGCCGTTCGATCCGCGCAACGCCGTCGCGATGGTGTGCGGCCCCGAAATCATGATGCGCTTCACCGTGCTCGAATTGCAAAAACGCGGCGTTCCGGTTGAAAATATTTTTCTGTCGATGGAGCGCAATATGAAATGCGCCGTCGGCTTTTGCGGCCATTGCCAATTCGGCCCGACCTTCGTTTGTAAGGACGGGCCGGTGTTTCGCTATGATCGCATCAAGGATTTGCTGGCGAAAAGAGAGATTTAAAGCGCTTATTGCGCAAAAAGTGGCGCACGGAAATGGAACGGCTCCCCGAAGAGCTGCATTGACTTTTTCCGGGTGCTGTTCCGATTCCGTGCGCGAATGCTTTTTAAAAATTGTTTCCGGCATGTATGATGAAAACAAAGAAAAAATCAACGAAAATTTCTGTTCAGGAAAAAAGCCCGGCCGCGCCGAAGAAATCTGCCCCGCCGCGCAGCAAGCCTAAAGTGGCGGTGTGGAAATTTGCCTCGTGCGACGGCTGTCAGTTGAGCTTGTTGGATTGTGAAGACGAG
>CAZVZZ010000249.1:0-3180 GCA_964631505.1 uncultured Cytophagia bacterium
GACCCATACGGCACGTCGCCCATCGCCGAAAACGTCGTGGCTTGGCCCTGCGCCCAACTGCGCGCGCCGGCGCCGAACACGACGCCGAAAAACATCAACAGCGTTAATCCGCATCGAAATTTTTTCATAATGACTCCTAACGGTCAAATCCTGTTATCCCGCTTGCGCGGAGCATTTCATTATCATCGCAACTATTTTCACAGCAGGTCATCGGCGAGGTGATACTTCAGAAATAGGTGGAAAGACCGTCATGTGAAATACCGTCCGGACACTCGAAGTGTCCGGACGGTAATCGGTCTTATCAAGGCTTGCAAAAAACGTCGTGCCGGCGGCCTCGTGTTTGTTCGTATGAGGCCAGATCGCAAAAATCATTTCAACAATAGCAACTGCCGTACTTGCCGCGCGGCGCCGGCTTGCAGCACGTAAAAATAAGTTCCACTCGGCAAATTTCTTGGTGTGAAAACCACCGTGTGTCTGCCGGCAGGGTATGGGGCCTCGGCCAGCGTGCTCACTTCGGCGCCGTTGAGTGTGAATACTTTGAGGGTGACACGCGCGGCTTGCGGCAAGCTGAAACTGATGCGCGTGCCCGGATTGCCAAAACCGCCGGCCGCGGAAAAAGGATTGGGATAATTTTGCTCCAACACCAAATCCTGCGGCAACACGGTTTCCGCAACGGCGTCAGCGTTGGACTTCGTCACGCCGCTGGAATAAACTTCAAACTCCTCAATGCGATAATTGCCCTTCAAATTCAACGTTAAATAAAGCCGGACATAACGCGCCGTGGTCGCGCCAAACGTCAACGTCTGCGCACCGCTGGCGCCAATGGCATTTTGTACTGTCGTCCAATTCACGTCGTCATTTGACACTTGCACCTCGAATTTTTTGGGAATGTAATTCTCGCGCCACTTGACAATGACTTTACCAACCGTCATGGCCATTCCCAAATCAACGCGAAGCCAAGACGGCACCGTCGTTTTACTGACGGGGCCGCTGCGCCAATAACTGTCCGCGAAACCGTCCACCGCTGCCGAGGCCGGGCGCCCAATATACGTGCTGGAAGCCGTGATCGGCTTATTCAGCGCGAGATTCGCCGAGCCGGCGGCAAAAGTCGTGACGGTTATTTCATTCGAGTAGCTTGAAGTCAACAACCCTTTGAAAGCACGCACGCGATAAACATAGGCCGTGTTCGCGGTCAAGCCACCGTCGTTGTACAAATTGACATTACTGCCGACCGTCGCGATCTCGACAAAACTGCCTGGAGAGGCGGCCGAACCACGTTCGATTTTGAAACCGTCTTCGTCATTCGAATTATCCGTCCAACCGAGCGACACCGACGAAATTCCCACGACAGTAGCCATCAAATTCGCCGGCGCCGCAGGCGGCTGCGCGACTGTGACTGCAGCCGCTTCATTGGAATAGTTTGAATGCAAAGCGGCTTTGTAGGCGCGCACGCGGTAAACATACGTCGTTCCCGCATTCAAACCGGCATCATTGAATGAAATGACGTTGCCGCCGACGGTCGCAATCTCAATAAAACTGCCGCCGTTCGGCTTGCGTTCTATTTTAAAACCATCTTCATCATTGGCGTTATCGTTCCACGCCAACACCGCGGTTGAAGCGCCCGTTGCCGTTGCCGTCAACTGACTCGGTGCTGCCGGCGGCACGGCAGTGGTCGTCGCGCTCGCTTCGTTGGTATAATCCGAATTCAACACACCTTTAAAAGCGCGCACGCGATAAACATACGTCGTTCCCGCATTCAAGCCGGTATCGTTGAATGAATTGACATTGCTGCCCACCGTTGCGATCTCGACGTAGCTGCCGCTGTTGGGTTTGCGTTCGAGACGATAGCCTTCTTCGTCGTTCGGATGATCGACCCATGTCAGCGTGATCGTGGTGTTGCCCGTCGCCGTTGCCGTTAAGTTGCCTGGCTTCGGAGCAAGCGGGCCGTCGTCGTTGATGATCGTGCCGACGCCTTGATGATCGGGCAGCGCCGCATTGGTGGCGTTGCTCAAATTAACCAAAATTGTTTCATCCGGCTCGATCGTGGCGTCACCAGTAATGGTAACGCGAATTCGTTGCGTGGTCGCGCCGCCGTTGAAAAAAGTCATGGTGCCGGACGTCGAAATCACCGAACAATCGCTGCCCAATGTCGCCGTGCCGTTCGTGACTTGATAATTGACCGTCACGGTTTGGCCGTTCGGATTATTCAACGTGACCGCGATCAGAATATCAGTCGTGCCGGCGTTGCCTTCAATCGCGCTCTCATCAGCGATGGTCAACGTCGGCGCTCCGCCGCTGCTCATCGTGGCCGCGGTCGCTTCATTGCTGTAGCTCGATTGCGTCGAAGACCGGTGCGCGCGCACGCGATAAACATACGTCGTGCCGGCGCTCAATCCCGTGTCGGTGAACGAAGTGACGTTATTGCCCAGCGACGCAATTTCGCTGAAGTTAGCAATCCCGCCTTGCGGGATTTTTCGTTCGATTTTAAAACCGTTTTCATCGCTCGCGTTATCCGTCCACGCCAGCGCGATGGTGGTGGAGCTGGTCGGCGACGCGGTCAAATTGCTCGGCGCATTCGGCGGCGCCACCACGCCGTCATCATTGACAATCGTGCCAACGCATTGATTGTCGCTGATCGTGGCGTTCGTGGCATTGCTAAGATTCACTAGAAAAGTTTCATCGCCTTCATTGATGACATCGCCCAGAATCGTCACGCGAATCCGCTGCGTCGTCGCGCCGCCGTTGAAAAAAGTCATCGTGCCGGATATCGAAAGGACCGTGTAATCGCTGCCGCGTGTCGCCGTGCCGTCAACCACTTGATAATTGACGGTCACGTTTTGTGTGTTCGGATTGGTCAACATCACCGCAACCAGCACGTCGGTCGTGCCGGCATGGCCTTCCGTCACACTGACATCGCCGATGGACAACGCCGGTCCCGCAGTTTGCGGCGCGCTCCACGCCACGTTGAAAAGAACTAAAAATTGCAAAAGCACCGCCGTCACAGCTTCCGAGAGTCTGTTGCTCATAAAGCGCCTCATTCGATTAGGTGTTGAGTCTCAGCTCACCCTCGCTTTTGCAGCCGATTGCAATCAACTATCTTTGCGCTCTCATCTCACTCCATTTTTGCTAGATAATATTTTTCAAACCGGTCTTAACGCTGAAAACTCGCCGCCCTATTTC
>CAZVZZ010000250.1:0-3151 GCA_964631505.1 uncultured Cytophagia bacterium
GCGCGATGATATCGAGCACGTCGTTGATATTCAACTCCCGGTCGCGCGCCGAAGTCCAAATGAAGGCCTCGAATTTCTGGACATCATTAGCAGGCGATGGCGAATTTTGACTCGCCGCCAGGCACTCGTGCAAGACTTCCAACGCTAAGCTGGTTTTGCCGATGCCGCCGATACCGTCAATCGTGACGATGAACGAGCGCGAGCGCAACGCCTCGTGAACTTGTTGCTTTTCTTTTTCACGGCCAATGAAATCGCCGCGATGCGGCAGATTGTGGGGCACCACGCGCGCCGCAGCGAATTGCAGATCGGCGGGGCTGGGCAAATTTTTCTGCGGCGCCTGGCGCTCGCGCAGCCAGTCCGGAATGCTCTTTTGCCCGACCAAAAGCACATACAGAAAACCGAGAATGCCGGCAACCGTGGCGGCAATCGTCAGAAATTCCATTACTTTTCTCCCATTGACACGGGTCAGCAACAAAACTGAGATTTCGGTAAGAAGATAATAGCCAACTTTTGGGGTAATGTCAAGGCGGGAATGTCGAAAGGTGAGAAAAACCCGGGCGTTGTGAGCACCCGGGCAGGGACAAAATTACTCCGCCATCTCCAGCGCAATTTCAAACATCGCCGTAAACGCCTGCTGGCGCGCTTCGGAAGTTTCTTTGGCGCCGGTGACCAGGCTATCCGAAACCGTGAGAATCGACAACGCTTCGAGACGGTGCTGCGCGGCGACGGTGTATAAAGCCGCGGTCTCCATTTCAATTGCCAGCACGCCGTACGCGGCCCACAATTTCCATTCCTCCGGATCCGGGCCGTAAAAACTGTCGCTGCTGAGAATCGCGCCGACTTTTGCAACAATCCCTTTTTGTTTCGCGACGTCATCCGCTTTTTTAAGCAAACGGTAACTCGCGGTCGCGGCGAAGTCCATGCCTTGAAAACGCAATTTGTTGAAGCTCGAATCCGTTGAAGCGGACATCGCCAAAATGATGTCACGCAACGGCAAATCCGGCTGAATCGCGCCGCAACTGCCGACGCGAATCAGCCGCTGCGCGTGATAAAAGGCCGCCAGCTCATGCGCATAAATCGCCATCGACGGCATCCCCATACCGGTGCCTTGAATGGAAACGCGTTTTCCTTTATACAACCCGGTGAATCCGAACATGCCGCGCACCTGGCTGTAACACACGGGTTGGGTCAACATGGTTTCGGCCATGTATTTCGCCCGCAACGGATCGCCCGGCAGCAGAACGGTTTCGGCAATTTCGCCCGGCTTCGCGCCAATGTGGATGCTCATGGGTTCTCCTTTTAATAAGATCATCGTGAAACGATCACTGGCCTGCGGCAGGGCGGGCTTCCGGAATAACCCAAAGCGGACGAGCCGCAACCCAATTTTACCACGAGACGCGAAGACACTAAATTTCTTAGTGTCTTCGCGTCTTGATGGTCAAACAATCTTTGTTTTTTGCAACGATTCAACTTTAATGAGAAGGCGAGATGGATTGAACAACCACCGGTGCTATTTCATCATCGTGAGTTTTCTCGTCAAACTCGTGACGGCGCCGGTATTTGAAATCGCTTCCAATCGATAAAGATAAACGCCGCTGGCAACCGGTTCGCCGCGCTGGTTGCGGCCATCCCAATTCACCACGTGCTCGCCCGCGGTTTGTACGCCGGCAACCAGCGTCGTTACCAACTCGCCGCGCAAATTATAAATGCGCAAATACACGTCTCCGGAGGCCGGCAGGCTGTACTGAATTTGGGTCTCCGGGTTGAATGGGTTGGGATAATTCTGCGCCAACCTCAACGTGCGCGGCAAGGCGCTGCCCGCCTCTTCTACTTTCACCGAGTTGCTCACCGTGATGCGCACGGGCACGTTGCGGCTGCCGCCGTTGCTGGTGATGTTGAGCTGGCCTTGATAGTTGCCCTCGGCTAAACCCTGGGCGTTGAAATTTACCGTGATACTCTGCGCGGCGTTGGGCGCGACCGTGCCGTTCGCCGGCGTGACCGTAAGCCGCGACGGCGTGGCGGTAATCGTCACCTGGCCGGAAGTTTGTCCCGTGGCGCCGCCGTTGTCCGTCACCGTCAACGTGTAGGTGAAAATGCCGGCGCGCGCGTAAGCATGTGCCGTCGTGCGTTGATTGCTCGTGGTGCCGTCGCCAAAATTCCACAGGTATTGCGTGATTTGGCCGTCGGCATCGGAGGAGGTCGAAGCGTCGAACGAGATGCTTTCATTCACGCCGGCCTGGGTTTTGGAAAGTGTGGCGCGCGCAATCGGCGATTGATTCGGCTGGCCGGTGATCGTCACCTGGCCCTGCGCCTGTCCGGTGGCGCCCTGATTATCCGTCACCGTGATCCGCACCACGTACGTGCCGGGTTGCGAATAGGCGTGCGTCGTCACGCTTTGATTGCTCGAGCTGCCGTCGCCGAAATCCCAGCGATACTGCGTGATCTGGCCGTCGGGGTCGGAAGATTGCGAGGCGTCGAAGTTAATGACCTCATTCACCGTCGCCTGCGCTTTGGAAATGGTGCCGCGCGCAATCGGCGGTTGGTTCGGCAGCCCGGTTTTCGTGCCGCGCGCGCGAATGACGAAGGCGCCGTTTTGAAAGCCGGAAATGGTGTTGAGATTCACATATTGATTCGTGAGCGGATTCAAATAAAAACTCCGATTCGGCACCGCCGCATCGACATCCACGCCCGCCGGAAACGCAATCAATTGCGAGGCGCCGATGACGATCGCAAAACTTTGCCCGTCATTAAAAGACAAATTCGGATTGACGGTAATATTAAAAAAGCTGCCATTCCGCGCCGTCGCCAGCGTCAAATTTCCTTGCGCCAGGATGTTGCCATTCGCATCCAGCACGCCGACATAAACCGGATTGGCGCTCGCCGATTCGGTGCGCATGTAAAAATCAAATGCTTCCAGGCGAAAGCCGAATCCCGAGGGCGTATAGGTATTCAGCCAATAAAAATCACTGCCGCTGTTGGCGCCGAGGCCGACGTAGTCATCGGCGGTGTTGTTGCCGTCATCATACACCAGCGCATCGTCGGCAAAATTTCCCAGCGTCAACGCGCTGGTGGGCGGCGCAGTTTCGCCGGCGCGGGTCGCCGGGCCGGTTGCCGCGGCGATGGCGGCAAAATTGAATTTCGGCATCGGCGC
>CAZVZZ010000251.1:0-3147 GCA_964631505.1 uncultured Cytophagia bacterium
CCGTTTAACGCTAATGAGGGTCTGGTTATCGTTCGCACTGAAGTGACGGGCCCTTCCGGGGTTGCTGTTCTTCGACTCGCGCTTGATATAGGCGCAACTTCAACTCTAATAAATGCCGCAATGCTTGTATCGATGGGCTATGATCCAGCTCTGGTTGCTGATCGGTTTGAATTGACCAACTAAGGCTCAATTTTCGTGAAGGAAAAATAGCGTTTGGTGCTGCAGTGTGATGATAAAAATTTGGCGATTACAAATTTGTACTCCTCCCAGCCGGACTGTTTCACCTTAAAACGTCATCAGAAATAAAACGGACCGGACTAACAATGCAAAAATTTGTTTCCAATATGCAACATTGTTATTTCATTAAAATACGTCAAAAGCTCGCGCGCAATATCTCTAATAATTCCAAACGTTCGCGATTCACCAGGTCATACTAATATTGGCATTCGTCAAAAACACCACCACAAGTCGTAGTTGCATTCACTCAAATAAAATCAAATTCATCGCAGGCACGCGCTTTGCAAGATAACCTTCCAGTTCGGGAAAATGCTACAAACTTTTTCTTTGTACAATTACGCACTCGTTGATCGCGTGGAGTTAACGCTCGGTTCAGGATTGAACGTGTTTACGGGCGAGACCGGGGCGGGGAAGTCGGTGTTAATTGGGGCCATGGCGGCGTTGCTAGGAGAGCGAGCCGGATTTCATGAACCTCGTGACCCCGAGCAAAAAGCGATCATCGAAGGGCTCTTTGTCAACTGTTCCTCTCCCCGGCTGGAGCAATTCTTGCGTGACAACGCGTTGGAGTTGGGTGAAGACGGCGGTTTTCTGCTGCGCCGCGAATTTATGCCGAACGGACGCAGCCGTGCCTTTGTCAATGATTCACCGATCTCAACGGCGACGCTTGAAGCTTTGAGTGCGCTGCTGGTTGATTTGCATGGCCAGCACGAGCATCAATCGTTGTTGCAAGCTCGCACGCATCTGCGGTATCTCGATGCGTTTGGCGGGCATGAAGAGCTTGCCGCACAAGTCGCCGAATTTTATGGGCAGGTGCGCGCTGCGCAAGACCGCCTTACAGAATGGCAGTCTCGGCAGAAAGATTTGCAGGAAAAACGCGAGTTTAATCTCTTTCAGTTGCAGGAAATTAAGAGCGTCGATCCACAGCCGGGGGAAGAGGAGATTTTGGTTCAGGAAGAACATTTGTTGAGCAGCGCGGAGCGCCGCGTCCAACTCAGTTCGCAATCGTACCAATTATTATATGAAACCGACGGCGCGGTGCAGAGCCAGCTCAAATCCGCTCTATCGGCGATGGAAGAGTTAAGCGAAATTGATCACACGTTGCAGGCTTTGCTTAAGGATTGTAAAGCCGCCAGCGTGACCTTGCAGGAAGCTGCGCAGGAATTGCAGCGCTACCGCAGCCAGATCGAGTTCAACCCGGGCCGTCTCGAGCAGATTCGCCAGCGCTTGGTGAGCTTGAACAAGCTGAAGCGCAAATACGGCGGCACGGTGGAAGAAGTTTTACAACGCCGCGCCGCGCTCGAAGCGGCGCTGGCGGATTTGGAAAATTTTGATGAGAAAGTCGCCGCGCTGGAAAAGGAACTGGGGGCGGCGCAAAAGCAATACAATAAATTTTGCGCGCAGTTATCGGCGCAGCGCCGCGCGACGGCGGTGAAGTTGCAAGCCGCGGTGCCGCCGGTGTTGGCAGAGTTGGGAATGAGCGGCGCCCAATTTGAAGTGGCCATCACCACGTCGCCGGATGAAAAATCGTTTGTAAAATTGGAAGGGCAGGGGGTGAGAGCGAGCGCCTCGGGAATTGATCATGTTGAGTTTTTGATTTCAGCCAACGCCGGCCAGCCGCCGGCGCCGTTCGTAAAAGTTGCCTCGGGCGGCGAGATTTCGCGCATGATGCTGGCGTTGAAATCGCTGCTGGCTGAGCGCGACGACATTCCGGTGTTGATCTTCGATGAAATCGACGCCGGCATCTCCGGACGCGTCGCGCATGCGGTCGGAAAAAAATTGCAACAACTCGCCGCGTCGCATCAGATTATTTGTATCACCCACCTTCCGCAAATTGCCAGCGCCGGCGCGAATCATTTTCTGGTGGAAAAAAATACGGCCAACGGCAAATCCATCACCGCGGTGCGGCAGTTGCAAAAGAAAGAACGGCCGGAAGCGATTGCGCGGCTCTTGGTGGGCGAAACCATTTCGGAAACGCATCTGCGCAGCGCCCGGGAACTGTTGAAGGAAAGTGGGCAGGGGGCAAATTAAGTTTCACGAAGTCATTTTCATATATACCGTTAGCCAGTTGGCCAGTTAAGCCGGAATAGACTAACCGGCCAACAGGAAATCGGCTAACCGGCAAACAGGAGTTTATCATGACCCCATTTAAGAAAATTATTGGCGCCTCGTTCTTCTCATTGCTGGTGGCGGTTGTCGGACTGTTTGTGGTCTGCGGCAGCAATCGGCAGAAAGTGCAGATTGAAGACGATCCGTTTGCCGAGGAAAGCACGGATGAGGCTTATAAAGATGATTTGTTGAAACGTCTCGAGTTGCTCGAAACCGAAGGCGCAACCGCCGGCACGACTGGCGCGCCTGAGGCGAGCAGCACGGATGATCCTGCCGCCACCGGTTCAACGGGGCAAACCTCTTCCAACACCGACGCCGAAAATTCATTTTTGACGCCGGAGCTTTTCAAAGGGATGACCACCGAAGTGCAGCAGCTTGAAGCCGTCGCGGCCAGCAAGAATCGGACGCTGGACAGTCTCAAAGCCGAGTTGGAAGAAAAGAATTATCAGGCGGCGGCCATGCAAACCGCCGCGAGCACGCGCCGGCTGAACAGCAAGCCTTTGCCCGGCGGCGTGGATAATTCCGCTGTGCTCAACTCGGAATATGGCCTGGCCTATCAAGATGCTTTGGATGATTTCAACGTGCGTCGTTTTGACAGCGCCCTCCGCAAGTTTCGTGAGCTAATCGCCACCAACAGCAATCATCCGCTGGCCGATAATTGCCAATACTGGATCGGCGAAACGTATTACGCGATGGGCCGCTATTATGAAGCGGTGGCTGAATTTCAAAAAGTCTACGCGTTTGGCAAAAGCAACAAAACCAACGACGCGCAACTCATGATCGGCCTCGCCTTTTTGAAAAGCG
>CAZVZZ010000252.1:0-3132 GCA_964631505.1 uncultured Cytophagia bacterium
GCGCAATTTGCGAATTTGGCGGCGGCCGGGCATACGAGTTGGCGCATTTATTTTCGTTGGGCGATCCAGCTTATGGTCATGAGCAAGCTGGATTCAGCGCGGGCCGTGATCAATCAAGGGTTGGCCGTCTCGGCAGCGATCAATGATCGCGACGGCACCGGGCAACTTCTCCATCTCAAGAGCCACGTCTACATGCGGCAAGGGGATTTGCGGGGCGCCGATTCGCTGCTCAACCACGCGCAACAATTAGCCAAACAAATCGGATTTTTCGACTTGCAGGCGGAAGCCGCGGCCACTGCTTCCGGATTGCGTTTGCGGCAAGGACGTTTGCAGCAAGCGTTGGCACAGGGAAAAAACGCCGAAGTGTTGTCGGCCAAGCTGCACAATGAATACGGCAAAATGCAGGCGCATCATTATATGGCGGACGCCTATCGCGCCATGGGTTTGTACGAACAAGCGAAGCAGGAATGGACGCTGGCGTATCAAATCGCCGATGCGTTGCAAAACGAAAGCAATCGCCAGCTCATGGCGCACAACTTAGCCGCGGTCTATCAAGAATTGGGGGATCCGCAACGGGCGCAAGCTTATTTTCGGGAAGCGATTGCCCACGCGCGCCGATCGCAACAATCGCTTTTTCTCGCCTCGTTTTTGCAAAGCCTGGCCTCCTCGTTGATGGAGGCAAATCAGTTGCGTGAAGCGAAGCGTTATTTTGACGAGGCATTGGCCATTGCCGAAAGCAACAATCTGGTCGCCTTGCAAAGCAGTTTGCGGTTGCGTTTGACCAATTATTGGAAAAATTCCAATGATTGGGCGATGGCGGAAAAGATGGCAACCCAAGCGTTAACTCTGGCGCGCCGAACCCAATCGCAAACCGACCTGATCGCGGTGTTGGTGGCGTTGGGAGAAATCACCTTGCAGCAACGGCAATTAGCGCGGGCGGAACATTTTTTCGAGGAGGCGCGCCGCTTAAGTGCCCGGGCCGGGCTTTACATCGAGCTGATCAAAAGCATGCATGGACTCGGCAAGGTCGCCCTCGCGGCTGGCGATGACGCCAAAGCGGTTGCCGTGCTCCAGGAAGCGGCAACCCTGGCCGCGCAACGGGTTTTTTCTCCCGCCAGCGGAACGGCGGCGATTTTGTCTTTTGAAAAAGAATTATTTTTTGCCTTGAGCCGCGCGTATCTCCGCCAAAAGCAAACCGAACGCGCGCTGGAAGTGGCCGAACAAATGCGCGATCTGATGGTCCGCCGGCGGTTGCAGCAAATACGGCTGCTCAAATATGCGGCCGTTGCTGACAGCCTGCGCCGGCAAGGGGCGCAGCTCGATACGCTGCTGTTGAAAAAACGCCTCCGGCTTGCCAATATTTTGCCGGCCGAGGCGGCAGAAACCAATCCTCAAAAATTGCGCCTGGAAATCGCGCAGTTGGAATCGCAACAGAATCAGCTTTGGCAAAAGATCGGGTTGGCAACGCCGCAACGTTTTGCTGCTGACGCCGTTCTGTCGCTAACGAGCTGGCAACACGAGTTGGCAGAGCGGCGTGAGTTGGCGTTGACTTATTTGCTGGGAGAAGATGGGGTGTTGGTTTTTGCGTTGGATGGCGATTCCCTGCTGGCGCGGGAATGGTCCATCGGCAGACCGGAGCTGCGCAAGCTGGTCGGCGAAGTTAATCCGGCGCTGTATTACGCGCGGCAAGATTCGCAAAATATCCAGTTGATTTCGCCGTTGTTTTTTCGCTATAATCCTTCAGCGGCTCGCCAACTGTATCAAATGCTGTTGGCCGGATTTATTGAAAAAGCGCGTGAGAAAAAATTGTTGATCGTTCCCGATGAAGATTTGCATTTTCTGCCGTTTGAAATCTTATTAACCGCCACGGTTTCGGATACGCTGGTGAAAGATTACCGGCATTTGCCGTTCGTCCTGCGTGATTATATCGTGCGTTATGCCGGCTCATTGCCGGCGGCCATGCATAACGCACCGCCGCAGCCGCCAATTCCGGCGACTGTTTTGGCTCTGGCACAGGCGGCGCCGCGACTCGAAACCATCGGCGAAGACGCGGCCGATCTGTGGCAAACGCAAAGTGAAGTTGCCGCGCTGCAAAAAATTCTTGGTCATGCCGCCGTGCAAATTGCCGAAAACCCTTTTGCCGGGGCAGCCAAGTGGCGCCGTGATTTATTGCACCATCAAATTCTACACTTTGCAGCGCACAGTGAGGCGCAAAATGCCGAGCCGCTTTCTTCGCGAATCATTTTGGCGGAAGCGCCCAATTCCGCCACCAGCCTTTATGCTTTTGAAATCGCCGCGATGCATCTTCCGGCTGGCCGGCTCGCATTTTTAAGTAGCTGCAACACGGCTTCCGGCGTATTGCGCGGCAGTGAAGGAATTCAAGGTTTTGTGCAGGCATTTCGGGCGGCAGGAATTCCCAGTGTCATTGGCAGTTTGTGGCCGGCCGAGGCCGTTGCAAGCGCCAATCTTGCGGCGCAATTTTATGCTCATCTGCAAGCGGGTGAAAGCGCTGCGGTGGCCTTGCGCACGGCCAAGCTTGCCTTATTGGATGGGGGAAGAGCGAACCCGTTTTTTTGGGCCGCATTTCAATATTACGGTGTTGACCAAACGTTTCGATTTCGCCAGGGCCTGAACTGGTTGCCCTTTGGCATGATCATTTTGTCCGCGTTGACCATTGGTTTAGCGTTTCGCCGCCGTGCGATCACGCCTCCTGCCGAGTAATTTCTATTGCCACTGATTTTGCGACGGACGCCAGTCTGCCCCAATGCTGATTCAAATCGTGTTTTCAAATCAGCATTGGGAGAATTTCACGCCGATATCATCCACCACCGCCACCCGGAGGCGGAGGAGGTGGCAACTCACCGTCAGACGATGACACTTTTGCTTTCTCCGGTCCGTTGGGGGCTTCGACGCCGCATGCCACGAGCGACAAGCAGAGCCAGCCGAGGAAAATAAACGAAATGAATCGCTTCATGATGATGGTTCCTTTCTGGGCAAAAATGCCCGTTTGGATTATTTGACTTCACCTTATAGTTTGAATTCGATATAGTGGAACACCTGTGCGCCATTTAATGCCTTTGCTCTTTTTCTTTTGCATTTGCCCAGTGAGTCGTCTACCTGGAAAAAATCTTG
>CAZVZZ010000253.1:0-3115 GCA_964631505.1 uncultured Cytophagia bacterium
ACTTTTTATAATTCCCACCCCGCTTTCTTCACTTCATGGCCTTCGCTGGTAAATATTATCGTTTGCTGATTTAAGTTTACCAACTGGCGGTTCATTGGAACGCCGCGGCCAAGATCACGGCGTTAAAAATGAACCGCCAGTCATTTTTTTGAACCCCTCTTAGCAAGTGACGGAGGACATGATGTTAGGCAGCAAGAAAGAAGTCATGGAGAACGACCGCTCCGGCGAGCTGAACACGATCATCGGCAAGGGCACGGTGATCGACGGGCTGCTGACAGTGCAAAGCAGCTTGCGCGTCGATGGCCGCGTCCAGGGCCAGGTGCAAGCCACCGACTCACTGGTGGTCGGCAAAGACGGCGAGATTGAAGGCGAAGTGAAAGTGCGCAACGCCATTATCGGCGGGCGCGTGAAAAACCGCATTTTGGCGACGGGTAAAGTGGTGTTAGAGGCGCACGCCATCGTGCATGGCGAGCTGAAGACCGGGAAATTGGTGATTGATGAAGGGGCGGTTTTTGACGGCAACTGCGCGATGAACGACAACGGCCGGCCCATGGCGATGGCGCTGCCGGAAAACGGCAAAGCCGATGAGCGCGGCCGCATTTTTGATTTTCGTCCGCGCCAGGAAGCCCTGGCCGCGCGCTAAAAGGGCGCGCCGGTTTGCGGCTGTGAACCCACGGTTGGATTTGCAGAAGGCTCGCCCATTCGGGCGGGCCTTTTTTATTTGCTTGACATTCTGCGCGCATTTTTATAAGATGAAACGAGCCGGTAACAACCGGCCGTCGTCGTCATTCAATCAAAATCACGGTGCAGGATCGCCGCGGCGCTGCGTTCGGCACGGCGAGTCAATTCCACCTTTAACCATTCACCGCGCGTGAGCGCCCGAACGGTGAACGAGAGAAAGAATCTTCCATGTCCATTGCAAGCAAATTGAAAAACGGCGCGCGGCTCATTGGCGGCCTATTATTGTTCAGCGCGATGTTGGCGTGTCAAAAATCGGCGCCCAAAACGCAGCCGCTCGACCTCGGTGTGATTAAATTGCAAGCCCCGCTCGATTGGCAGTCCACGACACCCACGTCAACCATGCGCAAAGCGCAATTCACCTTGCCGCGTGCCGCGGGTGATGACGAAGATGCCGAGCTGGTGGTTTTCTACTTCGGCCCCGGCGAGGGCGGCACGGTCGAAGCCAATCTGAACCGGTGGTACGGACAGTTTGCGCAACCGGACAGCAGCGCCTCAGCGGACAAAGCGCAAGTCACGCGCGACACCGCCGATGGAATGAATTTGACGATGGTTGATCTCGACGGCACCTTCATCGCGCCGCTGATGCCGGGAACGCCGGAGAGTTACAACAAACCGGATTTTCGCATGTTGGCCGCGGTGCTGGAGACCTCGGAAGGCCCCTATTTTTTCAAGCTGGTCGGGCCGAAAAAAACCATCGCGCAGCACGCCGCCAATTTCAACGCGTTTATGAAAAGCGCCCGCAAATCATGACGCCGCGAGGCCGTTTCGTGAGA
Organism: uncultured Cytophagia bacterium; assembly: GCA_964631505.1. Classification (GTDB taxonomy): domain Bacteria; phylum Zhuqueibacterota; class Zhuqueibacteria; order Zhuqueibacterales; family Zhuqueibacteraceae; genus Zhuqueibacter. Next base: position 1,515 of record CAZVZZ010000253.1, read on the forward strand.
TCAGGCCGGCGGGAAAATTTCAGGGCCGCAGGATGAGCCACATTCCGGAGCGCACTTGCCTGGCTTGCGGGCGCAAAACCGCGAAGCAAAATTTATTGCGCCTGACCCGCACGGCCAACGGCGCGATCGCGATTGACGCGCGCCAGCAACTGCCGGGGCGCGGGGCGTATGTTTGCCGCTCGCTCGCCTGCGGCGAATTGTTGAAAAAGAAAAAAGGCTTGCCGCACGGCTTTCGCCAGCCGGTGGCAAAGGAAAGTTACGAGCTGGTTCTGACGTTTTTGCGTGAACATGCTACCGAATGAAATCCTCGGCCTGCTGGGCCTCGCACAGCGCGCCGGCAAAGTCATCGTCGGCACCACCGCCGTCGAAAGCGAATTGCGGCGGCCGCGGGAAATTTTGCTGATTTTCGCGGAAGATTTTTCCGCGGCCACGCGAGGGAGACTTATCGCCGCTGCCGCGCAGCCACCGCAGGTTCTGCAAATGGGCACGATGGCGGAATGGGGAAAATATTTTGGCCGCCAGCAGGTCGGCGTCATGGCCGTGGCCGATAAAAATTTCGCCGCCGGCATTTTGGCGAAAGTACGGTCATGACCCTGCCGGCGGCAAAAGAGCAGTTGCGCGCGGAAATCCGCCGGCAGCGCCGCGAGTTTGCGCCGGCGGCGCGGGCGCGCGCGAACCGGGCCATCCAGTCGCGGCTCGAACGCTTGCCGCTTTGGCAACGCGCCGGTTGCGTGCAAACGTATGTTTCATTGCCGCCGGAAGTTGATACCCACGCGTTGATTCGCCGTTTATTGCACGCCGGCAAACGCGTCGCCGTGCCGCGGGTGGCGGCTGAAAATTTATTGCAACCATATTTCATCACCGCGTGGGCCGATCTGCAAACCGGCGCGTTCGGCATTCTTGAGCCGCGCCTCGACTCGGCGCAACGCGCAACCGCCGAAGCCTTTGACCTGGTGCTCGTGCCCGGCCTGGCGTTTGATCGCGCCGGCAATCGCCTCGGCGCCGGCAAAGGTTATTATGATCGTTTTCTCGCGGCAATCACGGCGCCCAAAATCGCGCTGGCGTTTGCGTTTCAGCTTGTCGAGCAAATCCCCATCGCGCCACACGACCAGCCCGTCGACATGATTGTAACAGAAGAAGAACTCATTACCTGTAATTAATCTCAAAATCTTTTTTCTTTTTTTCTCTTTATCTTTTTTTCTTTTTGAATTCCCTTCGGTTTCCATTGAAAACGCGCCAGATCAATCCGGTCGGCGGCGTCGAATTTGACGCCTTCTTGCACCAGCAACGCGCGCTGCAATTCATAACCGCCGTAACGCGGCAAGGAAATGCCGCCCTGACCGTTGATCACGCGCTGCCACGGTAAATTTTCCTTATCCGAAGCCGAATGTAAAACCCACGCCACCTGCCGGGCCGCGCGCGGGTTGCCGGCCAGCGCCGCGATTTGGCCGTACGTCGCCACCTTGCCGTGCGGGATTTTTTTGACGAGGGCAGCGGTTTGATGAAAGAAGGTTTGGGCTGGTTTCATGGCGTTTTGATGGGAAGTTGCGGATAGACTCCGCGTAACATCAAATACTCACGAAAGCTGATTCGAAAATCAT
>CAZVZZ010000254.1:0-3107 GCA_964631505.1 uncultured Cytophagia bacterium
ATTCATAATCGCATTCGCGACGATCACCAGCGCCGCGGATTCAATATCGACATTGTTCTCATCACCGCCTAAAATTTTCGCAGCGCTTGATTTCTCTTCGCGGTATTTCCATAAAGCTTCTTCATACAACTTTTCCAAAACTTTCAGCTTCGATTCGGAGATCGCGCGTCCCAGCGCCAAAGAATATCCTTGGCTAATTCGTTCCCGCACTTCAAAAGTATCTTTCTTCATGCGCACCGCCAGATGTCGGGCCGCTTCGAGATACACCGGATCATTCAGCGCCGCCAGCGCTTGCAACGGGGTGTTGGTGCGCACGCGGCGCGCCGTGCAGACTTCGCGCGAAGTTGCGTCGAACGTCAACATCGCGGGGTAAGCGGCGCTGCGTTTCCAATACGTGTAAAGCGCGCGGCGATATTGATCTTCGCCCGCGCTTTGTTTCCACGTCGCGCCGTTCCAGGGACTCAGCCAAATGCCGTTCGGTTGATAAGGATACACACTGGGGCCGTACGTTTTTTTACTGAGCAATCCCGCCACGGCCAAGACCTGATCGCGCATCTGCTCGCCGCTCAAACGCACTTTGGCGCCGCGGGACAAAAATTTGTTGTATGGATCTTTCGCTAATTTTTCCGGCGTCGCCCGCGAGTCCTGTTGATAGGTCGCGCTCATCACCATTTCTTTCAAAATTTTTTTCACGCTCCAGCCGTGTTCGTGCATGAACCGCCACGCCAGCCAATCTAGCAATTCGACATGCGTCGGCGCGGCGCCCTGCGTGCCGAAATCTTCCAGCGTTTCGACGAGACCGGCGCCGAAAAGCTGCTCCCACAAACGATTCACCATCACGCGGCTGGTGAGCGGATGCTGCGGCGAAGTGAGCCACAGCGCCAATCCCAAACGATTGTGCGGCGCGCCTTCGGGCAACGGCGGAAAATATTTCGGCACGTCGGCTTGCACTTCCGTTGTTGGCACGAGCCAATTGCCGCGCTCAAACACATGCGTTTTACGGGCGAGAGCAGGCGGATTGTCCAGCATGATCGGCGTCGTGGAAGCGGGGGCCGCCAAGAGCGCCATGATCTTCTTTTCCGCCTCCGCAAAGCCGGGCTGATTTTGACCGGGAAAATCTTCGCCAAAATAAAACCAATCGAACATGACGCCGTTGTGTTCCAGCGTCGGCAAAGTGGGATTGGAATAGGTGAAATAAACATCATGCACGCCCTCGGTTGCTTGCAGCGGAATGCGCTCAAACACCCAAGTCGTTGGCGGCGGCAGGCGGAGCGTTGCGAGCACCGGGCCGTCAACGTGATCAAGGCGAAGTTGCAACACGCCGTTGGGGGCGCGGCTGAGAAACCGAAAAATGAGTTGGGTTTTATTTTGCAAATCCACCTGCGGCAAGCGCGCCGAGGAATTCTTGCGCAGCATCAGCCACTTGGTATCGGCCAGCTCGCTGTTCACAAAGCGGTCGGTGGTGAGCGAGTATCGCACCGGTTGATAAGTTTTGACCAAACGCCACACCGCCTCGGCTTTTTCCGGCGCCACGTTTTTCGCGAGCCAATCTTGCAGCGCGGAAAATTGCAAGCTATCCTTGCCGCTGAAATGCCGCAGCACCGGATACTCTTCGTAGGTGTCGTGATCGCGCGTGTTGTTGAAAAACGCCATGAATTTGTAATACTCGTCGTGGCGGAACGGATCATACGGATGGCTGTGACATTGCACGCACGCGAACGTCGTGCCTTGCAGCGCTTCCCACGTCGTGTTCACGCGATCAATAACCGCAGCGACCCGAAACTCTTCATTATCGGTGCCGCCTTCGTCGTTCGTCATCGTGTTGCGATGAAACGCGGTGGCGATGAGTTGCGCTTCGGTGGGATTCGGCAGCAGATCACCGGCGAGCTGTTCGGTGAGAAATTGATCGTACGGTTTGTCTTCATTAAACGCGCGAATCACCCAATCGCGGTAGCGCCAAATCGTGCGAAAGTCGTCGCGTTCGTAGCCTTTGGTATCGGCGTAGCGCGCGAGGTCGAGCCACATCGAAGCCCAGCGCTCGCCGAAGCGCAGGGAGGCGAGAAGCGAGTCGACTAAATTTTCGTAGGCAGCTTTGGTGGTATCTTGCAAAAATATTTTCGCCAGCGAATCCGGCGCTGGCATCCCGATTAAGTCCAAACTCACGCGGCGCAGCAGCATGGCTTTATCCGCCGGCGAAGCGGGCGATAACTTTTCCTGCCGAAGTTTTTCCTCAATTAAAAAATCAATACCGTTGTTTGCCCACTGGACTGCTTTCTTTTTCTTAAACCAAGCGGTTGAAGTTTTCGGCGTTGCAATTTTTTGCACCGGCAGATACGCCCAATGATCGCCCCAGGCCGCGCCTTCCTCGATCCAGCGGCGCAGCGTGGCAATTTCTTCCTGGCGCAGTGGCGCTCCACCTTTCGGCATGCGTTCGTCGGGATCGGCATGTGTAATGCGCTTGATCAGCTCGCTCTGCTCCGGCTGGCCGGGAACGATGGCGCGCTTCCCGCTCTTCACCGGCGCGAGCGCCTCGCTGCGAAACAGCAAACTAAAATCCGCATTCCGCCGCACGCCGCCGTGACACGCGATGCATTTTTGGTTGAAGATGGGTTTGATTTCGGTGATGTAATCGACTTTGGGGCGGGAGAAAGAAAAAATCAACAGGAAAAACAAACCCATCGTCGCGAGAGCAAACCACAGGCGTTTGTTTTGAAAAAAGACTTTCATAGCGGCACGCGCGTTAAATTCGAGTGACGGAATTTTGAAATACTGATAAATTAATATTTCACTGCCGAATGTCAAGCGTTGTCTGAAACAAAATCAGGGGGCAAGAAAAATTCCAATCTTTGCAATCACCGGACTCGCTTTGGCTCGCTGAATGTCAACACGGATTTTATCGGTCGTTACATTTGAAAAACGCAGCAACCGTTTGCGCCCAATCGTTGTGCCGCTTGCAACCGGCGTCCAATCCTTGCCATTCCATGGCGTAATTGTAAAAGATTCGACGCGCTGCCCCAACGCAATAAACTCTTGCAGCATCACACAATTAAAAGTTTCTTCTTTTGGCAAATTGAGAACGATTGAAGCTTTCGTCACTGAATCATCCG
>CAZVZZ010000255.1:0-3077 GCA_964631505.1 uncultured Cytophagia bacterium
TGCGCGAATATTATGGCTTGGAAAAAAGGCCGGTCAAGGTTTGTGAACCTTATCAGATGTTGGGTGAGATTGAGGACGACCTGAAGGAAGCCATCGGTGTGGACACGGTTTCCCTCAGCGCGCTGAACACGCTGTTCGGGTTTCGCAATCAAAATTGGAAAGAATGGCGAGCGCCGTGGGGACAAGACTTGCTGGTGGCGGAAAAATTCAATACCACCGTTGATGCAAACGGCGATCTGCTCATTTATCCGCAAGGCGATATGACGGCGCCGGCCAGCGGCAAAATGCCCAAAGCCAGTTTCTTCTTCGATGCGATTATCCGCCAGGAACCGCTGGTGGAAGCGAAGCTCAATCCCCGGGCAAACCTGGAAGAGTTCAATATTATCTCGGAAGAAGAACTGCGAATCTGGCAGAGCGAGACCGCCAAAGCGCGGATGAGCGAACGCGCGGTTGTGGCCAGTATCGGCGGCATGGGATTGGGAGATATTGCGTTGGTGCCGGCGATCAATCTGAAATATCCCAAAGGCATTCGCGACATTACCGAATGGTATATTTCCACGCTGACGCGCCAGGATTACATTCACCAAATATTTGAGAAGCAAACCGACATCGCGCTGGTGAATCTGGAAAAACTACTCCCGATTTTAAAAGAAGTCGTTGAGGTGGCTTTCATCTGCGGTACGGATTTCGGCACGCAAGCCTCGACCTTCTGTTCGCCGGAGACTTTCAAAAGTCTCTACCTGCCGTATTATAAAAAGATCAATGCCTGGATTCATCAACATACCACTTGGAAAACTTTTAAACATTCCTGCGGCGCGGTTCGAACCTTGATCCCGTATTTCATCGAAGCTGGATTCGATATTCTCAATCCCGTGCAATGCTCCGCGGCGAACATGCATCCGCGCGAATTGAAACAGGAATTCGGCGACCGCCTGGTTTTCTGGGGCGGCGGCGTTGATACGCAAAAGACCCTGCCCTTTGGCACGCCGGAAGAGGTGTACCAAGAAGTGCTCGAGCGCTGCGAGATTTTTTCAAAAAACGGCGGGTTCGTCTTCTGCGCGGTTCACAACGTTCAAGCCAACACGCCCGTCGCAAACGTGACGGCCATGATTGACGCCGTGCATGAATTCAATGGCGCGAAGTAGACTGACCGTGATATGGTCCTCTCGCCGAGGTTTTCATTAAAACTTCCCATCCCGCGTTTCATAGTGCGTCGGCTTCGCTAACGTCGGGCCGGCAATTTTCACCCAGTGCGCGACCCATGCGATCATTTGCTGCAACGAAACGGTTGGATAACCGAACAATTGATGGCAACGGCTCGCATTGCTGAGCAGCGCCGTGTCGGCTTCAGTGTTCTCGAAAATCGGCTCGACTTGAAAAAGTGCGCCAAACTTTTTTGCGAGCTGTCGAATCGAAACGGTTTCCGGGCCGGTGACATTCAAAATCGCCGGCGGGGTTTGGCAAATCTCGAAGGCGCGCAACACCGCAGCGTTGGCGTCGCCCTGCCAGATCACATTCACGTTGCCCATTGCCAAATCAACGGGCTGGCGCTGAAAAACTTTCTGCGCCACATCCAACAAAATGCCATAACGCAGATCAATCGCATAATTCAGCCGAATGACGGCGCCGGGAATTTGCAGCGTGCGGCTGAAATACTCAAAAATTCTTTCCCGCCCCAGCGCCGATTGCGCATATTCACCAACCGGATTCGTCGCGTCCTCTTCCGTGCTGCCGCCGAGCTGCACCGGCGTGAGCGGATAAACATTGCCGGTGGAAAAAAGCACGATCCGCGAATTGCGAAATTTTTGCGCCGCCATGCCGGGCAAAAATGTATTCGAGGCCCACGTCTCCGCGGCTTTGCCGGTCGCGCCGAATTTCATGCCCGCCATGTAAACGACGTTCTCCGTTTCCGGCAAATTTTGCAACTCGTTCGCATCGAGCAGATTGCAGGCAATCGTTTCGATGCCGAGCGACTGCAAACGTTCGCGCTCGGCTGGATTCGAGAAGCGCGACACGGCGATGATTTTTTTATTTATTCCCGCCGCCGCTATCGCGCGCTGCGTGAGTTCCGCCAGTGACGGCCCCATTTTTCCGCCGGCGCCCAGCAACATCAGATCACCAGTAAGATTTTTGATCGTTTCAATCACCTCTGGCGCTGGCCGCGACATTAGCTCGTCAAGTTCGGTTACGGTTTGAATGAAAGCTGGCCGTTTCATACGCTTGCGCTCCGGATAAAAAATTATCAACACCCGCCCGACGAAATTTTGCCGCAAAGCGATGGGGAAAAACACCGTCCGGACGCTGCGAGCGTCCGGACGGTCATTCCCGTTTATCGCACCGTGCGGCTTGACTTCCTGAATTGATTTGTGTATCTTTTGTCACGCATTTGCAAAGTAATCAATTCTAAACTATTTGGCAAGAGACAATCTTATGCAGCGGCGAACGGTTTGTTTTATTCTTTTCTTTCTTCCGGGCTTTGCGCTTTCGCAAAAAACGAGCTTACTTTCCGACGCGCATCTGAACGCGATTGTCGCCGCAGCCTCGGGAACATTGGCGAAAGCAAACATTGTCGCGTTGGGAAAATTTCATCGCGTGCAAGCCTCGTCGGGTTTTCATGAAGCGGCAAATTACGTTGCAATAAAAGCGCGCGAGTACGGATTGCAGGAAGTCAAAATCGACTCCTTCCCTGCCGACGGCGTGACCACGTACAACACGTTTCGCTCCTACTACGGCTGGGAAGCCGAGTCCGCGATTTTAACCGAAATCGCGCCGCATCGCGAAGTCATTGCCGAATATCCGAAACTGCGCGTGGCGCTGGCGGACTACAGCAACGAGGCGAATGTCACGGCGGAATTAATTGACGTCGGTGCGGGGACGGCGGAGCAAGATTATGCCGGCAAGGATATAAAAGGAAAGATCGTGCTCGCGGGCGGCGGCGTTGCCGCGGTGCATCGGCAAGCCGTGGAAAAACGCGGCGCGGCGGGCATTTTAAGTTATCAACAAAATCAAACCACCGGCTGGAGCGGCGATTACATTGACAACGTGCGCTGGGGCCATCTCTCGCCGTACAATTTGCA
>CAZVZZ010000256.1:0-3052 GCA_964631505.1 uncultured Cytophagia bacterium
GCGACGCGGAATTTCACCACGGTCTTCGCCGGAATGTGGATGCTGGCGCCCGTTTGCGGGTTCCGGCCCATGCGGGCTTTGCGTTTGACCAACACGAGCTTGCCGAGATCCGGAATGGTGAAGCCGTTTTTGGCTTCCTTGGTTGCCACACGGGCCAGTTCGGCAAAAAGTTCGGTGGCTTGCGCCCGCGTCATGCTGAATTTCTCAGCAAAATGGCCCACGAGCTGTCCTTTGGTCATCGCTTTTTTTGCTGCCATTGCACTTACTCCTCTGAAAAAAAGGTAATGAAAGATGTAGGTAAAAACCAACCGCGAGTTAGCGACATCATTTTCACCCGCATAAAATCAGGCTCAAACGCCTTTAAGATAGGCATAAAAAGGCGTGAAGGCAAGCATTTTTTTTGATTTTACGGTTAAAAGCGCATTTTTTTTATTCGACCGCGCCTACAATCTGGGTTGCGTCATCATCGTTTACAGCCCTTCCTGCGCGAGCACGTAGCATAAAATTGCCAGCGCCGCCGCGCCGAGATTCAGCTCGCGTTCATGCACGCCTTCCAATACGTCGTTGTCGGAGTGATGGAAATCGAAATACCGATGGGAATCCGGCACCAACCCGATGCCCAACACGCCCTGCCGCACCAGCACGGAAATATCCGCGCCGCTGCCGCCGCGAAAAATATGATCCGCGCCCATCTCTTTAAAAAGATACGCCCACTTTGCGATACGCGCGACGCGCGCGGAATCCGCTTCGACCGAAAATCCGCGCGGCGTAAAACCGCCGCGGTCGGCTTCGATGGCCGCGATGTGTTGCGCGTTGCCTTCGTTAGCGCGACGTGCGTACTCAATGCCGCCGCGCAAACCGTTTTCTTCATTCATGAACATCACCGCGCGAATGGTGCGTTTCGGTTTTAAATTGAGCGCTTTCAGGAGCCGCAAAGCTTCAAGGGACTGCATGCAGCCGGCGCCGTCATCATGCGCGCCCGTGCCCTTGTCCCAGCTATCCAAGTGGCCGCCGACCACGATGATTTCCTCCGGCTTCTCGCTGCCGGTGATTTCGCCGAGCACGTTGGCGGAAGGCGCCTCCGGAAGCGTCCGGCAAGCGAGCTGCAAACGGACGCGCACGTTTTTCTCCTGCGCCAAAATTTGGCTTAATAAATTCGCATCGAGCGTGCTGATGGCCGCCGCGGGCACTTTGGTCACGCCGTCTTGATAGCTCATGCCGCCGGTGTGCGGCACCTCATCGAGACGCGTCGTCATCGAGCGCACCAGCGCCGCCACGCCGCCAACTTTGGCCGCTTCCACCGCGCCGCTGCCGCGCTGATTCACCGCGCCGCCATAAGCTTCAAACGTGTTGAGCTTGCTTGCGTCCATCGGGCGATTAAAGAAGATGATTTTGCTCTCCGCTTTTTTACCCAACGCGCGCAATTCTTCAAACGATTTGACTTCCACCACTTCGGCGACGAGGCCCGTTTCCGGCGTGGCAATGCTGCCGCCGAGCGCACAGATGGACAGCGGCACCGTGCCTCGCGTGGTGGAATTGATAATCGCCGCTTCTTCAATCGGGCCGCGCACCCAATGCGGCACCATAACATCCTGTAAGCGCACATTATCGAAACCAAGCTGGAGCATGGTTTGGCGCGACCATTCGACGGCTGCCGCAGCTTGCGGTGAGCCGCTTAAACGCGGACCGAACGCCGTCAGCTCCGCAAGCAAACGATAAGCCTGGCCTTCCGCCAATGCGGTGCGCGTAATCTGCCGGGCGGTTTCAAGATAGGGTTGTTCATGGTCATGGGATTGCGCCAGCAGCGTTGCTGAAAGGAAACTTGTAAGCAAGATCACCCGCATTGGATAACACGTTTGTCGAAGCACATAGCCTCCTGGTTTTTTTATAAAAAATTTAAAAGACTATTTTGACTTTCGGTTGTCTCTGTTTTATTTGAACACTTTAGTTTCCCAATGTTTCACCGCAAAAATTTATCACCGCCTCCGTAAATGCTTCCAGCGCTTCGAAGTGAATCCAGTGCCCGGCCTGGGGAATCATTTGCAATTGGCTGTTGGGAAAATGGCGCAAAATCAAATCATGATCGTGATCGAGGCGATAATCCGACAGCGCGCCGCCGAGAAAAAGTGTTTTGCCGGCGTAGCTGGCGCTCAATGGCGGCTCATAGGCGGCCATTTCATTTTGAAAATCTTGCAAAACCGGTAAGTTGACTTTCCATGCGAACGTGTTGTCGGCCCGGCGCACGAGGTTGGTGAGCAAGAATTGCCGCGTCGTGGCGCTTTTGACATTCTGCTGCAACATGAAATCCACTTGCTCGCGCGAGGTGGCGGCTTGCAGATCAAGGTCGCTTAAAGCGCGCAGAATATCGCTCGACGAGCTTTGATAAGCGCGCGGCGCGATGTCCGAGATAATCAAGCCGGCCAGGCGTTCCGGATAATGAAAAGCAAATTCCATCGCCGCGAGGCCGCCCATGGAATGGCCGAGCAAACACGCGCGCTCCAGGCCCTGCGCGTCCAAAAAATGTTTAACGTCGTCCCGCAGATCAGCCAACGTGTGCGAGGCGAGGTGCGGCGAGCTGCCGTGGTTGCGTTGATCAACCGCAAAAACGTGAACGTGTCGCTCCAACACTTTGGCGGCGCGCTGCCAATTTTGCGATGAGCCGAGCAGGCCATGCAAAATGACGAGCGCCGGCCCGGCATTCCCGTACTCGCGAAAAGAGAGTTTTAATTTGCTCATAAACGCCGTCGAAATTTTTTCATGGCTGGTGATAAATTCTGGCCGCAGATAATATAACGGATTTTTTGCGGAAAGTCCACAATAGATTTCCCCTGGACGCATCCCTTCAGTCTTGGGTGGGAAACACACTGCCCGGGCGCTCGAAGCGCCTGGGCAGTCCAATTGAACCAACCGTTATCAACATCAGGAGTTTAATGGCAGAACAATTGAAAGGAAATTTGCTTGACAATCCTCCGGCAAATTGTTATTTTGCGCTGTAGAAATGAATTCGGATTGGCGCGTGGTCGATAAATAACTTACAATCCGGCTTCAAGGG
>CAZVZZ010000257.1:0-3049 GCA_964631505.1 uncultured Cytophagia bacterium
CCGGATTCGCCAACGCAGCGCGCACGGCGCGATAGCCGACGGTAACGACGGCGATGAGCAGTGTGAGCACGATCGTGAGCACGAATACGCCGGCGCCGATGTTGATGCGATAGGCAAAATTCGTGAGCCAATCGTTCATCGTGAAATACGCAATCGGCGCAGCGACGACGAACGCGATGGCGACGAGGGCGGCAAATTCCTTTAAGAACAGACCGAGAATATTGCCAACGGTTGCGCCCAACACTTTGCGCACGCCGATCTCTTTCGCACGTTGCGCGGCCATGAAGGAGATCAAACCCAGCAGGCCAATGCAGCCGATGAAGATGGCGATGGTCGAGAACGCGCGAAACAATTGCGACATCAATTGCTCCTGCTGATAAAAACCGGCGATGCGCTGATCCAAAAATTCAAAGCTGTACACAAATTCGGGGAAGGTTGCGCTCCACACGTTCTCGATGTGCGTCATGGCGTCTTTGACGTTTTGCGCATCGATCTTGATGCTCGCCTCCTGATAGGCCGTGCGGCGCGCCGCGAGCAAGCACGGGCGAATTCCTTCCTGCAATGGGCGCGCATGAAAATCCTGCACCACCCCGACGATCGGCAAATAATAAGGACGGCGGCCGAGTTTGAACGTCTTGCCGATCATATCCTGCGGCGCGAACCCGAGCTTTTGCGCAAAAGTTTCATTCACGACCAATTCCGTGGTCGTGTCGCTCGCCGTGTAATTGCGGCCGGCAATGAGTTTCAAATTATAGGTGGGAATGTATTCGGCGTCCGCAAATTTCAAATCTGAAGCGAAAGTCTCTTCCACGCCGCGCAGCGTGTGGCGCAAATTGGTATCCCAAACATTGCCGGAAGCGGCGCTGGCCCAGCCGAACGTCACGTTGTGGATTTGGCTGTTTTGCAGCAGTTGATTGCGTAAGGCTTGCAGCAACGGCGCCTCGTTCGACGGCAGCGGCACAACCACAATGGCGTTTTGGTCAAAGCCCATTTCTTTGTTGCGGAAATAATCCATCTGCATGGTGACGATGATCGTGCCGATGATCAGCAACTGCGAAATGACAAATTGAAAAACCACCAAACCGCGTCGCAAAGTCAAACCGCCGCCGCTTGACGCGCGCACTTTGCTCTTCAACGCGAGCGCGGGCATAAAGCGCGAAAGCACGAAGGCGGGATAAAGGCCGGCAAGCAGGCTGACGGCAGCGACCAGGGAAAGCAAAAAAAGGAAAAAAGATGAATTGCTAAAAGGATGGAATTCGATTTGGAGGTTCAGCAGGTTGTTCAAATTGGGCAGCAACAATTCGGCGAGCACAACGGCGCACGCAGCGCCGAGCACGGTGATGATCAACGCTTCGCCGAGATATTGCGCGATCAATTGCGAGCGCAAGGCGCCGAGTACTTTGCGCACGCCCACTTCGCGAGCGCGGTTGATCGCCTGCGCCGTGGCCATGTTGATAAAATTGATGCAGGCGGTGATGAGCAAAAAAACGCCGATCAAGCCCAAAGTCCACAGTGTCGTTTTCGCAGTGGTGCGTTGGCTAAAATTGCCGTAACGCCCGTCGTAATGCACGGCGCTCAACGGCTGTAATTTGTGCAGGCGCTTGTTGGCGTCCTGCGCCTCGGGATGATACTTGTTTTTGAAATCAACCAGTTGCTTTTCCAAAGCCGGCGGCGAGTCGTTCGGCGCGAACAGAACATACGTGTTGACATTGGACGACAAGTTCGTCCAGGAATCCATCGGCATGCCGGTGAGCGGCACAGTCTTCCATGAAATAAAAACATTGAACGGGAAATCGGTGTGGATCGGCAAATCTTGGAGAAGGCCAATCACTTTCAAATCGGCTTGATTGTCCATTCGAATCGTGCGGCCCAGCGGATCAGCCGTGCCGAAAAATTTCTTTGCGGTGGCTGCCGTGAGCGCGACAACATTCGGCTCGGCCAAACTTTTTGGATCACCGGCAAGCCACGGAAAATCGAAAATCTCAAAGAACTCCGGCTCGACGAAGGCAACGCGATCATTCTCCTGAAAACGGTGGATCGTGTTATCGTCGCGCGTGATCGAAAACAGGCCGCCGAACATGCCGAAAATCGCGGCAACTTTCTCCAAATTCGGAAAGTCGTTGCGCAGCGCTGGGGCCATCGGAATCGGCGTGCCCATCGTCGGGCTGATGAGATCATTGATTTTTTCATCCGTGACGAGGCGATAAATGCGATCATACTTTTTATGGAAGCGATCAAAACGCAGCTCATATTGAATGATCAAAAAAATAAACAAACAGCACGCCAGCCCCAGCGCCAGGCCGAGCACGTTGATGAGCGTATAATTTTTCTGGCGATTGAGCTTGCGGAAGGTGATGATGAGATAGTTTTTCAGCATGGTGGTTGTCCGAAGTTTTTTGTCCGCTGTCGAAGTCAATATTGCAAAGCGCGAAACTGCATGATGAAAGCCGTAAAATCCCAAAAAGGTTTATCCAAGAATCATGCCCGGCTTGTTTTTCAGGGGATTACAGCGATGCTTACAAAAAGAAACTGTCCGCTGGCAGGGCAATAGCTGTTCGCCAGCGAACAGTGTTTTTGCAGGATGCAAAGAGCATAGCGTACGCTGTTTATTCCGGTTTCGGGCGGCTGTTCCACATGTCCAAATGCATTTTCCACGCGCCGGCCTGGTCGCGTTTCCAGACGATCAAGTATTTTCCATACGTCGGCCCCCATGCTTCATCGCCGTTGCGGCCGCTCACTTCGTAATAGCCGAAATCATGCGCGAAGTCGCCGAGGACTTTGATTTCAACGGCGGTGATTCTATGATGCGTCACGGTGCGGCCCGCCGGCAGCGTCCAATATTTTTTGATCGCCGCTTTGCCGCGCAGAAGATCGCTGTTGCCGGGGAAAATCACCGCGTCGTCGGTGTAAAACGAAACCAGCTTCTCGATGTCGCCCCGCATGTACGCCGCGGAAAATTGCGCCGAAAGCTGCGCAAGTTTATTGATCGCCTCCTGCTCTTTCGCTTTATCTTGGGCATGCACCAATGCAGAATTGGGATCGATGGCAA
>CAZVZZ010000258.1:0-3007 GCA_964631505.1 uncultured Cytophagia bacterium
CGCGAGTCGAACAAATTATAAATATTGCCGTCGCGCGCCACAATGAACGCCACCGAAACGCGCGTCGCCGGATCGGGTTTGGGCATCGTCAGCATGCGCACGTCGCCGCGGACGTAGCCCGTCGTAAAATGCAACACCACCCGCTCTTTGGGATGGGCTTCGGCGCTGTAATAATTTTCGGCGCCGTCCGCCGGTTTCAAACGCACGACGTTGAGATGGCGATTTTCGTTCGGAATCGGCACCGATAGCGGCGTCAGCGTATGGCGGCGGCCGGAAGAATCCAAACCATCGGCGCGAAACGCCGCCTCGAACGCGGGGAGATCTCGTGCAAACATGGGCACTCCTTTGCTTTGGTCAAACTTGTTTTTGTTCGATTATTAAAGATAATCCCGCCAAAATCCATTTGCAAGCTTTCAGCAAAAAATAATCGCGCTGCAAATAATCCTTGCCATTCATTTTTCGCCGTTGCATATTGATCTTTGGTTCGGTGATTTCAGTCCTGCGCCAGATTAAAACGTAATTCGCAATACGTAATTTGCTGCGTATCCGGACGATTCGTCAATCCGAATACCGCCAACCATTATTCAACCGCATCGTGGAGACGGTATGTCTTTCCTCGGCCTTCATCTCATTGATTGGTTCATCCTTGCAGGTTATTTCGTGGTCATCGTCGGGATCGGCAAGTGGGCGACGGCCAAAATCAAAAACACCACAGATTTCTATCAGGGCGGGAGAAACCTCGGCAAAGTGCTGAACACTTTTTTGTGGTTTGGCAACATCACCAGCGCCGATCAAGCTTCGGGCGTGGCGCGCGAGATTTACCGCCAGGGCCTGCAAGGCATGTGGTTTCAAAACCTGGTTTTGTTTCACACCCCGTTTCAATGGCTTTTCACCGCGAATCTCCAGCGCCGCGCGCGTTACATTGCCAACGGCGACATTTATCTGCACCGCTTTGAAAGCCGCTTTCTCGCCGGCTTATTTACGTTTTGCATCATCGCCAGCACGGTGTACGGCGGCACGCTCGGTTTCTTGCTCACCGGCAAAACCTTGCAAGCGATGATGGTCAAACCCGAAAGCGAATATACGGCGCTGGAGCGGCAAAGCGTGCAGGAGTTTCGCGAGTTGCAAGAACTCACCAAGCGCTCATCTTTTACGGCCCTGCCGGCCGAGGAGAAAACCCGCCTTGATCTGCTGCGGGAAAAATCGAAGCGCGAAGAGCTGCACGCGTACATTTCATATTTGAGCCTGCCGTGGTTCTACGTTTTTTATGCCGTCATCATTTGCGCTTACACCATCATGGGCGGCCTGCTGGCCATCGCCGTCACCGACGTGATTCAAGGCTTGATGCTCATCTTTCTTTCGCTCGCGTTGATTCCGGCGGGTTTGAAAGCGCTCGGCGGTTTTGCAGGCCTGCATGCAAAAGTCCCGGCGGAATATTTTTCGTTGTTTGGCTCGGACGTGACGAGCGAATACACGTGGTATTACGTCGCTGCCGCGGTCACGGTCAATCTCGTGGTGAATGCCCCGCGCCAATTTACGATTGGCGGTTCTGCCAAAGACGACGAGGCCGCGCGCATGGGTTTTGTCATCGGCTCTTTTACCAAGCGCTTCATGATGATCGGCTGGGCGCTGACGGGCTTGATCGCGCTCGGGCTTTACGCCGGCCGCCTTTCCGATCCCACGAATATTTGGGGTCTGATGACGCGCGAGCTGCTCGGCGCCGGTTTCATGGGTTTGATGATCGCCTCGATTTTTTCCGCCAACATGGATCAGGCCAGCTCGCAAAGCTTGGAATGGAGCGCGGCGTTCATCAAAAACGTTCTGCTGCCGTTCCGGCCGCACATCAGCGAAAAAAAGCAAGTGTTGATCGGGCGAACGATCATCGTTTTGGGGTTGGCCGGCACGGTTTTGTTATCGATGCAAGTGGGCGATGTTTTTACCGTCTTTCGCTATTTGCTTTCGGTTTTAACCACCATCGGCCCGGCGATGTGGCTGGTTTATTTCTGGCGGCGCTTGACCACCACGGCGGTGGCGACGCAAATGGTGCTTTCGGTTTTGATCACGATCGTCATCCCGAACGTTGTTCCGCTTATCGGCAACAATCGCGAAAATCCGGCGCTCACCGTGCAAACGCAAGCCCGCGTGCAAACCGTGCAGACCTCAGCCCTTGAAGAAGACGTCGCCGCCGGCCGCGCCCAGCAAGTCGGACAACGGATTGAAAAAACCAAAACCGCGCCGCCGGCCGGAATTTTTTACGAAACCGTGGTGAGAAAAAATCCCGAAGACGCCAATTCGCCGTGGGTCGGGCAGGGCGCGTTTCGCACGCAAGTTTATTTGCTCTCGCTGCTCGGCATTGATTTCACGCCAATGACGAGACCGCAAGTTTTGACTGCGTCGTTTCTTTTTGATATCATCTTTCCTTTTGCCGTGTTATTCGGCGTGAGCCTCTTCACCAAACGCAATTCGGAGAAAGTGCTGCGCGAGTTTTATGCGGCCGTGCACACGCCGGTGGTCGCCGATCACGACGAAGATGCGCGGCGCGTCCAGGCCGCAATTAACGATCCGGAAATCGTCGAACGCAATAAAATTTTCCCCGGCACGGATTGGGAATTTTGGAAACCGACGAAAGCCGACGTTTACGGCTTTATTATTTGTTGGCTGATTATTGGCGTAATCATTTGGTTGTACGGATTCATTATGAACATCGGCGCGTGAGGGCAAGCGATCCGATATCCCGCGTCACAACAAAATTTTGCAGATGATCGCCGCACACGACATTCTGCATTTGAATCAGATTCGAAGGATCAAGAAAGCGCACGGAATCGAGTAATGGCCAGCAAAATTTCCCCCCGGATAAAAAGCGGCCCACAGACCATCGAGCGCCAGTCGAACTTCGCTCTTCTTGCGGAGCATACCCATAAGCCCAATGCGAGCACCTGTGAAACGGTTTTTGAGAAAATTTTCTCGTAGGCATCGTCACCGCGATGAATCGCGGTGTTAATAAAAG
>CAZVZZ010000259.1:0-2979 GCA_964631505.1 uncultured Cytophagia bacterium
GCAACAAGAAACAAGCCATGCTCATTTGCCGCGTGGTGGGCGACGTCGTCTCCACCATCAAAAATCAACATCTCAAAGGCCACAAGCTTCTGCTCGTGCAGCCGGTCGATTTGGACGGACAAACACCAAAGGGCGAGACGATCATCGCGCTCGATAAAGTTGACGCGGGGCCGCAGGACTTGGTGCTGGTCAATCGCGAAGGCGGCGGCGCGCGCCTGCTTTTGGGCGATCCGAAAATACCCGTGCAAGCGGTGATTGTCGGGGTCATTGACAACATTGATGTTCCACAACAATGATCAATGGGCTTTTTATCCGTGAAAAGATTTTTCTTTAAACAAAATCGGATGGTCAAGCTCGTATGAATTTAGATGAACGCATCAACCGCATTCTCGCCGAAGAACGCGGCCACACGCATCGCGCCCCCAAGTGTAACTGGTGCTGGGTGTGCCCGGATTGCAAAACGGAAGTGGTGTCGCACATCGTGCGCAACGGCGCAACGCGTGTCGGTGCGGCTTCCGGTCTCGGGCCGTTGCATGGCGGCCTGGCGAAAACGATTGATCACACCTTATTAAAAGCCGAGGCCACACAAGCCCAGGTCGAAAAACTTTGCCAGGAAGCCGCCGAGTATGATTTCGCGAGTGTTTGTATCAACCCGACATGGGTGCCGCTGAGTTACAAATTATTGCGCGACACCAGTGTGATGGTTTGCACGGTGATCGGCTTTCCGCTCGGCGCGACGACAACGGAAACCAAAGCGTTTGAAGCGCGCCAAGCCGTGGAATGCGGTGCCGCGGAAATCGACATGGTGATCAACATCGGCCGCTTGAAATCGCGCGATTATGACGCCGTCGAACACGACATTTATCACGTCGTGCGTGCTTCGGCGCCGGCACACGTTAAAGTGATTATCGAAACGTGCTATCTCACCGACGAAGAAAAAATCCAGGCCTGCGTGCTTTCACAAGAGGCGGGCGCGCACTTTGTAAAAACCTCCACCGGCTTCGGCTCCGGCGGCGCGAAGATCGAAGACATTGCGCTGATGCGCCGCGTCGTCGGCGAGTACATGGGCGTCAAAGCTTCCGGCGGCATTCGCGAATATGAAACCGCCGCGCAGATGATCGAAGCCGGCGCTTCTCGCCTCGGCGCCTCGGCGAGCATCGCGATTGTGGAAAAAAAGAAAGCGGCGTGAGGCTGAACCCGCATTTTTGGTTACGGGCAAGAAAATGTCCATTCGGAGGAATCTTTTTGATTTAAGTGTTCGCCTGGCCGCCGTTTTTTGCCTCTTGCCCTTTTTCGCTTCCTGTCACAAAGAATCCGAGGAGTACTCGCGTCTTCTGGCTTTCCGAAAAAAATGCGCTACGCTTTTAGGCAACCGCGCCGGCGCCGTCCTCGCGATGAATCCACGCACCGGGCTGCTATTCGTTTTATTAAATGAAAAACTCGCCGTCCAAAATTCAACTCGCCCCGGCTCGGCGTTCAAAATCGTGACGGCGCTCGCGTTGGTGCAAAATGGCGCCGTTCAGCCCAACGATCAGTTTGTTTGCAATGGCCAAATCGAGAGGCGCGGCAAAATTTATCGCTGCTGGCTGCGCGCCGGCCACGGCGAGCAAAATCTTTTTCAGGCGTTGGCCAATTCCTGCAATGTTTATTTTTATCAAGCCGGAGAAAGGCTCGCGGCGGAAAAGCTGAAGGCGGCGGCGCAACAGTTGCGTTTGGGCGAATGCACGGGCATCAACCTCGCGGACGAAGATTGCGGCGCGCTCCCGGATTGGGTTTCGGAAGATGAACGTCTCCATTTTGCGGTCGGCCAAGCACGCGCGTTAGCGGCAACGCCGCTGCAAATGCTCGCGCTGATTTCCATGTTAGCGAATGACGGATTTTATTATCGGCCGTTTTATCCCGGCTCACCGCAGGAGTACAGCACGTTTCAGCCGGAGCTGAAAGGCACCGTTCATTTCGGCGATGAATGGCGGATTGTTAAAGAGGGCTTGCGGCAGAGCGCGGCGTACGGCACAAGCGCCGCGGCCCAATCTGCCGGGGTGGTTATCGCGGGCAAAACCGGCACCTCCTCGGCCTATTTCGGCAATAAAACCGCTGCCTGGTTTGCCGGTTTCGCGCCGTTTGAAAAACCGGAAATCGCCGTTGTGATTTTCTTGGAAAACGGCCGCGGGGCAATGGACGCGGCGCCACTGGCGGGCGAAGTGTTTAAGAGTTATTTTGAAATCAAGTGAACCAATCATGTCGGCGCGAATGGATAAAATTTGATTTATTTTTAACGGATAAAATTCGTTCTTATTGCGTTGTGGTCAAAACCGGAATGGAGAAAAGGTGATGAAACGTCTCGTTATATTAATGCATGCGCTGCTCATACTCTCGGGGTGTGCAATGAATAAACCGGCGTCGCGGGATACTTTCAAATATGATCGCGCCCGCATCAACGCCACGCGCCGCGTGGTGGTGATGGGATTTGTCGGCGAAGCCAAGCGGGATAAAAGCCGCATCGCGCTGCGGCAAATTTTTCAGGAGAAGCTGGCGGAGTTTCGCCGTTTTTATATCGTACCGGATGATTCGGTGCGCCAGGTCGTGCTCGACATGGGCGTGCAAGAATTGCCGCAGGGTTACAATCTCGACGCGCTACGCCGCGTTGCCAAAAAACTGCGCGCGGAGGCCGTGATTTATGGCGAGAATTATTCCACGCAGGCGACCAGCGGCCAGGCCAAGTATATCTGGGGCGGGAAAGACCTGCTGCCGCATTTTCACGCCGTGCTGGTTACCTCGCAGGGACAGATTATCTGGAAAGGCTGGGCCGAGGGCGAAGCCGGCAAAGAAACGAAGCTTAAAAAAACACTGACGCTGGGCTTGATCGGCGACGAGGAACAGGTTTTGGAAGCCATCGGCAACGCACTCACCGCGCTGGCGGATTATCTCGTGCGCGCCGAGTTGCCTTCCGGCGTCGATACGCATCCGCATGTGGTGCAA
>CAZVZZ010000260.1:0-1123 GCA_964631505.1 uncultured Cytophagia bacterium
CGAAAGATCGTGCGTTTGATATTCTCCGCCATGCGATTGGTTTCACGCCGGTACAATTGCACTTTGTTGATGTGATCGCGCACCGCTTCGAGATTGCGAAAATAGGCGCGAATGCCGCCGACGGTGTGCTCGCCGCAGCTCACGGCGTAATTGACGAGATCCAAAAACTGTTTGTGCACTTCCTTCGGCAGCGCCGGAATCTCCACGGAAAATTCCAGCAAGGTGTCGGTGATGATGTTCAAAATCTTGTCGGCGCTTTCCAGCAAACCGAGCACGTCGCCGCGCGATTCGGGGATGAGCGTGCGCAAATACAACTGGCTCTCGATATTGCGCCGCAGCGTGTCGGCTTTGTTTTCCATCTCGCGCAAAATCGCCAGCCGCGCTTCGAATTCGTCCGTGCGTTCTTCCAAATAGAAGCGCACGCCTTCTTTGAAGACCAGCCCGCCCTGCACGATTTGATCGAGATACTCCTCGATTTGCAGCTCGACCATTTTGGTGTTTTTGAACAGCAACGGCATGACGCTTCCTAAGACTTTTGCGTTCGCACCAGCTCGCGAAAACCGAACAAATACGCGCCCGCGATCAAGAAGAGTAGCACGATGAACCACGGCGATTTCTTTTCCTCTTTCGCTTGAAACGAAAGCGCGAGCTGATCGCCGGCGAATACCGTCGAATCGCGCAACGTCAGGCAATGCCGCCCGTCGAATTTTTCCAACGCATAAGGCGAAGTCGCGGCATTCGCGGCGCGCGCGGGCACGCTCGCAGCAATCGTATTCACCACCATGCCCGCCGGCAGCACCACGCGCACGGTGTAGCTCGCAATCGGCGCCGCGGAAACGTTGATCACGCGATAGGAAAGATCGTAATTGCCGAAATCCTTTGCCGAGGGTTTGCCCAGCGCCGTAACGTTCGGCACTTGAAACGAGTAGCGCAGCGTATCATTCGCCGTGACGGTTTGCGCCAGCGCCAGCGCGACTTGCCGGCGGGCGTGCAAGTTGCCTTCGAATACACTTTGGATTTTGTCGGCATGTGAAAAATTTTGCGGCCATTCCGCAAACGCGAACGGCACGAGCAATGTGTCGCCCGCGGCGGCCTGCGCGACATTGAGCTGCACGCGCACGGT
>CAZVZZ010000260.1:1223-2932 GCA_964631505.1 uncultured Cytophagia bacterium
GGCGTAATTCCGAGAAAGCGAAACCACGTGAAACCGGCAATGATGAGCAGCACCAAACCCATCGTCGCGACGATCATGCCGTAGCGAATATTTTCCAAAACCGAATACTGGCCGGTGGTGAAAAGAATCACATTCGGCTTCGCGCTGATCGGCAGGCCAATGACCCAATCAATGGTGAAGGCCGCCGGCAAGGCCAGCGCGAGCGGACTGAAACCCAATTCGCGCGCGAGCGAAATGATGAACGGAATCAAAATGATCGTGCGCATCGTCTTGCTCGTGAACACGAGATGCGAGTACAGCATCACGGCCATCACGACGATGTACACTTGCCAGAAGCTCACATCGCGGCTAAAATTCAACTGCGTGAAAACTTGTTGAATCACCCACTGCGCCGCGCCGGTGTCGTTGAGCGCCAGGCCGCCGGCATACGCGCCCGCGCTGAAGAGCATCAAATGCCAGGGAATATCGGCTTCGTTCCATTTCAAAATGCCGACTTTCGGCAACAACGCAATGATACCGCCGACGAGCGCCGCCATCACGGGATCGATTTCAAATCCAAAGAGGCTGCGATGAAAACGATCCGTGACCCACAACAACACGACCAACCCGAAAATGGCCGCGCCCTGTTTTTCGAGCTGCGTAATTTTGCCCATTTTGTCGAGCTGGCGTTTGAGCGCGTCGATGCCGCCGGCAATGTGCGGCGTACGGTGTTCCGGCTTGAGGCGAATGATCAGCTTCGGCCCGAGATACCACGTCAACAAGAGCAGCACGATGACGAGCGGCAGATTCGCGAACATCCAATCGCTGTAATAAACTTTTTCACCGCCCAAATTGAAGATGAACGCGATGGCAATGATGTTGGCCGTGCTGCCGGTGAGGAATCCCGAGGAGGCGACGTTGATGCCGACGAGATTTTGCAGCAAAAGATTTTTGCCGAAGCTGTTGGGTTTTTCGCTGGTGGCGCCGTAAATCGCGGCGACGATGAGCATGAGCGGCAGGGTGATGACCGTGCGCGCGGCGGTGGCGGGAATAAGCGGCGCGAGCGCGAGTTGCAGCAGCACAAACGCGAGCAGCATCGGCATGCCGCTGTGCCCGAAGCGGACGATGAGATTCAGCGCGATGCGTTTGGCCAGTTGCGTTTTCACGAGCAGCGAGCTGAGAATGAACGCCATCACGTTCAGCCAAATGACGTCATAACCCAGCGACCCCAAAACGCTGCTCATGTCCCAGCCATTGAGAAACACCAAAAACACCATGAGCACGAGCGAAGTCACATGCGTGGGAATGGCTTCGGAAATCCACAACACCAAAGCCAGCGCAAAACTCGCGAGCACGGCCTGGCCGGAAGCCGTCAAACCCGCGGGCGTGGGCATGTAGTAGAGCGCAATAAAAATCGCGAAGCCGATCGGCACGCTCACGTAACGCATCCACAATTCAAAGCGCGTGGATTGCTTTTGCGGAATGACCGAGAGCTTGTGCTTCTCGAGATCGAGAAGGTCGTCGAGTTGCTCGTGCGTTACGGTTGCCATTTGGTGAAGGGATTTTTGATCAGATTAGAATTGAAGTAGCGCGGATCGCCGGAGATGTCTTTGCCAACCCACGCCGGCAGATCGATTTTCTGCTGCTCGTCTTGCAACTCCACTTCCGCGACGATGAGGCCGTTGTTCTCGCCGAAGAATTCATCGATCTCCCACGTCAAGCCCGCGTGC
>CAZVZZ010000261.1:0-2931 GCA_964631505.1 uncultured Cytophagia bacterium
GGTTGTAAACGTCGTCTTCGCCGAACGTCGCATAATCTTCGCGATACAGCGAGTATGGCGATTTGCGGCCCTGCACGATGACGTTGCCTTTGTAGAGTTTGAGCCGCACCGCGCCGGTAACTTTCTCCTGCGTCTTTTGAATGAACGCATCGAGCGCCTGCCGCAGCGGAGTGAACCACTGGCCGTTATAAACCAACTCGGCGTAGCGCGGCGCCAGCGATTCTTTCATGCGCAGCAATTGTCCGGAAAGCACGACACTTTCCAGCTCACGATGCGCCACGTACAGAATCGTGCCGCCGGGCGTTTCATACACGCCGCGCGATTTGATGCCGACGAGACGATTCTCCACCATATCGACGCGGCCGATGCCGTTCTCGCCGCCGATTTTATTGAGCGCCGTCAGCAAATTGACCGGCGACATTTTTTCGCCATTCAAGCCGGTCGGCTCGCCATTTTCAAAATCCACGGTGATGACCGTCGGACGATCCGGCGCGGCCTCCGGGCTGACGGTCAATCCGAACATGCTTTCCGGCGGCGCTTGCCACGGATCTTCCAACTCGCCGCCTTCGCTCGACAAGTGCCACAAGTTCTGATCGTGGCTGTAAATTTTTGTCAACGAGGCCGTGATGGGAACATTTCTTTCTTTCGCATAGCGAATCGCTTCCTCGCGCGAACGAATGTTCCACTCGCGCCACGGCGCGATCACGCGCAGCTTCGGATTGAGCGCTTTGTAGGTCAATTCGAAGCGAACCTGATCGTTGCCTTTGCCGGTGCAACCGTGCGACACCGCATCCGCGCCTTCTTTTTCCGCGGTTAAAACTTGATGCTTCGCGATGATCGGACGCGCGAACGAGGTGCCGAGCAGATATTGGCCCTCGTAAACGGCGCGCGCTTTGAGCGTCGGATAAATATATTCGCGAATAAACTCCTCGCGGAGATCATCGACATACACTTTGCTGGCGCCGGTTTTCAGCGCTTTCTCTTTCAGTTCCTCCATGTTATCGCCCTGCCCGATATCGGCGGTGTACGCGATCACCTCGCATTTGTAATTTTCCCGCAGCCACGGAATGATGATCGAGGTATCGAGTCCGCCGGAATAGGCGAGGACGACTTTACGAACGTGTTTTTCCATTGTGTGCTTTCCTTTCCTGAATGATGACTGTTTTTAGATTGCGAATAGCGGCCTGCCCGCCAGCGCCTGCGCGAGCAGGCCGAAGCAAATGCCGGCATAAATGATTGCGAATGATACCGTGAAAGCCGTGGCATGGGATTCGTTAAAATTCAACCGCTCACAATACTTGCAGAGCAGCCAGCCGAGGAGCGGGATGATTTGAAGCGCGTGCAAGCCGAGCGCGTGCGCGATGCGCAGATCGCCGGCGGTTGTGCTCCAATTTAAAATTGGCAAGCCGGGCCCGCCGTCCGGCGCACCGACGGTGTGCGCCATACGAGTGATCATCAATTGCCCTTGTAAAGCGAAAATCAAGAACAAAAGAAAACCCAGTCGAATGCCCCACAAATATGGCGGCGGAATCGGCGGGTTTTTCGTGACAAACAATCCGAATGCCCACCCATCGAACAGCAGATTGAGATAAATCATAATGCCCATGAGCGAAAAAACAACCGCGTCATAAGGTTGCGCAATATTGAAATGTGAGGGCACAGCGCGCGCGGCTTGGCTGCAGAGTAGCGCCATTTCGAGCAACATCAAAATTGTGACGCCCCAACTGATGCGCTTGAACGGCCGCTGGCGGTCGCGCACGTAATGCAGAAACCACGCCAGCGTCCACAAATAGGCGGTTACCGAGAGGCAAAACTTCATCGGCTTGATCCACGTGTTGACGCCCATGACGGTGCGCGTATCAAAAAAAGAGGCAATCAACGCGCAAAGAAACACGGCGAGCAACAGCCAGCCCGATGCGACGAGCGGCGGATTGCGGCGATAAAGCTCACGCAAAATTTCGCGCATATCAGTTTTCCACCAATATTTGTTTTTTTGCCGCCCAACGAAGCAAAAAATAAAGCACGAGCCCGATTGGGCCAAACAAAAACGTCAGCGCCAGGCAGGGGATAACCAGCAAATGATTGAGGCCCAGCCGCTGTGCATCGCGCACTTCCCAACTGCCGATGAACAAATCGAAGGCGAGATAATGAATCCAACCGGCAATCAGCATGGCGGGATTTTGGAAAAGTTGCTGCACTTGCGACAGCGAGCCAAAGCCGCCTTCCGTCTTGCCGAATTGAGTGAGCACCAAATAGAGATAAACAAGCCCCAATAACGCCGGAATAATAACGCTCGTAATCAAGCGTACCGTCCATTTCCAGCGCGGCAAAATCGCCAGCAAAAGCCAGCCGGGCAAAACAGCCGTGTTGCAAATGGAAAAGATGGTTTCATTTGACATGTTCTGTTCCTTTTTAGATCCAACCCAGCGCGCGCGGATCGTCAATAATTTTTTCTTCCTGTTTGTACGGTACGAAACCGGCTTGCTGATAAACCGCGAGCGCTTTCGGATGATCCAGCGTGCAGGTGTGCAGCCAGAATCGTTGCGGCTGGTAACTCCACGCTTTGTCGATCATGCAATTTAAAAGAAACGGCCCCAGCCGTTGCCCGATAAATTCCGGCATGATGCCAAAATAAGCCAGCTCGATATCCGTTTCATGCCGGCGGTCCAGTTCGGCATAACCGGCGGGCACACCGTCGACATATAAAACGTAAATTTCAATTTTCGGATTTTGAATGATCGCGCGCAATTCATCATCGCTCATTTGCCGCCGCTCGTACCACAGCCACGGGCCGCCCGCTGTGTTGTAAAGAAAACGGTAAAATGCAACGGTTGGATTTTGGGCCGGTACTATTGTTACCTTTGCCGTCGGCGGCGCTAAATTTCTCGGCTGCGGCCTTTTTCGCATTTCGAGGTAGGTGGTGGCGATTTT
>CAZVZZ010000262.1:0-2922 GCA_964631505.1 uncultured Cytophagia bacterium
GCCGCACAATTTGCACGAGAAAATTTATGGCGACATCATTCGCGCCGGCAAGCATCTGCTCGGCGAAAAGCCTTTCGGCATCGACCTCCCAGCCAATCAAAGAATTCTCGAGGTGATCAAACAGCATCCGAATGTATTTGTCCGCTGTTCTTCCGAATTTCCCTTTCATCCCGGCGGCCATCAAGTGCACCAATTTATCAACGCCAATCCGTGGGGCAGGATCATCGAAGTGCACAGCGGGTATTTGCATTCTTCGGATTTGAATTTTGCCAAACCGATCAATTGGAAACGCATGATCGACATAAACGGCGAGTATGGCTGCTTGAGCGATCTCGGCATGCACGCGTGGCATCTGCCGATTCGCGCCCGCTGGATTCCCCGGCGCGTGTACGCCTCGTTGTCAAAAATTGTGACGCAGCGCCCCGACGGCAAAGGCGGAATGGCGCCGTGCGAAACCTGGGACAACGGCACGATTCAATGCGAAGTTGTGCATCCGGCGGAAGGCTACACGTTTCCGATGACGGTGAAGACTTATCGCATCGCGCCGGGAGAAACCGACACGTGGTACATCGAAATACTCGGCACGAAATTCAGCGCGCGCTACAGCACGAAATTCACCAAAACCCTGCAAACGATGCGCTACGAAAACGGCGGGCCGCAGGTTTGGATGAATGAAGATCTCGGCTACGCCTCGGCGTATAAAACCATCACCGGCAATATTTTTGAATTTGGCTTTACCGATGCCATTCTGCAAATGTGGGCGGCGTTCATCGATGAGTTCAACGCCCCGCGCGCGAACATGCCGTTTCGTTGCATCACGCCGGAAGAAACTTTGCTCCAGCACAAAATTTTGACCGCGGCATTGGCCTCGGGGAAAACCGGAAAGACAATAGAATTGGCATGAGGAAGCGTGCGTGCCGCAAAATAAACGGTATGGCGATTTAGGCTTGCGCCATTATTGCGGCACGACGGGAGAGGGATGCTCATGCTGCGAATCCACCGGCAGCGGCGCGGCGATTTCGCCATGCACGCGGCCGCCGTTCTTGCGCAGCTTGAGCCACGAAGCGAAAATGGAAACCAGGAGAACCCCGCCGATCACGGCGAGCGAGAGGCCGATGGGCACCTTGTAAAAATCGACGATCAGCATTTTAACCGCGACAAACGCGAGAATGATGATGATGCCGGGCTTGAGATATTCAAACAGACGCGCCATTTCCGCCAGCACAAAATACAGCGCGCGCAAGCCGAGAATCGCAAAGATATTCGAGGTGTAAATAATGAAGGGATCGGTGGTGACGGCGAAAATCGCCGGGATGGAATCCAGCGCAAAAATCAAATCCGAGCTTTCGACGACGACGAGCACCATGAGCAGCGGCGTGGCAAAAAAGCCCTTGCCGTTCTTCACGAAAAATTTTTCGTTGTAATATTTTTTGCTGACCGGAATGATCTTGCGCAATAGTTTCAGCGCCAAGCTTTTGCCCGGATCGAATTGCTCGTCGCCTTGCAGCATCATTTTGATGACGGTGATCAACAACAACGCGCCGAAAACATACGTCATCCAATGAAACCGGGTGATCAAAGTCACGCCCACCGCAATCAACAAGGCGCGCATAATGATGGCGCCGAGGATACCCCACTTCAACACCCGCGGCTGCTGCAAGGGCGACACCTTGAAATAAGCGAAAATCATGATGAACACGAAGATGTTGTCCATGCTCAGCGACTTTTCGATCAAATAGCCGGCGAGATATTCCATCGCCTTGGCCTCACCCTCCAAATAAAAAATCGCCAGTGCAAACAGTAAAGCGGAAACGATCCAGACAATCGACCAAACCGTTGCCTCTTTGATCGAAAGTACGTGGGCTTTGCGATTCAGCACGCCGAGATCGAGCAACAACATCGCGGTGATGAAGACGCTGAAAATCGCCCAGAGAATCCACTCGTTCAACTTCGTATCCTTAACTTTTAATATGAAAAAAAATTTCCCACGTATTGAAGAAGCCCACGGAGGTCAAGCTCTATCAGTGGGCTTCTTCAATCAGTGGGGAAATTATGTTGACAGCGACTTTTTCAAATTCCGGCCCATTTAAGGGCACGTTGAATTTACACACTTCTTATTAAAAAAGCAACAAATGAATGACAACGCTTTTCCTCCGCATCTTTTTCGCCTATTATCCTTTTATCTTTTTTACCCGCCGTATTCATCCCAGCTTTTGATCTGCAGCGCCTCGATATTTTTCGCCACGATGGTGTCGGCAAAGCGCCGCGCCAATTGCAATTCGGCGATCAATGGAATCGCAAAATCCACGGCCTTGCGACGGATCAAGTAATCGTTCGTCAATTCTTCTTCCTGATAATTTTTCGGGATGTTGATGACGAGATCGATCTTGCGCGCGCTGAGATATTCCAGCACATTCGGGCTTTCCTTTTCCGTCGGCCAATGCAGCACCTCGGCCGTGACGCCGTATTGCCGCATGAACTCCGCGGTGCCGCGGGTGGCGTAAAGTTGAATGCCCGCGCTCTGCAACGCTCTTGCGCTCGCGACAAATTCCGCCTTGCCTTCCAGCGGGCCGGTCGAGAGCAGCACGCTGCGAATCGGCAGCTTGTAGCCGACCGACAGCATCGCTTTGAGAAAGGCTTCGTTGAAATCATCGCCCAAGCAACCGACTTCACCGGTCGAGCTCATCTCTACTCCAAGTGTAGGATCAGCGCCCTGCAAACGCGTAAAGGAAAATTGCGGCGCTTTCACGCCGACGTATTCCAGTTCCATAAACGAGCGGTCGATTTTCTGCACCGGCGCGCCCATGATCACGCGCGTTGCCAGCTCGATGAAATTAACGCGATACACTTTCGAGACAAACGGAAAACTCCGCGACGCGCGCAGATTGCACTCGATCACTTTCACGTCGTTGTCGCGCGCGA
>CAZVZZ010000263.1:0-2901 GCA_964631505.1 uncultured Cytophagia bacterium
CTACCCAATCGTAAAATGTAAAAAATTGGAAAGGAAAATTAAAACGCTTCAGCCCCGAACCGTTGGTGGAAATTAACATTCCCGGGGAGTCGGAAGTGATGAAGCGCGATACTTGATCCTGACCGGATGCTGGCAGAGTGGCCGTTTAAACCGGCAAAAATTTCCGGCGCCAATAATTTAAAGCGTTGTTAAATTATCCGCGTCGCGGTGCTAACTGGATTTGTGTTATGAGTCAGTTTGGCCTGACTTCGGTCTGGTCGGAGCTTTTGGACTTTTTGTCCAAAAAATATTTCGACATGATGACTTGATTGCGCCGGGGCTGCACGTTAAAATCGATCTCATCCATGAGGGTGCGCATGAGATAAATCCCCAGCCCGCCGACCCGCATCTGTGCGAGGTATTCTTTCATGTCCGGCGTTTTGATGTTCTTGGGATCAAACCCGCGGCCATGATCGGTGATAATGATAGTGAATTTCTGAAAATCGATTTGGATGGCAACGTCGATGTTCTTTTTGTCGTTCTTTTGGTAGGCATGCTCAATCACATTCGCGCACGCTTCATCCACCGCCAATTCGATTTTACTAATGGCATCGTCTTTGAAACCGACCTTCCGCGCCACACGGGAAACAAAATCGCGGATGAGCTCAAGATTGTCGGTTTGGCTGGGAATACGCAGTTGGTATTTTTTCTTCGCCTGGGGCAATCCGTCACCGCCTTCCTTAGTCGTGATCAAAGCGTTTAACGGGCTTTCGGTTGCGCAAAGCTGCCGACCGCGTGGCTTTCATCGTCGCGAATTTCGAACAACGTCGGGAAGCCGAGCAGGTCGAAAACGCGATATATTTTCTGGCTCATATTCGTGAGTTTGATGTCACCCCCATTGCTGCGCACTTCTTCGATAAATCCCATAAACACGCCGAGGCCGGCGCTGCTAATGTAATTCAGCTCTTTGAAACTGACGATGATTTTAACCCGCTTTTCATCGATGAGTTTTTGCAGCGCCGTTTCCAAATCCGGCGCCGTGTGAGCATCAAGATAACCTTTGAGGCGCAACAGCGTCACTTCACCATTTTCCGCGCGCATCACCTCAAACCCGGTCATACCAAAACCTCCTCAAAGCTAAACTGCGATTTCTCTCGCAACATACCACTGTTAAAAAATTTCTTTGTCGTGGGTGCATGAATTTGTTGATGAGCTGCATCCTTAAGTTCAGCAATCGGCAGACGGACACAGATCAAATTTAACGAAAACGGAACAGCGTCCGTGGGAAAATAGCCTTCGGCGAGGCATTCCGATGTGGTCATGTAATATAAACAATTTTCGCAAAATTCCAAATGGTTTTTTCCGTCGCCGCGAACTCGTACCCGTGCGCCCTTCCGGCTCGTGAAAGGTTAAAACGATTTCATTTGTTTATGGTATAAGCCCGACAAGTCGCCAATATATTCGAGCTTGCCGCAAACGCTTCGCATTCATATCAAGCCCCACGACGGTTGCACGTCCGACCGGCGTTCGCCCAATCACTTTTCGCCAATCATAACTCCACCGAAAATGCTCTTCCCAAACGTCGCGTCGCGGATTGAAAAGCAATGCCTTTTCTCCAGTACG
Source organism: uncultured Cytophagia bacterium (assembly GCA_964631505.1). GTDB lineage: Bacteria > Zhuqueibacterota > Zhuqueibacteria > Zhuqueibacterales > Zhuqueibacteraceae > Zhuqueibacter. The sequence goes on from CAZVZZ010000263.1 coordinate 1,603, forward strand.
CGGATCAACGTCTGCCGTTTGTTCGCTTTTGGCGATATTGCAATGAGAGCAGGCGAGACAAAGATTCTCCAAAATACTCTGCCCACCTTTAAAGCGAGGAATAATGTGATCAATATGAAACGCTTGCCCAATGATAATTTGTGGCGCATGGCAATATTCACATCTTCCGGCCGCTCGTCTCACCACTTGCGCCGCAATCTGCGCTGGTATTTTCGCGCCCAAGCTCAAACATCCTTGCGGTTTGATTTTACACGTCTGGAAAACGATCCATTCAACGCTTGGCGCAAACGGCTTTTAATCGGCCGCCCCTGCTCATTAAACAACTCCGGACGCAGGGCGTAAGCGAGAGCATGAGAGTTCTCCAGCAACATTTGGTCAACTTCCGAACCGAGTTGCTTGAGTTCAAGCTTTTCTGCTCGGCTCAGTTGGCGATCGCTCTTTTTGTCCATCAACTTGGCCAAACGCGATTGTTTTTGGGGCACGAGCCTGCGAAGATACACCACGGTCGTATTCCCGTGCAACACCGTTGCCGAGATTAGCCGCTCAACCAACAATTTCTGATGCGCGGGAGGCAACTGCTGAACCGCTGCCATCGCGACTTTTAAGGCTTGTTCATTCATTTCATGTTCCAAGAATTTCTTGACTTCATAATACGAAATCTATTTTGATTAATCAACATGAAAACTTTTATCCTTGCTTGGCCCAGTAATGCCAATCTTCGACCGCTTGTATCGTTTGTTTATCGGCGTAAGCAGAAGGTTTCAATTGCGCCAAAGCACACCCAATCCATCCCTTTCCCAGCGCATTTTGACAAAGATTTCGTACTGGCATTCATTTTCTGAAACCATACCGATCACCTCGACTTCGTCCTTCACACTCAACGGCGAGATTTCTCGTTTCGCGATGCAATGCGCAGTGAAAGGAAAACGCAACCGCTCTTCGAGATAGTTATACCAGCCCATCATTTCTTCGGCTTCATCGTGGCGGTCCGCAATGATTTCCACCGTGATGCGCTGCTCGCGGGCTTTGTCGGGTTTGGGTTTTGGCATAAACAATACGATTTTTCCTCCAGATCGCTATTATTTTTGTAATCTTTGGCAATAAATTTCTTTACGTGTTATTCATATCATGTCCTAACAATTCGAGTTCTTTTGCGAGTTTCCTCACAACTTCTTTGTCCTGTGAAGAATAAGAGATAAAAATTTTTGGCACACTAGCTCCCAAACATCTCACTTCATTTTCAACACCACCACCGTATAATCATCATGCGATTTCGCCGAGCCGACAAAGCCGCGCACC
>CAZVZZ010000264.1:0-2861 GCA_964631505.1 uncultured Cytophagia bacterium
CGCTGTATTTCGATTTTTTGCAGCTCGAAGTCGGGCGCATCAAAGGCATGAAGCCGAAATTCAATCTCTACACGATTCCGGGACAGGTTTATTATTCGCACAGCCGTAAAATCATTTTGCGCGGCGTCGACGGCATCGTCTTTGTCGCGGATTCACAGGCCGACCGTATGACCGAGAATCTCGACTCGCTGATGGATCTGGAGCAGAATCTGATCGAAAACGGCCACTCGCTCGAAACGTTTCCGTGGGTGCTGCAATACAACAAGCGCGATCTGCCGCGCGTGATGCCGGTGAATGAATTGAACGCCAAGCTGAATTTTCACGGCATACCGACAATTGAAGCCGTGGCCTCGCGCGGCACGGGCGTGCTGGAAACGCTGAAGATGGCCATTCAGGGCGTCGTTGGGCAAGTGCAAAAAGTAATTTGAACGTTAAGAAAAAATTCGCAAGGACGGAATATGTATTCGGAAGACACGTTGGTTTCTGGAAATGGCGCGATGACGGACGCCGCGGTGAAATCGCCGCAGGAACTGATTGAAAATAAAATGGCCGATATTCTCGGCAACGGCACTTACGAGGCGGCTTATTTGTTCAGCGACGAGGGCTTGCCGATCGCACAGGCTTCCAAGGCGGACGGCCAGCAGGTGGATCGCGACCGCATCGCGGAGCTGTCGATCTTGTTTCACGACGTCCAGCGCATCGCCGCGGTGATGGGCGGCATTTCGAAGCTGCGCGAGGTTATCATCGAAGGCGAGAATCATCGCAAAATCGTTTTTCGCTTTTTTAATGCGTTTGGCCAGCAAGTCATTCTCGCCGTGGTGGTGCCGCCGAAGAAATCTTACAAGCAGCGCACCAATGAATTAGAGAAGGTAGTGGTCGGCGAGTCGTTTTAAAAAAATCCTGCCACCACCAGATACCGCAAAAATCGCAATGCTGCCGCCACGCTGAAAAACAGAAAAAAATTCATGCGCAACACGCCGGCCAGATACGTGATGGGGTCGCCGATCACCGGCAGCCAGGAAAGCAGCAGCGACCATTTTCCCCACCGCTGCATGAGGTCGTAAGCCCGCGCCAACGGTTTCTTCTGCAAATGGCGGTGCAACAATTTCTCTTCGACTTTCGATCCCACTCCATAATTGAACACGATACCGGCGCAATTGCCGGCAGTGGCAAACACCAGTGCCGGAATCGTCGGCATTTTGAGCGCCAACGCCGCCGCCAGCGCGGCTTCGGAACTGAAGGGGAGAACCGTCGCGGCGAAAAAGCAGACGAGGGCGAGGCCAAGATATCCAAAGTTGGTAATAAAAAAATTCATTTAAAAAATCGCGTATTCAAAAAGTTTTATTTTGCAAGCTGAATGTTGACATTCAACGATCGTTTTGTTAATTTAATAAGGACAAATATACAAACAATGAGGTGCACAATGGAACGCCTGAAGATACAAGAAATCAAAGAAAAATATCCCGACGAATGGGTATTGTTGCTCGAACCGGAGACTGATGAAGTATTGAATATTTATAGCGGTGTGGTGGCTATCCACAGCACGAAGCGCAGCGATATTTACGCACAACTTCGGCAATATACCCAACGTTGTGCCATATACTTCACCGGTAAATTTGGGAAAAACAAAATATATGCTTTATGAAATCCACAGTTAAATTCGAAGTTTCGGACAATATCATTCGAATTGGCGCTGAAATTCACGGCCCGCGAGCGATCATCATCGCTTCTTTAGCACTTGATACCGGCGCTTCGACGACGATGTTGAACACAGAGATTCTTCGAATGGCAGGATACGATCCTGCACGTGGAAGTGAAACGCTTCTTATTACAGGCAGTACAATACCGACGGCGCGCCTTCTGATGATTGATCGGTTGGATGCAGCCGGCCAATCCGTAAAAAATTTAGAGGTCGTTTGTCACGATCTTCCGGATGAGAGTGAGCTTGACGGTTTGCTCGGCTTGAATTTTTTATGCCACTTTGATTTAGAAATCAACTACAGCAATGCCACAATCGTATTGAAGCCATTAATCCAACCTTAGCTTTCGCTCTTTCCGCCGCGGTTAACTTTCCTTCATCCAACCCGCCATCTTCGATATTTCCAGCGTGCCTTTTTTCAACGCATATTCCTTCATATAACTGAACAAAACCGGCGTCACCACGAGCACGTGAATCGTCGAGGTGATCAAGCCACCGATCATCGGCGCGGCGAGCGGTTGCATCACGTCGGCGCCGACGCCGTGGCTCCACATGATGGGAATGAGGCCGATGAGGCTCGTGCCGACCGTCATAATTTTCGGACGCAATCGCATCACCGAACCTTCAATTGTCGCGTCAGTGATGTCCTGCACGGTAATGGCGCCGCGTTGGCCCAACTGGTGCGCGCGCAACTTGCGATCCAGCGCTTCGTGCAGATAAACCACCATGACGACGCCGGTTTCAACCGCAAGACCGTAAAGCGCGATAAAGCCGACCCACACCGCGACGCTGAAATTATAGCCAAGAAAATAAATCAAATACACGCCGCCGATCAGCGCGAACGGCACCGAGAGCATGACGACGAAGGCTTCCAAAAAATCCTTGGTGGTGAAATAGAGCATCACAAAGATGATCAGAAAAACCATCGGCATCATGATTTGCAAGCGCGCTTTGGCGCGAATTTGATTTTCCCATTGTCCGCTCCATTGCACGGTGTAACCCTGCGGCAACTTCAATTCACGTTGCAACACCTGCTTGGCTTCTTCAACAAAGCTGCCCATATCGCGGCCGCGCACATTCAAAAAGACAATCGAACGCAATTGTGCGTTCTCGCTGGAGATCATCGGCGGGCCGGGCGCGATCTCGATTGTCGCCAACTGGC
>CAZVZZ010000265.1:0-2840 GCA_964631505.1 uncultured Cytophagia bacterium
TTCATTCAAGTAGAAAACGCTGTATACAGATTTCAAAAATATTTCTCACTCAAGAAATGATTTGCGAGCTTGAAAGATCATCACACTGCCATAACTTGCGGCAAGGCTCACGGCCATAAACATCATCGCGCCGCTGCCGGTGGAATTGAAATCGCCAAAGAACGTATGCAGCGAAAGGGCGGTAGACAACGGCACCAAAAAATACCGCAGCAGCGCCGCAGAGACAAAAATCAACGCCAGCGCGGCGACGAGCAAAAGATAACTGCCGGCGAGCATGAGCATTTGATATTTGCCGGTGAAAATATGGGTCAAATCGCGAAACATGAGCGGCAACGCCGTCACCGTAAGCCAGGCGCCGCTGGTTGAAAGCGCGTACCAAACGATCCACGGCTGGAAGCTCGCCGGCCGGAACAAAACCAACACGATGAAGAACAGCAGCAACAAAATCGTCCAGATTGTCAACCCGCTTAGAATTCTGGCCAACCCGATCTTGCGCAAGCTGATTGGCAAAAGCAGGCGATGCCGGTCCGTTTTTTCTTTTATCGTGCGGATAAAACGGGTGAACCACAACAACAGATTGGCGGCAATCAACAGCTTGATCATTCCGCGGCCGTCGATTTCCAGACTGCTCCAGACCCAGCCCGTAATCAAAACAAACAGGCCCGTGATGAGCAACGCGACCATCGTTAGGCCAAGCCGGTGATAGTCAAGTTCGGCTTTAATGAGATTCCACATATCTTGCATCCTTATGATTGCCCTTGAGAATCTGCACGGCGATTTCATCCACACTCAGACGCGAATGTTGCACGTTTTCCACGCCGAGTTCGTGCAATTGCCGCAACGTTGCTTCGAAATCAAAGCTGATCACCTGATAATCGTTGCCCTCCTGCTGCTGGCTGACAACGGATACAAATTTCAAATTATTGCGCGGCAGACGGAACGAGATTTTGCGCCATTTTTCCGTCAAATCGTCTTTGGCGGTGCGCAACACCACTTGACCGTTTTGCAGAAAGGCCAGTTCATCAGCCAGGCGACTGATTTCCGGCAGAATATGCGTCGAATAAAAAATCGCGCGTTCGCCGTCGGCCATCAATTCGAAGAGCACGTCCTGAAATTCCGCGCGCGCCACCGGATCGAGGCCGGCGGTCGGCTCATCGAGGATCAACAGCTTCGGCGCATGCGCCAGCGCCGCAACAATCGCCAGCTTCGCGCGATTGCCGGTGGAAAGCTCTTTCGCTTTTTTCTGCAGCGGCAAATCCAAGCGTTTGGCTAACTTGGCGGCGAACTCATGCGACCAGTTCGGATAAAACTGCGCGAGAAATTGCAGGTTTTTTTCGCCGGACCAGTTTTCGTAAAACACGTGAAGATCGCCGACGTAGCCGATGTCGAATTTCCACGCCGGCTGGTTCAGATCATTCTCGCGCCCGAAAATTTCGATCTTGCCGGTATCCGGCCGCACCAACCCGACGAGGCAATGCATCGTCGTGCTTTTGCCGGAGCCGTTCGGCCCAACAAAGCCGAGCACCATGCCGGGCGCCAAATCCAAATTGAGCGGGCCGAGCTTGAAGTCGGGATAGGTTTTAACGAGACTGCGAATTGAAAAAGCGTTGTTCATTTGAGCGCTCCGTTTTTCTTGAGAACCACTTCAAAAATTTCCTTGATATCTTTGACGCGCAATCCTTCTAATAATGCCGTATGGAGAAACGGGGTAATGTTTTCCGCCAACCGCCGCTTGGCCATTGACTTTTTTTCGTCGTCCGGCACTTCGGAAACGAAAAAGCCTTTGCCACGCCGCGAGTGAATGAGGCCTTCACGCTCCAGCTCTTCATAAGCGCGCTGCACGGTGATCACGCTCACGCGTTGTTCGCTCGCCAGCGCGCGAATCGACGGCAAGCTTTCTCCGGCCGGCAATTCTCCGGCGAGAACCGCGGCGCGAATCTGCCGGATAATCTGGCTCTGCAGCGACTCGGAAGAGAGATCGGTCAAGTTTAACAGCATCATTTCCTCATGCTTCGGCGCATACTTTTAAAACCATCATCGTGCGGTCGTCTTGTAATAAAGCCGCGGCGCGAAATGAATTCAAATCTGCAATTATATCATCAACAATCTCCGGCGCGCTGCGTTCGCGGCGGCGGACGAGTAAATCTTGCAAGCGCTGCTCGCCATATTCATCACGCGCCGGATTCATCGTTTCCGTCACGCCGTCGGTGTAGAAAAGCAGACCGTCACCAGGGTGCAGCTTGGTCATGCCGATTTGATGCTCGGCCTCGGCGCACAGACCCAGCGCCGGTCCCGTGGTTTTTAAAAATTCGAGTTGACCATTCGCGCGCACCAGCATGGGCGGATGATGGCCGGCATTGGCAAATTCGAAACTGCCGGTGCGGGTATCGAACACGCCATAAACGAGCGTCGCAAAGCTTTTGGTCGAAGCGAAACGCTTGACGTATTGATTCAGGTTCGGCATGATCTGCCCAATGGAACTGCCGTGGCTCGTTTCACTTTTAATGATCGCCTGCAGCGGCGAAATCACCATCGCCGCGGGCATGCCTTTGCCACAGGCGTCCGCGATCACCAGCGCGAAACGCTGCGCGTCGAGCGGCAGATAATCGTAGAAGTCGCCGCCGATGGCCCGCGCCGGTTCACACGACGCGGCCATTTGCAAGCGCGCATCATGGGGAAGCGTTTTGGGCAACAAGCCCGCCTGAATATTGCGCGCCAGACTCAATTCCTCTTCGAGGCGCTGCCGTTCCTCCGCATCCGCCAGGAAGCGCTGCATAACCAGTCTTTGCCTCTGCGCCGGCGACAGCGCGTTCACCCGCACGCGGTGATCGCCGCTGCAA
>CAZVZZ010000266.1:0-2801 GCA_964631505.1 uncultured Cytophagia bacterium
TTTCGTTACCGCGAACCGTGTTTCGCCCAAATCATGGCGGTAACTTCGCGCCGAACAAGCTCGGCCTGCTGAGTGGCATCAACCACGCGCATTTGCGGAACACGGTCTTTGAGCGCGAGATAGCCGCGGCGCTGCTGTTCGAGCCACTCGGGCGTGTGCTCGTGTTTGCGTTCCCACAACATTTTGCCAGGCGCGTCGAGCAGGACGACGAGATCGGGCGTCGGGCAAATGGATTCAAACATTTTACGGCGCAGGCGTTTCCACGGGGTTTTGGCGGGTTTGTTCAGCCAAGAATCGTAGATGTAGCGATCAAAGACGACGAGGCGTCCGCGCAATAAATAACCGAGCGCAGCGCCAGCGCGATACCATTGCTCGACGAGACGGTTGATAAAGCTGAAAACTTTCAGCGCAATGAAGCCGAGATTTTTTTTCTTTTTCGTGACACCGTTGCGCGCTTTCAACCGTTCATGGAGCCATTTGGTTGTGGGCAGGCCGACAGTGCTGGCAGCGATGTTGCTTCCCATGTAAACCAATTTGGCGCGGAGAAAATTGTCTTTGGTCAACGATTGCGCGAGCGTCGATTTGCCGGCGCCATCCGGCGCGAGCAATGCGACCGAAACACCACGGCCGCGCAAGATAAACAAAAGCGGCCGCAGACGCCGCAAGATGAGCGTGGAAATTTTTCGCCACGCATTTGCTATTGGCGCGCGCCGGAAGAGGCGGCGCTCCACGGCTTTGCGGCGTTGCAAAATCGCCTGCCAGTTGTTTTGATCAATCGCTGCCGCGAGCGTGTCCCAGGTGAACACGGGCGCCAAATAACGCGCGAAGTATTCCGCCACGGTTTTTTGCGCGGCGCTGTCGCGTTCGATTTCGAAACGCAATTCAACGAGGCGTTCGCGGCGCGCCTCGCGAAAGTTGCCTTTGTCGAGCAGGCAGTGCAGGAAGAGTGTGAAAAATTCATCCGCCGCGGCGAGCACGTACGTGAACTCACGGTGTTGACGATTTTGCAAACACGCGGCGAGTAGATCGACGCGCAGCGTGCGAAACGGTTTGCCGTAACACAGATCGGTGACGACGTCGAATTTGAGCCAACTGCCCGCGGCGCGGTCGTAGGCGACAAAAAAATGATGCGGGGCGTGTCCCCACGCCGGCAGCGCGACGAAACCGTTGGCGGTCAATGTTTTGGCAAGCTGCGGCAGATGCGCGGGCGACACCAATAAATCCACTTCGCTGCTTTCTGCCGGCTGTTCCAGCTCCTCAAAGCCACGCAACAACGAATAGGTGATCTTCGCTTCAGCGAGCGCCGCCAAAGTCCGGCGCAAAAAACTATCCATGCGGTTTTAATTTCCTAAACTGAAAACTGATGAACAGCAAAAATCCCAGCGCGAGAATCAACTCGACGACTTCGGAGTATTTTGACACCTCGAAATAATATTTCTCCGGCAGCGTCCAGAAGCTTAGATAGAGACGCCAGAGGAAGGTCGTCAAAAAATACGGCAGCAGCGTGAAATGCGGCGAGAGCAAGGAAAAAACATTTCGATAACTTACCGATTTCCGCGCGCGAAAAAGCAGCACGGGCAGGATCGTTCCGTAAGCGCCGATCAGCAAATACAGCGAACGGAACATGTCGATCATGCCTTCAAGGCTGTGGATGTTGGTTTCGTGCTGGCGGTTGACCGCTTTCAAAGCTTCCGGCGTTTCCCAGCCGAACAACCGCTGCCCCCAGCTCACTTCTTCGCCGATAATGAAAAAAATACCGGCAGCGAGGCAAAAATACAGAAACGCCATGCCGTACCGGCCAGCGCTGGCGAGGCGCGAGATGACGAGCCCGCCCATGCCGAAGGCGAGCAGCCAGCAGTAAACCTGCAAATTTTCCGCGAGACGATCTTCGCCGGTGAGCACGCGATAAACATTGCCGCCGATCAAAGCCGCGGCAACGCCGATCAGCAAAATCACCAACGGCGCCCACCAGATCATCACGACGAGGCCGGGAGGAAAACGCCAGTCGTCGACGCTCTCCTGCAGCAGGCGTTTGCAGAGACCGCCGTTACTGGCGGCTGCTTGTTGTAAGGGCGGCGTGGAAATCAGGGTGTCGTTCATGATCTTATCTCACGCGCTTTTACGTTTTAATCTGCCTGCATCGCAAATTCATACTCAACGACATCGCAGAGTGCATGCGCGATGGCGAGGTGCGCTTCCTGAATGTGCGGCGTGCTGGCAGACGGCGCGTGGAAACAGAAGTCGACGCAGTTTTTCAGCTCGCCGCCGTTTTCGCCGGTGAAGCCGATGGTGATCATCTCGAGCTTTTTAGCGGCGTGCATGGCTTTGATGACATTCTTGGAATTGCCGCTGGTGCTGATGCCGAAAGCGACGTCGCCGGGCAAGCCCAGCGCTTCAATTTGCCGCGCGAACACGTTCTCAAAACTATAATCATTGCTGATGGCGGTGAGAATCGAGGTGTCGGTGGTCAGCGCAATCGCCGGCAGGGCTTTACGCTCGCGCAGAAAACGACTCACCAGTTCGGCGGCGATGTGCTGCGCATCGGCGGCGCTGCCGCCGTTGCCAAACAATAAAATTTTATTTCCCATCTTCAACGCTTTGATGAGTATTTCAGCGATGCTTTCCAGTGCCGGCAAGCATTTCTCGATGACGCGCCGTTTGGTTTCGATGCTCTCTTCGAGCGCGACAACGATTTGCAAGGCGAGGTTGTTTTTAGTGATCATGTTGTGGTCTCGTGAAAATGGGAAAACTAAATTAGCGACGATAAAACAAAATTATCCCACGGATGAAAATCGACCCAC
>CAZVZZ010000267.1:0-1134 GCA_964631505.1 uncultured Cytophagia bacterium
GCCGGTGCAATGAGGATTCCACGGCGCGCGAATTAAAAAACGCGCGCCGTTTTTAATAAAAAAGGCCCAGGTTTTTCAACCCGGACCTCTTGGCTGTGAGGGGGAGCCACAACTTGTATGTGAAAAATACCGCGCTGATTTTCACGAAAAACGCGTCCGACCAAGTTAAAGTTCCGGCCAACGTCACTGTTCACCGAAACAAATTAAAGCGCTGTGGTCGGATGGACCACTCCATTTTGATCAGACGCGAGTTTCATGCCATCCCGAAGCCTCGGGACGGGCCATGCTTCCTGCAAGCCGCTTCCCGCTGAGCAACGTCCCTGTCTCTCGTTTTATGGGAAGTTCACTTTAAGAACACTGAGCAACGTCATTGTTGGGTGATCTTGAAGTGTGCTAATCATTAACTTGCTTTTTCTCTTTGCAAGGCGTGTGCCAGGTCGTTTATGTAAAAGAAATCGTGGATCCGCCTTTGCGCCTCGCACAACTAAGTGGTTAGAATTTTTAGCATTGAAAAGAAATGAAAAGGGTTAATCACTTTTTCGGAATTGCGCGAAAAATTGTATCAACTTAAATCAACTTTCAAATTTGTATTGCAAAAGTGAGATTCGTAATTCACTTCGTCCGAATTTGCAATTCGAAAAAATCATTTCACCCACAGCAGCGTGATGCCGGGGTTGCCAATTCCCAAATCGTTATCATCGAGCTGGCCGCATTCATCGCGCAGTTCTTGCGTGTCGTCATTGAAAATATCGTAATCTTCGCCGTTGATAATGGCGCGAAAACGCCGGCGGAATTGGAACGCCCAATTGCGCACTGTCACTTTGGTGTGACCGCCCTGTCCATGACTGCCGTAGCCGTGAATCACTTTGATGACGCGCCACTGTGACGAGCCGCGAACTTTGCTCAACGCCGCGTCCAGCTCGTTTTCGACCTGTTTGGGCGACCGCGGCGGATGGCCGACGTCGAGGGTGAGCAGGTAGTTTGTGTTCATGGCAATAATGAATACCAATGAAGATAAGTTCTTCGGGTCATTTTCGAAATTTAACATGTGCGGGAATGGAACGCAACACCAATTTACCGCGCGCCGCCGCCATCTGCATTTTCTCGCCGCCGCGCGTATATTCAAGGATGTGT
>CAZVZZ010000267.1:1234-2735 GCA_964631505.1 uncultured Cytophagia bacterium
TCAAGGATGTGTGCGCTGGGAAATTGCGGTTTGGTTGCAATCGCCGTCGCAACATTTTACTGCGAGGACGGACAGTAGAGGACTATCCAGCTAAAGGACTGCACATGCGCAATTTTTTTCTTTCACGAGTATTCGCACTGGCGGTGGCCGCCGGTGTGGGGATCGCTCTTCAGGGTTGTGAAAATTCCAACATCACCAATTCCATCACGCCGGCGCGCCTGGAAGGCCGGATTATCGAGCGCGGCAATGCCACGCCGGTGGAAAAAGCGCTGGTGAAAATTCTGCCCTTTAATCGCAGCGCTGAAACCGACGCCAGCGGCAAATACGCGATGACGATTGAATTGGCGGATTCCAACGCCACAACCGCCACGATCATTTTTGCCAAAACCGGTTTTAGCAGCGACACGCTGCGTGCGGTTAAAATTCAAAACGGGCGCACCTCCACCCTGCCGGACGTGAGAATAGCCAAGCTCGGAAGCAGCGGGCCGTCGGGCGACGCGACGCACGTTGTTTTGCTCAAAGTAACCACGCCGGCGATTTACGTGTCCGGCTCCGGCGGCCAGGCTTCTTCGGATTTGACTTTTGAAGTGCGCGATGCGAGCGGCCGGCCGATTGACCTGCAACATAAAGTGACGGTGGCCTTCCGCATTACCGGTAATCCGGGCGGCGCAACGATTTTCCCGGCTTCAATGGAGTCGGATGAGAATGGCCGCGCGGTGACCACGGTGACGAGCGGAACCGTGGCCGGCGCTTTGCAAGTGGTGGCGGAGATTCAAAACAAAGGCATCGCCTCCGCGCCGGTGCCGATGGCGGTGCACGGCGGCCTGCCGCATCTCGGTCATTTTTCGATTGGCCTCGAAAAACTCAATATCGCCGGACTGATTTATCTCGGCCTGCAAGATCGCGTCACGGTGTATGTGGGGGATAAATATTCCAACCCGGTGCCGCCGGGAACGGCCGTGCAGTTTCAAAGCACCGGCGGTATCATTGAAGGCTCAGCGGTGACGAATGCGTTGGGGCAGGCGACCGTCATTTTAACTTCGGCGAGTCCGGTGCCGCCGCTGACGGGTTCCGATGGGCTGGTGGCCGTGATCGCGGAAACCGTCGATGAAACGCGCAACAAGATCAAAGTCACGACGAAAGTTTTGTTCTCCGGCCCGACGCAAGTTTTAATACCGCAAACCACATTTACGCTGCCGCCGCTGGCTTCGCAAACGTTTAATTACACGGTCAGCGATCTCAATTTCAATCCGCTCGTGGCGGGAAGCCGTTACACGGTGAGCACGGATAACGGCAAAGTGTCGGGCGCGATCAATGTGACGATGAAAGACACGCAGTCCAAAGCCGCGACGCAATTCTCTTTTGTTTTAACCAATTCGCAGCCCGATAGCCTCGTGGCCAAAAGCGCCACCGTCGAAATCAAAGTGGACAGTCCGAACGGCGACGTGATTCGGACGATTGTTGGCACGATGTTGCCGAAAAAGTAGATGTTAAAACGTAA
>CAZVZZ010000268.1:0-2717 GCA_964631505.1 uncultured Cytophagia bacterium
GCTCGGTGAGAGCGGTTGCTCTTGCCGGGCATTTTTTTTGAAAAAGGGTAATAGGACGCCTTGAAAGATCAACGTGTTTCAGGCGAGGCAGAAAACTTTGTCACGAGGATGAAGATGAAAATTGTTGTGCGCGATTATCCCATGCTTGGTCAAAAACCGTTTCAACGTTTGCCGGAGCTGGCGTATAATTTGTGGTGGAGCTGGCAGCCGGAAGCGCAGGCGCTGTTTGAATATATCGACGGCGAGCATTGGCGGCAGCATCGCAATCCGGTCCGCTTGTTGCGCGAGCGCGGCGCCAATTTGCGGCGGTTGTCGCGCGATCCGCATTTTCTGGCGATGTATGAGGAGGTTTTGCGCGCGTTTGATGACTACATGCATGACCCGAGCGCCTGGCATGCGCGCCTTCATTCGCGCGAGCAAAAAGCGCTGGTGGCCTATTTCTGCGCGGAGTTTGGCGTGCATGAATCGCTGCCGGTTTATTGCGGCGGCCTCGGCGTTCTTGCCGGCGATCACACCAAAACCGCCAGCGATCTCGGCGTGCCGTTTATCGGCGTCGGCCTGCTGTACAAAAACGGTTACTTCACGCAGCGCCTCGACGCGCAAGGCCAGCAGCGCGCCGAATATCCGATTTTTGATTTTAACCAATTGCCCGTTTTGCCGCTGCGCCAACGCAACGGCAAGCTGCTGCACGTCACGGTTGAATTGCCGGGCCGGCAAGTGGCGGCGCAATGCTGGCTGGTGAATGTCGGCCGCGCGCAATTGCTGCTGCTGGACGCCGATATTGCCCGCAACCAGCCGCGCGATCGCCGGCTCACGGCGCAGCTTTACGGCGGCGACCGCGACACGCGCATGGCGCAGGAAATTATTTTGGGCCTCGGCGGCGTGCGGGCGCTGCGCGCCTTGGGCGTGACGCCGGCGGTTTGGCATTTGAATGAAGGCCACGCGGCGTTTGTGCAATTCGAGCGCCTCACGGAATTCATGCAAAAACAAAACTTGACTTTTGCGCAGGCGAGCGAGGCAGTGGCGGCCAACACCGTTTTCACCACGCATACGCCGGTGGCGGCCGGAAACGAAGCGTTCAGTTTGCCGTTGATGGATAAATATTTCCGCCGTTTTGCGGCGCAAAATAAAATCGAGCTGTCGCAACTGTTGCAGCTTGGCGTGCAGACGGAGGACAGCGGCTACAAATTCTTTAGCATGACGGTTTTGGCGCTGCGGCTCTCCAGCGGCAGCAACGGGGTGAGCCAATTGCACGGCAAGGTGTCGCGCGCCATGTGGCAGCATTTGTGGCCGGAGATGGCGGCGGAGGATTCGCCCATCACCGCGATCACCAACGGCGTTCATGCCGACACGTGGATGGCGCCGGAAATGGCCGAGCTGTTCGCGCGGCATCTCGGAAAAAAATGGCGCACTCATCTCAGCGAGGAAAAATTCTGGCAGGAGGTGAGCATGATTCCCGACGCCGAATTGTGGCGGGTGCGGCGGCATCAAAAAATGTGTTTGATCGATTTTGTGCGGCAGCGTTTGGCGCAACAACTGAAACGCCACGGCGCGCCGGCTCAAAAAATCAAAGCGGCCGGTCAGGTTTTGAATCCGGAAGCGTTAACGATTGGTTTCGCCCGCCGCTTCGCTTCGTACAAACGCGCGGATTTGATCTTCAGCGACGTGAAGCGTTTGGAACGCCTCGTTAATAACGCGAAGCAGCCGGTGCAAATTATTTTTGCCGGCAAGGCGCATCCGCAGGATCGCGACGGTCAGGCGATTTTGCAGCGCGTTTACCAGATGGCGCAGCGTCCGGCTTTGCGGCATAAAGTGATTCTGCTGGAAGATTATGACATGAACGTCGGCCGCCATCTCGTGCAGGGCGTTGATGTTTGGCTGAACAATCCGCGGCGGCCGATGGAGGCGAGCGGCACGAGCGGCCAGAAAGTGCCGCTCAACGGCGGCATCAATTGCAGCATTCTCGACGGCTGGTGGGACGAAGGTTACAACGGTGAAAACGGTTGGGCGATTGGCAAAGCCATTGACGGATTAAGTGAAGCCGTGCAAGATCGCGCGGACGCGCAGGCGCTCTATGACGTGCTGGAAAACGAGGTCATTCCTTGTTTTTACCGGCGTGATCGCTACGATCTGCCGAAGGCGTGGCTGAAAAAAGCGCGCGCTTCGATGGCGACGTTGATTCCAGCATTTAATACGGAAACGATGGTGAAGAATTATGTGGAAAAACTTTACGTGCCGGTTTTCCGGCGCGGCGAGCTGATGCAAAGCCGGCATGGCGCCATCGCGGCGGAAGTCGCCGGCGTCAAAGAGTTTTTGCGCGCGAACTGGCCATTGGTTCACATTATCGACGCGAGGGTGCAGACCACCTCGGTAAAACGCGAGAAGAAAATTAAATTGTCCGCGACGATTTATCTCGGCGTTTTGTCGCCGCATCTTGTGGAGGTGGAAGTTTGTGCCTCGCGATCCTCTTCGAACAGCGCCCCGCTCAACCTGCCGATGCAGCAAAAACGCGACGAGGGTAGCGGCGTTTATCGTTATGAAATTTCGCTTCCGGAAAAAGCCGGACCGTGGCGGGTGCGCGTATTGCCGCATCATCCGGCGTTGAGCCACAAGCATGAATTGGGATTGGCGTGCTGGCGTGAGGTGAAATAATTCTGCCCTCGCCGGTGCAATGAGGATTCCACGGCGCGCGAATTAAAAAACGCGCGCCGTTTTTA
>CAZVZZ010000269.1:0-2696 GCA_964631505.1 uncultured Cytophagia bacterium
GCGTTGGCGATCACCGCGCGCATCCGGCCGCGCTACTTCAATCGCGTGATTCCGGTGGTGTCGGGCCGGCTCGTGAAATTGACCCGTGAAGAAGGCGAGGCCGTGCAACAAGGCGAAGTGCTCGCGCAGATTTTCGACGGCGCGGCGCGCGCCAAAGTGCAGCAAGCACAAGCTGCGGCGGCGACGCAGCGTGAGCAATTGGCGCAAGCGCGCCGCACGTATGAGCGCGTGCAGAAACTCAACAGCACCGGCCTCAATTCCGCCGAAGAAGTTGAGCAAGCCCGCCTCAGCGTGGAGCAGGGCGAAAAAGTTTTGCACCAGCTCGAAGCCGCGATTGGCGAAGCCGAGGCGCTGCTGCAAGATTACATTTTGCGCGCGCCGTTCTCAGGTTACGTTCTGAAACGCCCCGTTGACAACGGCCAGAAGGTCGGCACGGAAACGGTGATTTATGAGCTCGCCACCGCCGATCAGCTCGAAGTTGAAGCCGAAGTGGACGAGCAATATTTGAGCGAACTGCGGCCCGGCATGCCCGCCACCGTCGCGCCGTTGGGCAATCAGCGGCAAAAATATGAAACGAAAATTTGTTACATCGCCAAAGAGGTCAACACGCAAACCGGCGCGGCGATTGTGCGTTTTTGTTTTAACGGCGCGCCGCCGGCGTTGTCCATCGGCCTGTCGTTGGACGTGAATATTTTGATCGAGCGCCACGACAACGCGCTCACCGTGCCGCGCGTGGCAGTGGCGGGCATCGGCAGCGCGCCGCATGTTTTTGTCGTTAAAAATAATCGCCTCGAGCGCCGGCCCGTGCAAGTGATCGACTGGCAATCCGAGCGCATCGTGGCGCTCGCCGGCCTCGCGGCGCAAGAACAAGTGGTGTTAAATCCGAAAGCGGTGCAAGATGGAATGGAAATTCGCCCTCGCGTTTCTCAAACCGCGCTTTGAAATCAAAGTCGCGTGGCGCTATTTGAGCAGCGGCCGTTTGCAAACCGGTTTGATTCTGCTCGGCATCGTGGTCGGCATCATCGTGTACACGTTCATGGCCGCGCTGATCAACGGCCTGGCCGTGCGTTTGACCAACGACGTGATCGGCAACATTGCGCACGTGACGCTGGAAGCGCCGGAGCGCATTCCGCGTTTGCTCGCGCCGCTGGAAAACGCGCAAGCATTGGTCGCGGTGCAGCGTTTGAATCAGCAACGCACGGAAATCTCCGGCTGGCGGCAAACCGTGCCGATCATCGCGCGTTTGCCGGAAGTCACTGCCATTGCGCCGCAGGTGATCGGCAACGGCTTCATTCAACGCGGCGAAAAAATCGCGCCGGTCGCGATCACCGGCTGCGAAGCGGAAAATTTATCGGCGATCATCGACATTGCGAGCGGCATCGTGCGCGGGACCGCCACGCTCGCGCCCAGCGAAGTGTTGATCGGCACCAAGCTCGCGGAGGCGTTGGGCGTGACCACCGGCCAGCGTTTGCAATTGCAAAGCGAGCGCGGCCGCACGCGCGCGTTGATGATTCGCGGCATTTTCGACGTGGGCAGCGCCAGCGTGAATGAACGCGTTATTTATGTGGAACTGGGCACGGCGCAAGCGTTGATGGATTTGACCGGCAGCGTCACGCAGATCGCGGTGAAACTGCGCGATATTTACGCGGCGCGGCAGATGGCCGACGTGCTCGCCGGCAGCACCGGTCTCGAAGCGAAGAATTGGATCGATGAAAATCGCCGCCTGCAAGACGCGCTGCGTTCGCAAGGCATGACCGGCGATCTCGTCAAAACTTTTAGCCTGCTCATCGTCATCATCGGCGTCGCGAGCAAGCTGCTGCTCTCCGCGGTGCGGCGCAGTCCGGAGATCGGCATCATGCGCAGCATGGGTGTGAGCAAGCGCTCGATTGTTTTTATCTTCGTGCTGCAAGGTTTGTTTCTGGGTTTGATCGGCTCGTGCCTCGGCGCGGGCGTTGGGCGTTTTCTCTGTGAGTTTTTGAAAAAGGTCACGCTGCGTCCCGACGGCACGTCCGGTTTTCCGATTGAACCGGCGCTGGGCGAATACGGCATGGTGATCGTGCTGGCAACGATCTTCAGCGCGCTCGCTTCGATTCTGCCGGCGCGCGCCGCGGCGAAGGTCGATCCCGTGGAGGTGTTGCACCAATGAACGACATTGTTTTGCGCGCCCAGCGCATTTTCAAATCTTTTCACGACGGCGAAGTGGAAACGGCAGTGCTCAAAGGCATAGATCTGGAAATTGCGCGCGGCGATTTTCTCGCGCTCATGGGCCCAAGCGGCAGCGGCAAGAGCACGTTCATGTCGATTTTGGGCACGCTGCTGCGGCCCACCGCGGGCGACGTGCAAGTCGCGGGCAAATCCACGCAAGCCGTGGGCGACGCGGAGATCACGCGCTTTCGCAATCAGCACATCGGTTTCGTTTTTCAAGCGCATCATTTGCTGCCGGATTTCACCGCGCGCGAGAACGTGATGTTTCCGGCGTATGCGTTTCACGGCCGTGAAACCGCGGCGGCGCGCCAACGCGCCACCGAGCTGCTCACGCGCGTCGGTTTGAGTGACCGTCTCGATTACAAGACAAAAAAACTTTCCGGCGGCCAAAAGCAGCGCGTCGCCATTGCCCGCGCGGTGATGATGCAGCCCGACATCGTGCTCGCCGACGAGCCGACCGGCAACCTCGACCGCGAAACCGCGCGCGAGGT
>CAZVZZ010000270.1:0-2688 GCA_964631505.1 uncultured Cytophagia bacterium
ATCGCGCGCAACGCGTGGGTCGATTATTTGAAAAAGGCCAAGCGCGAAACGTCGTGGAACGAGGAAGCCGAAGAGCCGGTGAGTGACGATCCATTGCCGGGGCAGGAACTCGAAGAAGATCAAGAACTGCTGCAACTGCGCCGGGCGTTAGCGAAGCTGGCGCCGGAAAAACGCGAGGTGCTCGTTCTCAGCCGCTATCAGGAAATGAAATATGAAGAGATCGCGGCCCTGCTCGGCTGCGCCGTCGGCACCATCAAAGCGCGCGTGCACCGGGCCTTGCAAGAACTCAAAGAAATTTACACAAAACTTTCAGTCGAACCAACGCTATGATTTGTCAACAAGCGAAAGATCTGCTGCCCGATTATTGGCTCGGCAGCATCGATGCAGCGGCGCGCGCTGAGCTTGAGGCGCATCTCGCCTCTTGCGCCTCGTGCCGCGAGGAAACGGTTGGGCTGCAAACCATTTGGAACAAGCTGGGCGCGCTGCCGAACGCGCAACCCAGCGAGACCACGCGCGCCCGATTTTATGCAATGCTCGACGCCTATCAGCAGGGCTTGCATCAAAACCAAGCACCGCTGTTACGCGATGTGATAAATGGTTGGCTCGAACGTTGGTGGCCCAAACAACCGGCGTTTCAATTCGCGTTTGCTGCCATGTGTCTGCTTCTCGGTTTATTGCTCGGCAATCGGTTTAACGCGCCGCCGCGTGAAAACGGCGAGTTGGTCACGTTGCGGAATGAGTTGCACAGCATGCGCGAGCTGATGACGCTCACGCTCTTGCGGCAGGAATCGCCGAGCGAGCGCTTGCAAGGCGTGAGCTGGGTGGAGAACATGGCCAATCCGGATAACGAATTGTTGTCCGCTTTGCTGCATCGTTTGGATTACGACCCGAACGTCAACGTTCGCCTCGCGGCGGTGGATGCGTTGTATTTGTTTGTCCATCAGCCGGTCGTTCGGCAGGGACTGCTGCAATCATTGTCGCGCCAAACGTCACCGCTGGTGCAAATCCGCTTGATTGATTTAATCGTGGAAATGCGCGAAAAACAGGCCGCCGCCGCGCTCCAACAGCTTCTCGGCAATGAAAAAATCAATGCGGACGTCAAACAACGCGCCGAGTGGGGCATTCAACAGCTATTATAACCCGGACGCAGTCGCTGGTCCGGCATTTCGGAGAAATTATGAAACCTAAAATTTTCGTGACGCTTTTTTGTCTTCTTGCTTTCACCGCTTATGCGCAAAGCTGGAAGATCGAGAAAAAAGAAACGCTTCGCCAAACGCTCAAATTCCCCAACCCCGCCGCCGCGAAAGCCGTGGAAGTGGACAACGTCAATGGCTCGATCACGCTCGTTGGCTACGACGGCCGCGAGCTGGAGCTGATCGCGCATAAAACCATTTTTGCGCGCACCGAGGAGAAGGCGCAGGAAGCGCGCGAAGACGTGAAGCTCGACATCAGCACGCGCAACAACTCAATTCGGTTTTACGTTGACGGCCCGTTTCGCGGCCGGGATGGCTCGGTAAATTACAAAGGCGGGCGGCATTCCGGCTACGACGTGCAATTCAACTTTGAACTAAAAGTCCCCCGCGACGCGGATTTTTTTCTCAAGACGGTCAACGATGGAGAGATCACCGTGACGGAGGTGCTGGGAGAATATGAAGTGGAAAACATCAACGGCGGCATTGTGATGAACGAAGTCGCCGGCGCCGGGCGGGTTTATGCGCTCAATTCCGACGTCAAAGTGACGTTCAAGAAAAATCCCACTGCCGGTTCGTATTTCGGCTCGCTCAACGGCGATGTGGAAATTTCATTTCGTCCCGAGTTGTCCGCGGATTTGCGCTTCAAAACGTTTAACGGCGAGGTGTTCACGGACTTTGCCGTGACCACGCTGGGTAGCGCCGCGCCGAGTCACGAGCGTTATAAAGGGAAGAACGTGTACAAGTATGACAAGGCTTACAAAGTCCGCGCCGGGTCCGGCGGCCCGCTGTTGGATTTCGACGCGTTCAACGGCGACATTCGGATTATCAAGCGGGAACAGTAAATCTTTTTGGTATTCGGATTTTGCGAATCGTCCGGATTAACTTATTCGGCTAATCATAAAACCGGCGTGCAAAGCTCTCCGTCGGCGGCTTAAACTTCGTAATCCGACCGACTCAAATCATAATTTCAACGAGGCAAATAAAATGAAAAAATATTTCCACAAATTTTCCAGCCTGTTGCTTTTGTTTATTATGACGCCGTTTGCCCACAGCCAAGAGCCGCCGGCGGATAAGTTGACGGTGGTTTTTAGCGATCCGTCGCGGCCCGGAACGTTGAAAGCGAGTTTGATGAACGGCGGCATGACGATCAAAGCTTACGAAGGCAAAGAGGTGTTGATCGAGGCGCGCATTCGTCCGGAGCGGGAGTCACGTCAGGAGCGTTCGGATAAAAAGAAGATGGGTATGCGCCGCTTGGAAATTGCCTCCACCGGCCTGACGGTGGAAGAGGAAGACAACGTGATGCGCGTCGGCGCCGAGACGATGAACCGCACCATCGACCTGACGATTCAAGTGCCGAAAAGAATTGCATTGAAGCTGAGTTGTCTGAATGACGGCGATATCAAAGTTGACGGCGTCAGCGGTGAAATTGAAGTGAATAATCAGAACGGCGCGATTGCGCTGACGAATGTTTCCGGCTCCGTGGTGGCGTATGCCC
>CAZVZZ010000271.1:0-2661 GCA_964631505.1 uncultured Cytophagia bacterium
TCAATCACGACGGTGGTTTCATACAGTCTCAATCGGTTTTCACCTCCTTACAAAACTTCGTGTTTAGTTAAGTTGATTTTCAAGCATTAAATTTATTCATCGCCGCTTGCACGCCGTCGGCGATAACACTGCTGACGGCTTCAACCGCGCGGTCATAAATCTCCGGCAGCAGCTTTTGTTCGGCCCGCGAAAAGGTGGCCAGCACATAATCGGCCATTTGCCCCTTTCCAAACTCCGCGCCGATGCCGAGGCGCAAGCGGGCCACGTTCGGCGTGCCGAGGTGTTGAATCACCGAAGCCATGCCGTTGTGCCCGCCGTCACTGCCGCTCGCGCGCAACCGCAATTTGCCCAGCGGGAGTTGATAGTCATCAAAAACGATAAGCACGCGTGCCAGCTCAACCTCAAAATAATCGGCCGCGTGGCGCACGGCCAAACCGCTGTGGTTCATGTACGTCAGCGGCTTGAGCAGCAACACTTCCGCGGCGCCGGAAGCGATGAGATACTCGCCTTTTCCGGCGCGGAAATTACAATCCAACTTTTCGGCTAAGCGCTCGACCACTTTAAAGCCGACATTATGACGCGTTTCGCTGTAACGCGGGCCTGGATTTCCCAAGCCGACGATAAGATGCTTTTCTGACATGCCGCTGTTGGCCATCGCGAAGAGAGAGGCCGGGGGCTGCGCCCGCCGGGAAACATGCGTGAGGAAGGAGGGCATGGCCGGCGATCATCACCAATCGCCGGCGGGATTGACGCCACTTCAACAGTTTCCAAATCACCAGGCGTACGCTGGTCAATTTATTTCTTCTCTTTCTTTTCTTCTTTGCCTTTTGCTTTGCCCTTGCTGTCATCTTCCGCCGCTTCCCCTTCACCTTCTTCCTTCTTACGGCCAATGACTTCAGGCTCGGCTTTCTCGGCAGTTGCATCCACCGCCGCCGGCGCTTCTTCGATCTTCGGCGGCAACACCGTCGCCACGACATGGGCCGGATCGTTGAGAATACGAACCCGTTCCATGGTGATATCACTCACGTGAATCGTATCATGAATTTTAAGATGGCCGACTTCCAGCGTAACGGTTTCGGGAATATCAAGCGGCAAACATTCGATTTCCAATTCGCGCAACATCACTTGCAGCGTGCCGCCTTCTTTAACGCCGGCCGGCGAGCCGTTCAAACGCACCGCCACTTTAACGCGAATTTTTTCGGTTAGCCTGATGCCCAGCAGATCAACGTGCAGCAGGCGGCTGGAAAGCGGATCCCACTGGACTTCGCGGATGACGCATTTTTCCACGCGGCCATCGCTGAATTTCAGATCGACGAGATTCGCCTTGCTCACGATCACCGTGCGCAGGGCTTTTTCGTCGACGGCCACCGGAACGGCGTTCTGGCCATGAATATAAAAGATTCCAGGAATAGCGCCGGTGCGACGCATTTGGCGCGCGATTTTTTTGCCGGTATCCTGGCGTACGGACAAGTTTAATAAAGCTTCTGCCATCTGGTTCTCCGATAAAACTGCTTTTTATGTTTTAATGATCTTTGGCGTTTAATCAAATAAAAAACTAATGGATTCTTCGTTGTGAATGCGCATAATGGCACGACCGAACAATTCCCCCACCGACAGAATTTTCATCCGCGCCAATTGTTTGGCGGGATCAATCGGCACAGAGTCGGTGAACGCGATCTCATCAATAACCGAGTTGTTCAAACGCTCCACGGCCGGGCCGGAGAGAATCGCATGGGTGCAAGCCGCAAAAACTTTTTTTGCCCCGCGTTCTTTCAATCTGGCCGCCGCCATCGTCAGCGTGCCGGCGGTGTCGCAAATGTCGTCGATCAACAGCGCATTCATGCCGTCGACATTGCCGATGACATTGGTCATCTCCACGGCGTTGGGCCGCGGCCGGCGCTTATCGACCACGGCAATCGGCGCATTCAAGCGTTTGGCGTAAGCCCGCGCCAGATGCGAACCGCCGATATCGGGCGAGACCACGACCAGGTCGGGGATCTTTTTAGCGCGAAAATAATCCGCAAAAATCGCCGCCGAGTACAAATGATCCACCGGGATGTCAAAAAAGCCTTGAATCTGCGGCGCGTGCAAATCCATCGCGAGAATGCGATCGGCGCCGGCGGTGACCAGCAGATTGGCCACCAGCTTCGCCGTGATCGACACCCGCGGTTGATCTTTGCGATCCTGCCGGGCGTAACCGAAATATGGAATCACCGCGGTGAGGCGCCGGGCCGAGGCCCGCTTCGCCGCATCGATCATGATCAACAATTCCAGCAGATTGCGCGCCGGCGCGCCGGTCGGCTGAATGATAAAAACATCTTGCCCGCGAATATTCTCGCAATACTTCATCCACGTTTCGCCGTCGCTAAACTCGCGAAATTCGGTTTTGCCGAGCTCGAGATTTAGGTAGGTCGCGATCCGTTGCGCCAATTCTACGTGCGCACGGCCGGTAAACAAACGCGGGTGTTGCAGTCCAGCACTCATTGGGCAGGTTGCAAATATCAAAAAATAAAAACATCCTTTGCAAGAAACGAAAATCTCATTTACCTAAGGCCGCAGCGCTTAGCTTCTTGCACCTGGCCTCGGGCTTTTTATTTCTTGCTCTTGCTGGGGCGGAAGGATTCGAACCTTCGAATGCAGGAACCAAAATCCTGTGCCTTG
>CAZVZZ010000272.1:0-2656 GCA_964631505.1 uncultured Cytophagia bacterium
CCCAATTTGAAATCCGTGAATTTCACCGGCACTTTATCGTAACCGGCCAAAATATCTTTGGTGTTGCCGACGCCGAGGATCACCAGCTTGTCGGGTTGCAAATATTTTTGCGCGACCCGCAACACGTCGTCGGCAGTCACTTTCCGGATGTTGTCGCGATAGGTTGTCCAGTATTCGGGATTGCGACCGGTGTATTCATCCGCCGCAAACGTGCCGACCACTTGCGCTTTCGTCGCAAAAGTCAGCGGAAAGGTTTCGATGAATCCGTTGACCGAAGTTTTCAGTTCGTCATCGGTGACTTTCTCCGTGCGCATGCGGGCGATTTCGTCAAGCACGATTTTCGTCGCGTGCGCGCAGGTCGGGCTTTTGCTTTGAAACGCGGCGCGGAACACGCCGGGATAATACACGCCGACGCCGAAGCCGCTGCCGGCGCTGTACGCAAGGCCTTCGTCCGAACGAACTTTGGACATGATGCGCGAAGTGAATCCGCCGCCGCCCAAAATGTCGTTCATCACCAGCAGCGCAAATTCATCGGGATTGCCGCGCTCGACGCCCCAGTGGCCGATGCTGATGCGGCCCTGATTGACGTCTTTGTTGACCATATAAATGCCGGGCTGCGGCGCTTGCGTCGGTCGCGGCACTTTGGGAATCGTGCCGCTAAGATTTTTCCAACCGCTGAAATGTTTATCGAGACGCTTCAGCAGATCGGCCTTGTTGAAATCGCCGGAGATCGCCAGAATAAAATTGGCGGGATAATAATATTTTTTGTGGAAATCAATCAAATCCTGGCGCGTGATGCTCTCGAGGCTTTGTTTCGTCGCCAGATGATTGGTGAAAAAATCTTCGCCATACATCAAGCGGCCCCACTCGCGGCCTTCGATGGCGGCAGTTTGGTCGTTGCGGCGCTGCATGTTTTGCAACGTGCGCTCTTTGTAAAGCTTTAGGCGCGCTTCGTCGAAACGCGGATTTTTCATCATGTCGATCGCCAGCGCCATGCCCGCGTCAAAATCTTTGCCGAGCACGTTGAGGCTGACGTTGCCCTGCGTGCTGGAAATCGAAGCGCCGCTTTGGGCCGCGAGATAATCGAGTTTCTCGTCAAGCGAATCCGGCGTCAACGTCATCGTGCCACCGTCGCGCAGCAGCGAGCCAACCATCGCCGCGAGTCCGGCTTTGGATTCGAGATACTCGCCGGTGCGCACCAAGATCGAAACGTTGATCAGCGGCAGCTCGCGATCTTCGGCAATAAAAACCACCGGCCCGCTTTTCAACACGCTGCGCAACTCTTTCGCCTTCGGCGGCTCGTAAGCCAGCGGCTTAAAGGTGAGCTTGTCCGGATGATCAACCAAAGCTTGCGCTGCCAAAGGCGCAACTTGCAGCAACAAGCCGACGAGCAACAAAATTACGAAATTTATTTTTCTCATTTCTATATTCTCCATAAATAACTTGCAACGAAATGGAACCGCCAAAAACATGGTGAAATTAACTCCGTTACACGTTCCACGCTCACTTACTTCTTACTCTCCAATTCCGCCAGCCTTTCTTTTGCCTTCTTCACGATGATCTCCATCGCTTTACGCTGCTCATCCGGCGCTTCGGCGAGACGGCCTTCGATCATGCCGATCATTTGCTGCAATTGCGCCGGGTCGTTGGTTTGCTTCAAGCGGGCGACCGTCATATTGACCATTTGCTTGCCCTGCTCGGATAAACCGGCAAGCGCCGGATCTTCCGGCGCGGCGGTTTTCTTGCGCGTGTAAATGATGACGCTGCGGTTCTCGCGCGTGAAATATTTTTTCGCGACGCGCTGCACATCGGCGGCGGTGACGGCCTGTACTTTGGGCGGGTAGGTGTTGAGGTAATTCCAATCACCGTTGACTTCGTAAATGCCGAGCTGTACCATTAAAAAGAAATTGCTCTGCAAGCGGCGGAAATTGCCGGCGGCTTCCTGATTTTTCACCTTCTGCAATTCATACGCGCCAACGGGCGCCTCCTGCAATTTGACGATCTCGTCGTAAATCGCCTGCTCGACTTCTTCCGGCTTGTGCTCACCTTGCACGACGCCGCTCAATTGAATAATGCCGGCGTATTTGCGGGATTCCAAACCGGCGTTGACGTTCGTGGCAAGTTGCTTTTCGATCACGAGCTTTTTGTACAAACGCCCGGTTTTGCCGGAAAGTATGCTGGTGAGCACATCGAGCGCCGGCTCATCGGCGTGATTGTGCGCGACGCCGTGATACCAGATGCGCACTTCGGGATTGGTTTCGGCTTCGGCGTACATGCGCTTCTCGGCAAGCTGCGGTACTTCGGTGGTGATGACTTCGGGCGGCTCATTTTTCCCGCGCGGAATGCGGCCAAAATAACGCGTCGCCATTTTGATGACTTCGTCATAATCCAAATCACCAACCATCACCACCGTGCAGTTGTTCGGCGCGTAATAGGTGGCGAAATACTCGTCGGCCTGTTCTTTGGTGATGCCGCGCAAATCCGAGGGCCAGCCGATCACCGGCCATTTGTACGGCGAGGATTGCCAGAACAACGACTCGAATTGCTCATCGAATTTTCCGGTGGGTGTGCTTTCGACGCGCAGGCGCCGCTCTTCATAAACCACGTCGCGCTCGGAATAAAACTCGCGAAACACCGGATTGAGCAGACGGTCGGA
>CAZVZZ010000273.1:0-2591 GCA_964631505.1 uncultured Cytophagia bacterium
ATGCGATGCCACCGCGGCACGGATCGTGGGATACGCCATGTATTTGATGCCAAACTCACGACAAGTGTTCTCGACAATCTTGCTGATCGCCGGGTAATGAATGTGGCATATACGCGGGAAGAGATGATGCTCGATCTGGAAATTCAGGCCGCCGAAATACCACGCGGCCAATTTATTTTTCCGCGCAAAATCGGCCGTGGTTTGCACTTCATGAATCGCCCACTCGTTTTCCACCTCACCGGTTACCGGGTGCGGCTCGGGAAAGGCATTATCTTCCACCACGTGCGCCAACTGAAAAACCGTGGCCATCGTGATGCCGAGGAAGAAATGCACGAACAAATAAAAAAGCAGCACATACGCAATCGGATGAAAGAACATCGGCAGCACCAGCATGTAGCCAAAGTAAAAAACTTTGGTGAGAAAAAACATGACCGACTCCCGCGGCGAGGGTTTCGGCAATTTATAATCACCGATGCGGCCGGTAAAAAATTTACGAAAATCGCCGTAATTGATCCATGCCAGCGTCATAAAACCGTAGAGCGGAAACGCATACCAGTGTTGGAAACGGTGCCACGGATAGCGCTTTTGCGCGGGGCTGAAGCGCATCAGCGCGCCAACGTGAATGTCGTCGTCCAATTCGTTGATGTTGGTGTAGGTGTGATGCAAAATATTGTGCTTGTGCTGCCAAAACATTTGGCTGCCGCCGATCAGATCGAGCGTGAACCCCATCAACCGGTTGACTTTTTTGCTTTTGGAATAACTGCCGTGGCCGCCGTCATGCATGATATTGAAACCGACCAGTACGAAACCCTGCGACACCAGGAAAGCCGAAATCACGGCAAGAATGAATGATGAAGAAAAAAACACCAACAACACATACGCCGTTGCCAGCCAACCTAAAATAATAATTGTTTTTAATACCATCCGCCAATCGGCATGCGGCGAAATTTGGTTTTCGGTAAAATACGCATTCACCCGACTTTTGAGTTCCTGATAAAATCCCATTCGTAGGGGAAAACTAACTTTCATAATCACTGCCTTTCCTCTTGCTATTACAATGAATTTTGGTTAAAATTGAAGAGCTTTAATATCAGCAATTTTACAACAACAATCAAGATTTTTTTAAGTCGCGGCTATTGACCACAATATGCCGGTGATTTTTATCTCGCGGCCAAACGCGTAACCGTACTTTATTTTTAATCAAGGAATTTTCCATGCAAAGACCGTCTCGCCGTTTTCTGCTTTTGTATCGGAGCTGGGGGCTTGTTTTATTTTGGGGAATTCTGCAACAAGCCGCCGCGCAGGATCGTTTTTTTCTGCAGCTCGAGGCGGGCCAAGGATTCTTTTTTACCCCGGGGATCGATCCCTACACGTTCTCCGCGCAGTTTCATCCGGCGCTGGGTTTGGGTGAAAACCCCAAAAATTTTTTGCTCGGCGTCAGCGTTGCCGCGGTTTATGACAATCCCGACTGGGCCTTGCTGTGGGGCGGCCGCTTCGTCGCGCACGCGGCAAAATTAAAAAAACAGCCGGTGAATCGCGGCCCGCGCGTGACGTATGGAACGCTGCACCTCACCGGCGCGGTATTGCTGGAACGCACGGAAGTGCGTCGTATCGCGGGCGGACTCATCATTGACGTGTGGGAGGGCGCGTTGCTCATCAGCCCGCGACTGGGTTATGATCGAAAATTCGAGAAGACGTTTTTTGAGATCGGCTTGGGGTTGGGTTATTGAAGTTTCATCACGCGCCACAACGCAAACTTCTGTGCCTCAAAACCTTTCAATGTCGTTTCCACGGGCGCGCTCAACAAATCGGTTTGTTGTTGAAGCCATTCGCCCACTTCCGGATCATTGCGTACCGGCGCGGAAATAATCACATCGCCTCCCGATGATTGTCCCTCCAAACGCGCGGCGATATTGATGGTCGAGCCCAAATAATCGAAGCGATTATTCAGCGTCACGGCAATATTGCTATGCTTGCTTTTGCGGGCGGCGCCATTTTAACAACAACTCGGCCAGAATGCCAGCGATGTTCCACGCATCGTCGCCGGCGCGGTGATGCACGCCTTCGAGCGGCCGCTGCATCCGTTCCAAAGCTTGCGCCATGCCCACCTCATCAGCCAACCCGTGTGCGAGGGCAAACAGATTTTTCACGTTGATATGCGTCGGCCCGAATGGATAATTGACTTTGCACGACTCGCATTGCTTTTGAAATTGCCGCCGGTCGTAATCGCCGTAGCTCGCCCATACGCGCTGCTTCGAAGCGTATTTCTGCTGCAACATCAGACACGCCGCTTGAAATGAAATACCGCGCTCAACCTCTTCCTGCGTCAGCGTGGTGAGCCGCGTGCAAAACGGACTCACCTGCGAGCGTTCGGGCCGGACAAGAATGCTTTGTTTCTCCAACCGCTGTCCCGACTTGGCGTCGAGCAAGCACAGGCCGATCTCGATAATCTCGCTTTCCTCTCCGGGCGGCAGCGCGCCTTCCCAGCAGGTGGCTTCGACGTCGAGGACGAGGATTTTATCCAATTTTTTTCCCAAAACAAAACTCAACGCGTTTATAGATTTTCAGTTTTGCGTTTAATCGCGCGCAGC
>CAZVZZ010000274.1:0-2482 GCA_964631505.1 uncultured Cytophagia bacterium
GCAAACTCGCGATTCACAAAACCATCGGCGGGATGAATCGAAATCGGATGGTCGTACGGATCGGCTACGGCCACGGCAGCGCCCACTTGGCGATAAATCGGCGGCTCGTAAAAATACGCTTGATAATCGCCGGCTAAAACCCAAAACACATTATAAGCGGCGCAACGCGAAACGATGTACAACGCCAAACGTTCATACTGCTCGGTGGACATCTTGCGAATTTCCTCCGACCACGAGAAGAAAAGAATCGAAACCATGCCGAGACTGTCGGCAAAAGCAACGCGGCGATCAACCCATTGAAAAAATTTCGGATTGACCCGGTTGTGATCGCGTGTTTGACTGTCGAACATCACAAAAGACTCGCCGCCCTCGTTGCGGCCATAATCATAGCGATTATTGACGACCATCGCATGATACGCATTGAACCCTTGCGCCGCACGCAGCTTGATATAATTTTTAAAATGCGGATCAAACCCAACGCCGTCGCTCATGCCATCCCAATTCGTGTCACCCATCAGTAAAAAGGGCGTGCTATTGCTGTACTCAAAGCCATACGGCCGCGTTTGGCTCACCCGCACGAAGCCGCTTCGATTCGAATTGATCGCTTCAAAGGTGCCGGCAGTTTCGAGTTCACGATCATTGCTTTCAATCCGATAATTCCACGTGCCGCGTTCGATCGGCGCAAACCGCAGGCGCCAAATTTGCCCACCGTCCCAAAATCCCGCGAGCCGCATTTCCTTTCCGCTTGGCGCGGTAAAAATGCCGGTGACGTTCACCTCGAGGTACGGATTGCCATGCTGCTGCGTCGTGGTGAGCCGCAACTCAAACGCCGAGTATACCGGCACACGGCTCTGCGCACGCACTGTAGCGAATGGCATCGCTAAAATAACGATCGCGAGGTGGAATAAACCAAAACCCGGCAGTCTTTTAAAAAAGGGGAGAACGATTTGATTGAGGGTCATCTTCCTAAACGCTTGATTTGAAGCCATTCCCGGAGTTCGGTTGTAAGCAGCGGGACACCTGGTTGGAGACGCTAAACTCGCTTCGTCTTCAAAACTGCGAATCGGCTTGACACAATTGAATCTGCCCGCGCGCAATGTCCAATACCGTTTGCGGGTGGTCGGTGGAAATAAAATAGCGCCAGCGCCGGCGCGTCTGGATTTGCACGCCCATGCCGCTGCGCGCGATGAAGCCAAAGGTGCCGCGCATGTCGTAGCGAAAGCCCCAGCCGATAAAACGCGAGAACAGATACGGCGCTTCTTGCACGTTCTCGATATCCTGCCAGCGCAGACGTTTGCGCAAGAAGGCAAAACCAAACGATATGTCGGCGTCCGTTAGCTCGATGGACAAGCGGCGAAAGGTCCAGATCATCGCGCCCAAGGCGAGCAGCACCGCGGCGAGCAGCAGCTTCGGCCACAACGGAATCTGCGGCATGGAGGCGAGCCACACTAAGACGGCGAGATTGGCCAACAACGCAAACAGCAACACCAATATCACCCACGACACCATGGATTGGGTTTCGCGATAAAGAATTCTTCGGCTTTTCATACGTTGACCTGCATTTTTAGGCGCAGCGACGAAACGCCCAACGCGCGAAGAGGTTCCCGCTACACACTGCGCCGGCTGAACATCTCCAACTTTTTATGCCGCGCGGCCAACGGTGGAGGCGAAGCGACCACGGACGGGGTTGACTCTTCGTGCGCATCAAATTCCGAAGCGACTTCGTGGACGAACCGCACCACTTCGTCTTGCGGGTTGAGCGTCATGGCTTGCTCGCTGCAAATCATGGCGGCGCCGGGGTTGTGGTGCATGAGATAAGAAAAGGCGAGATTGGCCCAAAACCGTTCATTGTTGGGCTCGAGGCGGAGAGATTTTTTCATCAACTCGAGGCCGCGCTCGTGATGGCCGCGCTCATCCATCATTTTCCCCATGTAATGAATCGCCGCCGGGTGATCCGGATTTTCGCGATAAACGCGGCGGACGATGTGCCACGCGTCTTCCTGCTGCTCTTGCAAACATAGGCAATTGGCGAGTTGAACGTGATGCTCAACCTCTTCATCGTTCAGCTCGATGGCGCGCCGCAAGAAACGCTCGGCTGCTTCTAATTCGCCGATACCGATTTGTAGTCGGCCGACGTATTCGCAAACGATCGCCCGCGCCGAATTGGAGAGCGCTTCGTCGGCAATGATATTGTCAAAAACCGCGATGGCTTTATGGAGCTTTCCAGCTTCCCAGTATTCCGCGGCCATCGCAAAACGTTGATCATCATGTCGCATTTTCCCTGCCCTTCCGTTTGTTTGATGAGAACCTGCCAACTGATTACGGTTGACGCTTTTTCATCCAACCTTATTGAAGATAGAAGAACGTGAATAATTTGCAAGCGAAACTTTGTGAAAATTTTGACTTATGAAAATTTTGCAATATTAATGAAAAAGGCATTCCGCTTGGGCGAAATGCCTTTTTAAAAACTAAAACGTAATGC
>CAZVZZ010000275.1:0-2481 GCA_964631505.1 uncultured Cytophagia bacterium
AGAAATCGACGTATTACACCAAGCCCTAACTCAATTTGATTCATCACGACTTTTCTGCTGACGCTAATTTTACTCTACTCGGTTTCCTGCATTAGAATGCGGGTGGCGCGACGTATGGCTTTTTCCCGGCGAATGCGGCGGCGCTGACTCGGTTTGATGTAATACGTCGATTTCTTGAAATCGCGCAAAACCCGTGCCCGGTCGCATTTTCTCTTAAAGCGCATGATCGCGCGGTCTATTGACTCATGATCTCCAACTGTAACGCGAACCATCCTTCTACCCCTTTCTGGGATTAAGGTTAGTGTTATTTCGTCCACTTGCGTTCAGATTTAGACAGGGACAAAATAACTCCCGTCCAGCATCTTGACTATTTATAGATACTGAAAAATAGGTAGAAAGTTCCAGTGTCCCTCCTTATAATTTTTAACAAGTTAAGCTGGGACGTCGTGGAGAAAGACAGACCTAAATTTCAAAATAAAGAAAACTTGTTTTTCAAAAAAGACTGATCGTGCCGCAGTGAACAAAAATATCCTTCATTCAAATACACCGTATTTCAGGACAAGCTGCAATATAATGCTTCTGAACTGCTTTGTCAAGAGTTTTGACAAAATTTTCTCTTTTATTTTTGCCGTATTTTTGACGCAATTATTCGACGTAAGGAAGGAAAATAATGAACTCCGTGCCCTTCCCAATGACGCTTTTAACCTGGATACGTCCGCCATGCTCTTCCACAATTTGTTGCGCCAACGACAAACCGATGCCGGTGCCGTACTCTTTGGTCGTATAATAAAAATCAAAAATTTTGTTTAGCTCATGCTCGGGAATTCCTTTGCCCGTGTCTTGAAAAGAAATGGCGGCAAAAGCCGGGCCGCTGCCTTCTTCAAAGTTGGGTGTGTCTTCCTCGCTGCCAATCAAATTGACTTTATAAAGACTGAGGCGCAAACGCCCGCCTCCCGGCATGGCCTGCAACGCGTTTAAAAATATGTTCAAAAAAACTTGATACATTTTTTGCGCATCGATTTCCACCACCAGGCCGGGCAGCTTGTAATGGCGCTCGACCCGGATTCCCTTGGTCAAGGCATTCGGCAGCTCCGCTTTAATGAGATCGTCCAACAGCTCGCTCAGGCGTTGCGGCTTTTTTTCCAATTTCGGCGGCTTGGCAATCAGCAAAAAATTGCTGACCAGCGATTCCACGCGGCCGATTTCGGAGTTGATGATCAGATGATAATGCTCCAGCTTGCGCGGGTCAATTTCTTTGCGCAGAAACTCGCGGCGCAGCAACTGCATATTGATGACCATCGAGTTCAAGGGATTGCGGATTTCGTGCGATAAAACCGAAGCCAGTTTGTTCAACGTCTCCAGACGTTCGCCGCGTTTGAGCTGGCGTTGAAATTCGAGCAAGCGGCTGGCCATGGTGTTGATGTTCTTCGCCAGCCGGCTCACTTCGTCGTGGCCGAGCGGCCGGATCCGATGCCGGAGATCGCCCGTTGCCATCCGCTCGATCCCGGAAACGAGCGCGTTGACCGGTTGCACGATTTGCCGCGTGTACATCGCCGCAATCAGCGCGGCCAGCACCACGCTGACGAGCATGAGCAAGAAAATCTGCAGTTTCATCTTCTGCGCCGGCGCAAAGGCCTCGCTGGTCGGCTGCTGAATCACCGTGCCCCATTGCTCCTGCGGAATCGGCGCGTACGCCGCGATCATTTCGACGCCGTCGCGATTCACGTAAATTTTGTGGTTGCTGTGCCCCGCGGCGACGCTGTCGATAATGTCGCTTTCATCGAAATTGCGGTGCTCCAAAACCATGCGCCGTTTCGAATGCGCGATAAACTGGCCCTGTTTGGCCGGATAAAAAATAAACGCCTCGCCGCGCTCGCCGATGGCGTTGCTGTCAACCACGTCCCAAATTGCTTTCAAATCGATCTCGCCCCACAGCGCGCCGATCACTTCGCCGTGGAACAAAATCGGTTCGGCGATTTCCATCGTCGGCAGATCATCCGGCGTCAACCTCACCTCGGAATTGTACGGCCGGTTTTGTAAAATGCTCGGCAGCAGGCCGTTGCTCGACAGGTCGATGCCCAAATCGCCAAAAGCGGTCGAGCTGATCACGCGGCCATCGCGATCGATTATCGAAAGCCGCTTGAACACGCTAAATTCCGCCACCATGTTATTGATCATCAAATCCTGATCCATGCGCCCGAGATTGGTCAGGTCGGGAATTTGCGCGGTGAACCGCAAAATTTCGCGCGACTTGCCGATGGTGCCGGCAATCATGCCAGCCGAGCGCCGGGCAAATTCGAGGTTGCGTTCCAAAATCGTTTGGCGAATCGCGGATTGCGCCGTGTTAATCAAAATTTGGCCGGTAATCAACAGCGGCAGCGACACGAGTAAAATATGGGAAATCAGCAGGCGGGTGAAAAGGCGATAACGAAGTTTTATGCGATCCGCGGGCATACGGAATTAATAAGAAAAACAGATAAA
>CAZVZZ010000276.1:0-2472 GCA_964631505.1 uncultured Cytophagia bacterium
TTGTTTTTCGCCGGGCAAATTTCCACGCAAATGCCGCAGCCGGTGCAATCTTCCGGCGCGACTTGCACGGTGTATTTCATGCCCTGCCATTCGCGCTCGCGATAATCAGTGACTTCGAACGCTGCCGGCGCGCCGGCCAATTCTTTTTCTTCGTAGATCTTCACGCGAATCGCCGCATGCGGACACACCAGCGCGCATTTGTTGCACTGAATGCAAATGTCTTTGTCCCAAATTGGAATTTCCAGTGCGATGGCACGTTTTTCCCACATGGCGGTCGCGGTTGGAAACGTGCCATCGACTGGCATTGCACTCACCGGCACCTCGTCGCCGTAACCGGCGATGATTTTCGCGGTGAGATTTTTCACAAAATCCGGCGCGTTTGGCGCCACAACGGCGGGCCGCTCAAACGTGCTGGTCACTTTATCCGGAACTTTCACTTCGTACAAATTTTCCAGCGTTTGATCGATGGCGCGATAATTCATTTGCACGATCTCTTCGCCCTTCGCGCCATACGTTTTCTTGACCGACTCTTTGATCGCGGCAATCGCTTCCTCACGCGGCAGCACGCCGGAGATGGCGAAGAAACACGTTTGCATGATCGTGTTCATGCGGCCGCCCATGCCGGTGTCTTTCGCCACTTTGTAGCCGTCGATCACATAAAACCTGGCTTGCTTTTCAATGAGCTGGTGCTGCAGTTCGCGCGGCAAATGATCCCAAACTTCATCCGGCCCGTACGGGCTGTTCAACAGAAACGTGCCGCCGTTGACGAGATTCGGCAGCATGTCGAATTTTTCGACGAAGCCAAATTGATGGCAACCGATGAATTGCGCCTGCTTCACCAAGTACGTCGAGTGAATCGGCTGCGGCCCGAAGCGCAGATGCGACACCGTGGTCGAGCCGGATTTTTTGGAATCGTAAACGAAATAGCCCTGCGCGAAATTCGGCGTGTCCTCGCCGATAATCTTGATCGAGTTCTTGTTCGCGCCGACCGTGCCGTCCGCGCCGAGGCCATAAAACATCGCGCGGATCACGCTCGCCGGCTCGGTGGAAAAATTGGGATCATACTCGAGGCTCGTCATCGTCACGTCGTCGTTGATGCCGACGGTGAAATGGTTTTTCGGCGCGGCCTTTTTCATCTCATCGAACACGCCTTTGATCATCGCCGGCGTAAATTCCTTTGAAGACAATCCGTAACGCCCGCCGATGATCCGCGGAAAATTATTGAGAGAGCCGGTACCATTGGCGATAGTTTCACTGATGGCCGCAACCACGTCAAGGTACAGCGGCTCTCCCAAGCTACCCGGCTCTTTCGTGCGATCGAGCACCGCAATGGTTTTGACATTCGGCGGCAGCGCTTGCACCAAATGCTGCGCCGAGAACGGGCGATACAACCGCACGATGAGCACTCCGACTTTTTCTCCGGCCGGCAGCAGCGCTTGCACCGTTTCTTGCGCCGCTTCCGCGCCCGAGCCCATCAACACGATCACGCGCTCGGCATCCGGCGCGCCAAAATAATCGAACAGCTTATATTGCCGGCCGGTCAAGGCCGCAAATTTATTCATTGCTTGTTGCACGATGGTGGGGCAGGCGAGATAAAACTGATTCACCGTCTCGCGGCCCTGAAAATACACGTCGGGATTTTGCGCCGAGCCGCGCATCACCGGCCGATCCGGCGACAGCGCGCGCGCCCGGTGCGCGTGTACCAACTCATCGTTCAACATCGCGCGCATATCGTCTTCGCTCAATTGCTCGATCTTATTCACCTCATGCGAGGTGCGAAAGCCGTCGAAGAAATGCAGAAACGGCACGCGTGATTCCAGCGCCGCCGCCTGCGCAATGAGCGCGAAGTCCATCACTTCCTGCACCGAGGCCGCGGCCAACATCGCGAAGCCGGTGCCGCGCACCGCCATCACATCGCTGTGATCGCCGAAGATCGACAACGCCTGCGCGGCCAGTGACCGCGCGGCGACATGAAAAACCGTCGGCGTCAGTTCGCCGGCAATTTTGTACATGTTGGGAATCATCAACATGAGTCCCTGCGATGAGGTGAACGTCGTGGTGAGCGCGCCGGTTTGCAACGCGCCATGCACCGCGCCCGCCGCGCCGCCTTCACTTTGCATTTCCGTCACCACCGGCGTCGTGTTCCAAATATTTTTTTCATCCACTGCCGACCAGGCGTCGGCCCATTCGCCCATCGGCGACGAGGGCGTGATCGGATAAATGGCAATCACTTCATTCGTTTTATGCGCGACATACGCTGCGGCTTCGTTGCCGTCCAATGTGACCATGTTGCGATTCATCGTTATTCCTCAATTTTAAGAATGCGCGTCAAAGGTAATTACACTTTGGGCAAAAGCAAATACCGTGCTATCTTACAAGTCTATTAAAAACAAAGTCATTGCGTGGGGCGAAGGCGGGAAATTTTCTTAATTTTAAGAATTTTTGGGAGGGTTATGGAAAAAGTGGGAAAAT
>CAZVZZ010000277.1:0-2465 GCA_964631505.1 uncultured Cytophagia bacterium
TTCAACACGAGGCTGACGGCAATGTTCTGTTTAATCACGCGCATGGCGCGGCGGCTGATTTTGATGGCGAACGGCAGCTTGTTCAAATTGTCCGACATCAACGCGACATCGGCGGTTTCAATGGCCTGCGCCGTGCCGGCGCCGCCCATCGCAATGCCCACGTCGGCGCTGGCCAATGCCGGCGCGTCGTTGATGCCGTCACCGACCATCGCGACGCGTTGGTATTCATGCCGCAGCGATCGCACGGCCTCTAATTTTTGCGCCGGCAGCAATTGCGCGCGCACTTCATCGACGCCGACAACGCGCGCGATCGTTTGCGCCGTGGTTGGGTTGTCGCCGGTGAGCATCACGTTTTTTTCAATGCCCAGCTTTTTCAGCTCTTCGATCACCGCGCGGCTGGTGTCGCGCGTTTTGTCGGCGACGGCAATGTAGCCGGCGAGCCGCTCGCCGTCACTCACCATCATGGTGGTACAGCCATTTTTTTCGACCGCGTCCATCGCGCGGCAGATTTTTTCATCGTGCGGATGTTCGGCGTCAAACAACGCATGGCTGCCAACGACGATGCTTTTGCCGTTGACTTTGCCGCGCACGCCGCGTCCGGTGATCGCTTCGACGTCTTCAGCGACGTAATTGTTGTGATGAGGCTGACCGTTCGCGGCGTTCACCACGGCTTGCGCCAATGGATGCTCGCTGCGGCGCTCGATGGCGGCGGCGAGCTGCAAAACATCATCGCACGATTCGCACTCCTTTTCTGCCGCGTGCTGGCAATCAAACGCGCGCAATTCTACGACGATCGGTTGGCCGTAGGTCAACGTGCCGGTTTTGTCAAATGCAAAGGCGCGAACTTTGGCGAGCGCTTCCAGATACGCGCCGCCTTTGATGAGCACGCCGTGTTTGGCCGCCGCGCTGATGGCGCTCACAATCGTCACCGGCGTTGAAATCACCAATGCGCACGGACACGAAATAACAAGTAACGTGAGCGCGCGATAAAGCCAGCCGTGCGAGCCGTCGGCCAAATTCCAAAAGGGCGCGTTGAACAACAGCGGCGGCACCACCGCCACCAGCAGCGCCGCGATCACGACCGCGGGCGTGTAAATTTTGGCGAAACGATCAATGAAGCGCTGCGCCGGCGCGCGCTGGCTCTGCGCTTCTTCAACGAGATGAATGATGTTGCTCAACGTGGACTCGGCAGCGGGGCGGATCATGCGCACTTCCAGGGTGCCGGCGCCGTTGACGGTGCCGGCGAAAATTTCATCGCCGGCTTTTTTAGTCACTGGAATACTTTCGCCGGTGATCGGCGCCTGGTTGATCGCGGACGCGCCGGTGAGCACGACGCCGTCCACTGGAATGCGTTCGCCCGGTTTGATGAGAATGGTTTCGCCGACTTTTATTTTCTCAACCGGCACGCGCGTTTCATGGGCGCTGCAAAATGGGCACGGCCCGCCGGTGTAGCCGTCGCGGCCAAGATGCTCGCGGCAATCCATGCACGGCCGCAGCACCGTGGCTTCCGCCGGCGTGAGCGTCATCAGCTTGCGAATCGAATGACGCGCGCGTTCCATGGTGTAACCTTCCAGCGCTTCGCCGATGGCGAAAAGAAAAATCACCGTGGCCGCTTCGGCCTCTTCGCCGATGATGACCGCGCCGATGGCGGCGAGCGCCATGAGCAAGTTGATATTGATCTCGCGATTCAACCACAAGCGCCGCACGCCGGAGCGCGCAATCGGATAGCCCGCAATGAGCAGCGCGAGCCAATAGATGATTTGCGTGAAAAGATGCGGCGTTTGCAAAAATTCGGCGGCCATGCCGAGCCCCACCAGCGCGCCGCCGAGGGCCGCGAGCGTGGTGTCTCTTCTTTTCAACAGAAACGGAAAGAAGCCCCAAATGCCGCCGCGCTGCGAGGCGAGCCGCGCCGCCTGATTCGGCGCTTCGGTATAAATATCATACCCGAGCGCGCGAATGCGTTCGATGACGGCGGCTTCGTTGGTGTGCGCCGCGTCGTAATCCGCTTTGAGCCGCGCCGCGCCAAAATTGACGGTGCAGCTTTGCACGCCGTTGAGATTGCCCACGCCTTTTTCCAGGGTGGACGCGCAATCGGCGCAGTCCATGCCGGTGACGCGGAGATGCAGTGTGTTCATTTATTTGCAATTTGCCTGCTTGGAGAAAATTCAATTAACAGCGGCCATTTTCGGCAGCGGCTTTTTTCTGGTTTTGCGAGCGGTTTGAAGAAAAGGAATAAGCAATCCGCTTGCCGCGGCCTTTACTTTTACAAAGGCTTGGGCGTCGTAGTAATAGGGTTCGCCCTCCTCGTCGATGACACGCAAGAAGCCTTCCGCCTCCGCAACCGGATCGGGGAGGTATTCATACATCTTCAAAGCAAATAAGCTCACACCTTGATATTCTCCGGCATTGATACAAAATGCGAAGTTTTTCTTTTTCAGCTTTTGCAGATTCGTGGTTCTCATGGT
>CAZVZZ010000278.1:0-2449 GCA_964631505.1 uncultured Cytophagia bacterium
GTCGTCTCAAGCCGTGCCCTGTTTTTACCGAGCAAGCCGATCAGCATACGTTAAAGCAACCCGCGCAGAAAAACGCGGGTGGATTCATCATCCCATTTTGCCGGGCCGAGATGCTTGAACACGATGGCGCCATCGCGGCCCACAACAAACGTTGCCGGCACGCCGGCGCTCTGCAGCGCCGGGGGAATTTCTTGCGCGCGCCAATAGACCGGAAAGCGGTATTGATTTTTATCTAAGAATTGCCGCAGGACATTGGCCTCTTCATCCCACGAGACGATCAGAAAAACAATGTTCTCATTTTTCATTGAGTCGTACAAACGTTGAATGCCCGGCAGCTCGGCGATGCACCACGGCCGGCACCACGTTGCCCAGAAATGAATAAACACGACACGATCTTTGCATTCTGCCAAACTCATCACGCTTCCATCCAGGCGGCGGACGGTCCAAGCCTCGTCGACTTGTCCATAGAGGGTTCTGCTGGTTGGCGAGGGGAAAGTGGGCGGCGATAAAACCGCCGCCATTCCTTCGGCCGGGTCGCCGGGCCGGGTGGCCATGAAAACAGACGCACCCAGCACCAGCAAACCGACGAGCAAAACGATTCCGGCAACGAAGCCGATAAAAAAAGACTTATTGAATAGGCGCATGCGAAAATCTCCTGAGCATCGCGGTGAAACACGGGGTGTTATGCCTTTGCTCCCCGCCGCTATCGCCTTCGTTTTGCAGCCGCAGCTAAGCGACGGTTGTGAATTTGGGGTTAGTTGCTGGCCAGCATTTGATGGCTTTGCAAAATTTTCTGCAAACGCGCAAAGTACATTTCCTTTTCATCTTCGCGTTGCGGCGGCACGCCGGCGGCGCGCAGCAATTGCTCATTTTCCAAAAACGTGACGGCCAAAAACGCATACAGGCGAATTTGCGGCGACGGATCATTCTGGCTCAGGCCGCGCAACACCTTCACAAACGGGCGCAGGTCTTCTTGCGGAAAACGCGTTTGGTATTGCATCACTTGAAAAACGGCGCTGTTGCGAATGCAGGCGTGCTCGCTTTGCAGCGACCGCAAATAACTGCGCTGAGCGAGTTTTTGTTTGGTTGCCGGCGTCATACTCTCCTGCGCGGCGGCGCTTCCCAAGCAAGCGGCTAACAGCCAGCTCATGACGATAAGTTTGCGGAACATGATGATCTCCTTAAATAGGTCCGAAGTCCACGGTCGAATGTCCGAAGCCTGACGCCAAGGTCATTTGACCTGGAGGGAAATGAAAATCGTAAAAACGCAAGTTATTAAACTCGAGACCGAATTGGTCTCATTTAAAAAAATCCCAGAAAAAATCCTTGAGCGAAGATTGCCGATCCTGCCAGCGGCGGTACTGGCTGCGCGTCGCCAAACCCACCGGGCCGTCCCAAATGCCGCCGTGCAGCATCGCATCAAAAACCCGCACCGCCACCACGTTTTCCTGATCCGGCAGCAGCATCTCGGCGGGGATGAAATACGCGCGCTCTTGCTGATAATAATCGTCGTAAAACCCTTGATAATCGGGCCGCTCCGGCCAGCGCCCGGTTTTGCCCAAAAACTTTCCATTCAAATACACTTCATCGACGTCATCGATTTTTCCCAACACCAAAATAAGTTTTTCACTGGCCAGCGCGCGCGGCAGCCGGAATTTTTTGCGATACCAGCCGATGCCGTCGTAATGCTTATGGCCGTAGGCATCCCAATAACCCGGCACGGCCACTTGTTGCCAGCCCGCGTCGTCCCAATCCGGCAGCGAAAAGTTGTCGTCGTCGCCGATTTGCAGTTTCCAAAAACCGTCGAGTCGCAGCGCTAATTGCATTTGGTTCGGCGCGTAGAAAATCCCGATTTCGCCGTCGATGATGCCGCCCGCCAATTCGTCGTCATACACCCGCACCGCGATCACGTTCTGGCCGGACGGATCCAAAAATTCTTTCGGAATCAAATAGCGGCGCGCATAGCTGTATGCCGTTTCATAGTGCGGCGGCATGCCGCCTTGATAGCCAACGAGCTTGCCATTGACATACGTTTCGTCCACATCATCGATTCTGCCGAGTTGCAGATACAACGGGTACGCTGCCGCCTCCGGCGGGGTTGAAAAATTTTTGCGATACCACGCATAGCCGTCGTAGCCCGGAAATCCTTGATTCTCCCACGCCCCCGGCACGCGAATCGGCTCCCAGCGCGAGTCATCATAAGCGCGCGCGCTGTAGGCCGGATCGTCGCCGATTTCAAATTTCCACGTGCCGCGCAGCGACTCGGCCCGCCGCCACTCCTGGGCGCTTACCGGTGCCAAGGCGAGCAGCGCCACTAACAGGAGGCTTTTCATGATCAGTTGAGCTGTGTTTATCATTTGCTTTCGCTTCGTTTGTTGTTACGCTATATCATACGACCTGAAATTTTTCGGGTTGTCACGATTTCGTGGAAGATTGTCAAAAATTGTCA
>CAZVZZ010000279.1:0-2413 GCA_964631505.1 uncultured Cytophagia bacterium
GCTCGCGATTCAGCGTGCTGATGTGGCTCGCGGTTTGGCGGTACACTTCATAGCCGTCCACTCGCCAGGCCACATAATCCGGCGTCCACTCGATGGCGTAAAGATGAAAGGAGAGATGCGGATTGAATTTGACAACCTGCCGATACACGTGATCGATCCGGCCGGGCGTGATGGTGTTGAATTGCGTCTCGTTGTTGTAACGGCCGAGCGTTTCAATGTCGATCTCATTCCAATTGGCCGCGGAAAACGGCGACGGATCGTGATAGGTAAACAGTGTCGTCAAGATGCCATTGCCGGGAGCCGATTTCATGCGCACTTCGATGCGGCCGTATTTGTACGAGGCTTTGGTGCGATATTCCGCGCCGCGATAAGGCTTCACTTGCGCGGATAGCGGCGAGAGAAGCAGCAACAGCGCGAGACCGCTATGGCAGAAAATTTTTACCCAAGCGACTTGGCAGGTTTTGCTCATAAGAAATTTTGCTCTCTAACAAGTGAAAAGTGTGCAGAAAAAGCAAACATTTTTTTGGAAAAATCGCAAGCCGTGATTCTTCCGCCCAACAGTCAGTTTCATCATTGAGATTCTCGTAAAAAGTCACCGTCCGGACGCTTTCATGCGAGAATGTTTGAAGCCATCAGACTCAGCGTCCGGACGGTTTCTACTTTTTACGAATTGCACATCATTCGCTAAAATAAAGCCAAACCAAGCCGACCAGCGCCGCCAACGTGAAGGAGAGCTGAATATCCCGGCGTCTCCAAGCCGGATTCGCCACGGCAAAACGGCGCGTCGAATAAGTTAAATTCGCCAATTTCTCTTCGGAGGCTTGCGGCGCGGTCAAGCTTACCCCGACGAGCACGGCCGCACAAACGATGAACAGAAAAATGGCAAAATGCAAAAAATTAATACTGGCAAAATGATACCACAGCCCGGTGAACTGGTCCTTGTTGATTTCGGCCAGCAAACGCCCGATGCCCAAAACAAAGCCGCAGATCAAGGCCGCCATGGCGCCGCGGCCGTTCAAACGTTTGAAAAAAATGCCAAGCAGAAACACGGCGGCGATGGGCGGGGAAATGTAAGCCTGCACACTTTGCAAGTATTGATAAAGCTGAGGCGAAATCGTCTTCATGAATGGAATCCACATCAGGCCGCAGATGACCAATAACGCTGTCGTCAAGCGTCCAACCAACACCAATTGCTGGTCTGTGGTGCGGGGATAAATTTTTTGATAAATATCGAACGTGATCAGA
The DNA here is from genome assembly GCA_964631505.1 of uncultured Cytophagia bacterium. Lineage (GTDB taxonomy): Bacteria > Zhuqueibacterota > Zhuqueibacteria > Zhuqueibacterales > Zhuqueibacteraceae > Zhuqueibacter. Next base: position 1,246 of record CAZVZZ010000279.1, read on the forward strand.
GTTGAGCAGGAATTGAAAATTGCGGCAAGCGAGCTCATCAACGCCGCCAGCAAGCCGGCCACCACCAAGCCGCGTAATCCTGTTGGCAACAACGTGCCCACCAGAGCCGGCAACGCGTGATCCGGTTTCGCTAATTCCAAGCGGCCCTGCTGCGCCAAACAATAAGCAATAATGCCGGGCAGGACAAAAATAAAAACCGGCAGGATTTTCAAATAGCCGCTGAAAATCGAACCGCGCCGCGCATGGCTTTCATCTTTTGCGGCGAGCACGCGTTGCACCATATATTGATCCGTGCACCAATACCAAACCCCGAGAATCGGCGCGCCAAACAAAATGCCGGTCCACGGAAAATTGGGATCGGAAATCGGCTGCCACATGTCAAAGAACCGGCTGCCGGCGGTTTCATACATCACCTCCCAACCGCCGACGGCGATGAGGCCGGCCACGGTGACTGTCACGGCGCCGATGATGAACACAAACATTTGCATCAAATCGGTGTAAATCACGGCCGGCATGCCGCCGAGAATGGTGTAAAGGCCGGTCGCCGAAACCACGATGAAGGCGCCCGTCCAAAAGCTCAATCCCATCAACGACTCAAAGACGATGCCGCCGGCGGCAAGCGTGACCGAAATTTTCGTGAGCGCGTAGCTGATCACAGAAACCACGGAAAGCCACAAGCGCGCGCCGGAAGAGTAGCGCCGTTCGAGAAATTCCGGCATGGTATAAACCTGGCTTTTCAAATAAAACGGCACAAACATCCAGCCCAAAAGCAGCAAGATCAACGACGCCAAAATTTCAAATTGGCCGACGGCAATGCCGTTGACCGCGCCGGCGCCTGCCAATCCCACCAAGTGTTCCGCCCCGATGTTGGATGCAAACAATGACGCGCCGACCACAAACCATCCCGCGTTGCGTCCGGCCAAAAAATAACCCTGCGAGGTTTCGCAAAGATGGCGTTGGCGATGGGTGGCCCACCACGCCATCCAAAAGACCACGACAAAATAAAGCAAAATAACCGTGTAATCGAGAAGGCCAATACAACCCGAGGTGGCCGGTGCTTGATTCATAGATTCGCTCGCTTTTTACTTCGCGCGCACTTGCGCAATGATAATAAAAAGATCAAGAATAATGCCAGAGGCGCAACACCGCGATCTTGTTGTAAACGCTG
>CAZVZZ010000280.1:0-2407 GCA_964631505.1 uncultured Cytophagia bacterium
CACAGCGAAGGACGCAAGGGTAAAATTGAAGTGTTATCGACCAAGCCGTGTGTGACGCAGACGGATTTGTCGCTGGCGTACACGCCCGGCGTGGCGGAACCGTGTCGCGAGATTCATCAATCTCCCGACAAAATCTGGGAGTACACGTCGCGCGGGAATTTAGTGGCGGTGGTTTCCAACGGCACCGCGGTGCTCGGCCTCGGCGATATCGGCGCGGACGCCGGCAAACCGGTGATGGAAGGCAAAGGCGTGCTCTTCAAACGCTTCGCCGACATCGATGTGTTCGACATCGAGTTGAATTCGCACGAGCCGGATGAGATCATCCGCGCCGTGCAATTGATGGAGCCGACGTTTGGCGGCATCAATCTCGAAGACATCAAAGCGCCGGAATGTTTTACAATTGAAGAGACGCTGAAGAAGACGATGAAAATCCCGGTGTTTCATGACGATCAGCATGGCACCGCGATCATCTCCGGCGCGGCGTTGCTCAACGCGCTCGAAATCGTCGGCAAGGACATTCGCCAGGTGAAAGTCGTGTTCAACGGCGCGGGCGCTTCGGGAATTGCGTGCGCGAATTATTATCTCAGCCTCGGCATCGAGCGGCGTAATTTGATTTTGTGCGATACCAAAGGCGTGGTTTATGCGGGCCGCAAAGACGGCATGAATCCGTATAAAGCCAAGCTCGCCGCCGAAACCAAAGCGCGCACACTGGCCGAAGCCGTCGAGGGCGCGGATGTTTTTGTCGGTTTGTCCGGCCCGAATGTTTTCACCAAAGAGATGGTCAAGTCGATGGCGAAAAATCCGATCATCTTTGCGATGGCGAATCCCGATCCGGAAATTACCTATGAAGACGCCACTTCGGTGCGCAGCGATTTGATCATGGCCACCGGCCGCTCGGATTATCCCAACCAAGTCAACAACGTGCTCGGCTTCCCGTTCATCTTTCGCGGCGCGCTGGACGTGCGCGCCACTGCGATTAACGAAGAGATGAAACATGCCGCGACCAAAGCGTTAGCCGATCTGGCCAAAGAACCGGTGCCGTATTCCGTCATCAAAGCCTATCGCTTGCAGAGCTTGAAATTCGGGCACGATTACATTATTCCGAAGCCATTCGACCCGCGCGTGCTGCTGTGGGTCGCGCCCGCGGTGGCAAAAGCCGCGATGGATACCGGCGTGGCGCAGAAGCCGATTGATCTCGAGCACTATCGCGAAGAACTCGAAGGCCGCCTCGGCGTCGCGCGAAAATTCATGCGCGTGATGATCAACAAAGCGAAGGCGCATCCGAAACGCATCGTGTATCCCGAAGGCGACGTGCCCGCGGTGTTGAAAGCGTGCGAGATGATTCTCGACGAAGGCATGGCGCATCCGATTTTGCTCGGCGATGAAAAAGCGATTCATCGGCAAATCGAAGAGATGCATTTGCCTTTGCACGGCGGCGTGGAAATCATCAATCCGGCGACTTCAACGAAGCTGCCGCTGTATATTGAAAAATTTTATGAGCTGCGCAAGCGCAAAGGCATGACGCGGCGCGATGCCGAAGAGCTGATGAAGCACCGGCATTATTTCGGCCCGATGATGGTTTATCTCGGCGAAGCCGACGGCATGGTGGCGGGCCTCACCAAGCATTATCCGGACACGTTGCGGCCCGCTTTGCAAATCATCAAGCTGCGCAACGGCGTTTCCAAGGTGGCGGGATTGTACGCGATGGTGTTTAAAGAAGGCGTGTATTTCATTGCGGATGCGACGGTGAATATCGAGCCGAGCGCGGAAGATTTGGCCGGCATCGCGATTCTCGCGGCGCAAACGGCGCGGCGTTTCAACATCGAGCCGCGCGTCGCGTTGCTTTCGTTCTCGAATTTCGGCAGCGTCAAACATCCGCTGACGGAGAAAGTGCAGCACGCGCTGGCGATTCTGCGCCATAAAGCCGTGGATTTCATCGTCGACGGCGAGATGCAAGCCGACACCGCGGTGACGCCGGAAATCGTCGATGAGTTCTATCCATTCAGCCGCCTCAAAGGCGGTGCCAACGTGTTGATCTTCCCCGATCTCATCAGCGGCAACGTCGCGTACAAACTTTTGCAACGCCTCGGCAAAGCCGAAGCCATCGGCCCGATCCTCATGGGCACGAGCAAGCCCGTGCATCTGCTGCAAATCGGCAGCATGAGCGAGATGGACGTGGTGAATATGACCGCGATTGCCGTGGTGGATGCGCAGGGTGGGGAGAAGTAACCTCAACGGGCTGGATTGGTGCTGCAGATAGTTTTCGTGATGAGGAAGAAAAACCGTCCGGATGCTTTATGCCGTATGGCCCAAAGTGCAAAGCATCCGGACGGTTGCTGGTGTCGTTATAAAAATCACCGTCGCCAATTCATTAACCCGCCACCGCCGATTCCTGCATGCGCTCGAT
>CAZVZZ010000281.1:0-2329 GCA_964631505.1 uncultured Cytophagia bacterium
TAATTAAAAATCGCGAGCATCCGTGTAATCCGCGTCTTCCGCGTTCAAAGCTTTTGCTTTTAAATTGCCCGTACAAGACAACGACGTTCACATGAAACAACACACCATCATCCGGATTCTGTTTACTTGCCTCCTGATTGGCACGACAAATGTCGCAGCGCAACCCCAAGGCCACTTGGTGATCATCGGCGGCGGCAGCCGCACGGAAAAAATCATGACGAAGTTTGTGGAGTTGAGCGGCAGCAAGAACGCGAAGATCGTGGTGTTTCCGATGGCCAGCGGCGTGCCGGATGAAAGCGGGCCGGAGCACGCGCAGGAAATCAAAGAGCACGGCGCCGGCGAAGCGTTCTCGTTAAAACTCACGCGCCGGCAAGCCGAGATGGATTCGGCGCTGCAATTGTTGAACGGCGTCACCGGCGTGTTCTTTACCGGCGGCGATCAATCGCGCTTGACCGCGGCGCTCAAAGGCACGAAAGTCGAAACGTGGCTGCACCAATTTTATCAACGCGGCGGCGTTCTGGCCGGCACCAGCGCCGGCGCGGCGGTGATGAGCCAAATCATGATTACCGGTGATCAGCGCCGGCCAGTGGCGGATTCGTCGTTCAACACCATCGAAGCGGAAAACATCATCACCAGCGCCGGTTTTGGCTTTATCGGCGATGCCATTGTCGATCAGCATTTCGTGCGCCGGCGGCGGCACAATCGGCTGATCAGCCTGGTTTTGGAAAATCCCAAACTGCTCGGCATCGGCATCGATGAGAGCACGGCGATTTGGGTGAAGCCCGATCACACGTTCGAAGTTCTCGGTGAAAGCGCCGTGCTGGTTTATGACGCAACCAAAGGCAAAAGCCAGCGCGACGCCTCCGGTTATTTTTTACGCGGCGAAGGTATGCGTTTGCATGTGTTGAGGCATGGGGCGATTTATGATCTACGGGCAAAAAAAGTTAAACGGTTATAAAAAGCTCAAGCAACCTTTATAATACTTCGTGACGCCGATCAAATCTTTCAAAGTTCCCAACACGCTGGTTTTGGCCTTCAGCTTCATGCTGCTGATGGGGCTGTTGACATGGCTCATTCCGGCGGGCGAATTTGATCGCGTCGAAAAGAACGGGCGCAAGGTCGTGGTCGCGAACACGTTTCGCGAAGTCGAGGCGCAGCCGCAGGGACTGAGCGCGGTGTTGAGCGCGCCGCTCAAAGGCTTCATCGACGCGGCGGAAATCATCGGGCTGATATTGATCGTCGGCGGCGCGTTCGGCATCGTCAACACCACCGGCGCGATTGACGCGGGTATTCGCAGCGCGACGCGGCGCATCGAGCGCACGCCGTTTTTGCGCTTCGTCACCATTCCCCTGCTGGTGGCGCTGTTCTCACTCGGCGGCGCGACGTTTGGCATGAGCGAAGAGTCGCTTGCGTTTGTGTTGATCTTTATTCCGTTTGCGCGCGCATTGGGTTATGATTCGCTGGTCGGCATCGCGATTCCGTTGGTCGGCACCGGCGTCGGTTTTGGCGCGGCGTTCACGAATCCGTTTACCGTAGGCATCGCGCAAGGCATCGCGGAGCTGCCGCCGTTTTCCGGCATGGAATACCGCCTGGTCGCTTGGACGGTGCTCACGGCGATCGCGATGATGTTCATTATGCGCTACGCCGCCAAAACAAAAAGACATCCGCAAACGAGCTTGGTTTACCAGCTTGATCAGGCACGCGAGACGGCGAGCATTCTTGCAACCGAAAAATTTTCGCTTGCACAAATGTTCGTCATTAATATTTTTCTCTTAGCGATTGCCGTGTTGGTTGTCGGCGCCGTGGCTTGGGAATGGTCGTTGCAAGAAACGTCGGCGCTATTTTTCGGCATGGGCATCTTGGCCGCCATCGCAGGCCGCCTCAAAGTCAATCAAACCGCTGAGGCGTTTATCGCGGGCGCGAAAGACATGATGCTCGCGGCGCTCATCGTGGGCTTTTCGCGCGGCATTCTCGTGATCGCGCGCGAGGGCAAAATTATCGACACGATTTTGGTCTCGCTGGCCGATCTCACGGCGCAGGCGCATCCGGTGATTTCGGCGTATTTGATGCTGCTGGTGCAAAGCTGCATTAATTTCTTCGTGCCTTCCGGCAGCGGGCAGGCGGCGTTGACCATGCCGATCATGGCGCCGCTCAGCGATTTGCTCGGCATCACGCGGCAAACGGCGGTGCTCATTTTTCAATTCGGCAACAGCTTCAGCGATCTGGTGATTCCGACTTCCGGTGTGACCATGGGCGTGCTCGGCATCGCGAAGATTCCGTTTGAAACGTGGGTGCGCTGGGCGCTGCCGCTTGTCGCGCTCTTTTATGC
>CAZVZZ010000282.1:0-2322 GCA_964631505.1 uncultured Cytophagia bacterium
CACCCCGGCCGCTAACGCCCAAAAACTTGTGCAAAATCCTTGACATTGTTTTATTTTCGATTATCATAAAAACAGCAGCCACGGCACCTGGTTGCAACTGCTGGCGTGATTTTGCGTAAGAAAAAAAGCCGCCGCCAATCATTTTTATTCATTAACCGGGAGTTCTGCATGGAGTGGTTATCTGATCCCAACACGTGGATCCAGCTTTTGACCTTGACGAGCCTGGAAATCGTTCTGGGCATCGATAACGTCATTTTTATTTCGATTCTCGCCGGCAAATTGCCGCAGCGCGAGCAGGCCCGCGCCCGCAATATCGGCTTGACCCTGGCGATGCTCACGCGCATCGTGCTGCTTTTTTCCATTGTGTGGTTAAGCAAGCTCACCGTCCCAATATTTACAGTTTACCACAATGAAATTTCCGGGCGCGACTTGATTTTCATCATCGGCGGGCTTTTTTTGCTCGCCAAAAGTACGTATGAGATTCATGATAAATTGGAAGGCGCCGCAGGCGGCGCCTCGCGGCAAATTCGCGCCGCTTCGTTTGCCAGCGTCATCATCCAAATTATTCTGTTGGATATCGTTTTTTCGCTGGATTCCGTGATCACTGCCGTCGGCATGGCGAATCATCTTGCCGTCATGGTTACCGCGGTCGTTATTGCCGTGGGTTTCATGCTCTTCTTCTCCGGCTTCATCAGCGGGTTCGTCGAGCGCCATCCGACGCTCAAAATCCTCGCGCTGAGTTTTCTGCTTTTGATCGGGATGACGCTGATCGCGGACGGCCTCGGCCAGCACATTTCAAAAGGCTATATTTATTTTGCGATGGCCTTCTCGGTGTTCGTTGAAATTCTCAATATCCGCATGCGCAAACATGCGCCGGTGCCGGTCAAATTGCGCCAACCGTATCTCCCTGAAAGCGATCCAGGCGCCGCCAGATAAAATGTTTATTCATTGTTCATCATCAAAACTTTTCACGGAGGAAATTGTCCCATGCCCGTTAAACCCAAACGCAAAGCTGTCAAAGCCAAAAGCGCGGTGAAAAAAGCCAAACGGCCGGTGAAAAAAGCGGCCCGCGCCGCCAAGCCGAAAGGCGTGCAACGCGTGCCGGAATACATGCACACCATCACTCCGCATCTCGTGCTCAAGGGCGCCAGCGCCGCGATTGAATTTTATCAGAAAGCTTTCGGCGCAATCGAGCATTATCGCATGCCGATGCCGGACGGTTCGCTTATGCACGCGGAAATTAAAATCGGGGATTCAGTGTTCTTTTTGAACGATGAAATGATGGGCGCCAAAGCGCCGCAATCGCTCGGCGGCTCGCCGGTTACCATTCATCTGCAGGTTGAAGACGTCGATGCGCTGTGGAACCAGGCCGTCGCCGCCGGCTGCACGGTGGTCATGCCGTTGGCCGATATGTTCTGGGGTGATCGTTACGGCATGTTGGTCGATCCGTTCGGCCACAATTGGTCGATGGCGAGTCACCTCGAAGACGTGCCGCCGGAAGAAATGGGCAAGCGCGCCGAAGCCGCAATGTCACAGATGGCCGGCGGCGAAGGGCAAGCGCAACCGTACTAATTTTCCAACGGATAAAATGCTGCCAACGGATGCAAAAATTTAAAAATCCGTTGGCAGCTTTTATCCGGTGGGACTTATTTATTTTTATTATCCACTTGACCACTCTCACCCTCTTCGGCTATTCCGGCGCAGAAAAAATTTGGGCCTTCACGCAAATGGCGTTGGCGCGGCGACATTTGGCGGGAACGGCAGGACTGCGTTTTTGCAAGCTGCTCGGCTCGGGTTACGGCAGCGGCTTCAGCCTACGTCCGAACTGGGCGCGATATGGTTTGCTCGCGGTGTGGGAAAGCGTCGAAGCTTTGGAAAAATTTTTTGCACATTCAACGTTGATGCAAACGTATCGCCGCCATGCCGAGGAAATCTGGACCGTGCGTTTGCAACCGCTGACGGTGCAGGGCCAATGGTCCGGCGTGAATCCGTTTTTTCCGTTGGCGCCGCCGATACCAACCGGCCCCATTGCCGTGCTCACGCGCGCCACGATCCGGCTGAGCCGGCTGCGCGCGTTTTGGCGCGCCGTGCCGGCGACGAGCGACGCGCTGGCGAACGCCGAAGGCTTGCTCGCCTCCATTGGCCTCGGCGAAGCGCCGTTCATTCGCCAGGCCACCTTCAGCCTCTGGCGCAACGTTGAGGAGATGGAAGCGTTTGCGTTTCGCCACCCCGCACATCGCGAGGCCATGCGCCGCACCCGCGCGGAAAATTGGTATCGCGAAGAATTGTTTGCGCGCTTCGTGCCGGTGGCGTCGGAGGGAT
>CAZVZZ010000283.1:0-2318 GCA_964631505.1 uncultured Cytophagia bacterium
CACGCCGTAATCGAGCGTGAGCGGGCATTGCGTAAAACTCCGCGCCGAAAACACCACCATGCCGATGCGGTCGCTGCGCCGGCCGGTGATGAATTGCTCGGCAACGAGCTTCGCCGCTTCCACGCGGTTGCGCGGCTTGAAATCTTCCGCGAGCATGCTGCCGGAAATGTCGAGCGACAGCACGATGTCAATGCCTTCCGTCGTCACTTCTTCTTCGGTGTGCCCGCTTTGCGGCCGCGCCAGCGCAATGATGATCAGTGCGAGCGCCAACATGCGCAAAACAAAGAGCAAATGTCGCGAAAAGTAACTCGATGGTTTCGGCAGATTTTTGAGCAACTCCAAATTCGAATAACGAATCGAGCCGCCCAGTTGTTTATGCCGTTGCCAATACCGCCAACCCAGCAGCGGCAACAGCAACAACAAAAACAAAAATTTTGGATCGGCAAAGTTCGGCATTTTACGCGACCTCCACCGGAGCGTTGACGGTGTTGGCTTGTCCGTTCGTGGCATTCACCGGCGTCAGCATCACCAATTTCGTCGTTTCCACAAAAGATTCAGCCAGTTGCCAGGCATGCTGGTGATCATTTGGCATTGGCTCATATTTGGCGAATTTCACCAAATCACTGCGCTCCAACAAATCCTGCAACATCGCGCGAGAATTCTTTTCCAGCGCCACAGCTTTTAAATTATCCATCAGCTCGCCGGTGGTTTGCTCCAACGCCGGCACAAAATAGCGGCCTTCAATATATCGCCGAATGATCTCCGAAAGCTCGACGTAGTACGCTTTGATTTTACCGGTCGCGAGCAAATCGCTTTCGCGCAACCGCTGCAGCGCTTCGAGCGCAATTGCATGTGCCGGTCGTACTGGTTCAGCTTTCACCGGCAGCAAAGTTTTGCCCTGCCGCTTGCGCCAAACATAATAGCCCAACCCGGCGAGCAACAACAGTAAAGCGATGCCGCCGCCAATGAGCGCGATCAATTTCCAGTCGCGCGGCAATTCCCACGGCGCTTTGATGTCGCGAATGTCGCCGTCCTGGCTTGGCCGCATCGAGGCCACATAGATTTCGAGTTTGTCGGTTTGCAACGGGCGGCGCAGCGAATCCGGCGGTATTTGATAATCGAGCGCCAGCGGCGGAATCACAAAACGGCCGGTGTCAAAGGTCGAAATTGTGTAAGAAATTTCTTCGACCATCCGGCCTTTGACGCGGCGCGGTTCCGGCTTGTGATAATCGCGAATTTCAAACGCGCCCAGATTCGCGCCGAGCGCCGGCCAATTGACTTTGACATTCTCTTCATACGTGAGCCGCACGGTGTAACGCACGGTGTCGCCGATGGTGATGTTGCTTTTGTCGATGCGCGATTCCATCGTCACCGGAGATTGCTGCGCGCGCAGCAAAAAAGAAAAAAAGAAAAACTGGATAAGAAGATACAGATTCTTCATTGCACTTTATCGTCGTAAATCTGCACGGCTTCGGCGCGCAACATGCGCTCGATCAGCGCATTGTAGCTTTGCTGTTGTTTCTCGCGAATAAAATCCTGCGTCACTTGCGGTTTAGCTTCCGCAAATGAAAGCTGCTGTGGATTTTTCCCGGCAGAATCCGTTTTGGTGTAGCGGTTTAAATTGGCGCGGTAATACAAATCGAGATCACTTTCATGGTAATCAATTTTACCGGCAATCTCCTCTTCCAAAAATTTTTGCACCATTAAATTTTTCTTGGCCAAAAACGCGGCTTCAAGCACTTCGGCGTCTTTTTCCAGGCCTTTGCGTTTGGCGGCGTCATAAAACAATTCGGTGGCCACATACTGGCGCAAAAATTCGACACGCTTGCTTTTGTCTTTGATTTGCGCCTGCATATACGGCGGCAGGCGTTTCATTTCAAATTCCAAATCGCCGCTGGTGATTTCGCGGCTGCCGATCTTGGCAAGGACGGCGCCCGGCCGTTTTTTCGTGACTTGCGCCGTATCAAGAAAAGTGCTTTCTTCCAGCGCTTGTTGCGCATCGGCGGAGCGTTGCAAACGTTCGAGACATTCAATGATACGCTTGCCGGCTTCCGGCGTCAATTCGCTTTTGGGATACAGCTCCTGCACACGCAGATAATACGACAACGCCGTCTCGTAATCCCGCACGCGGTCGAAATAAATATTGCCGATGGTGTAGCTGATGCTCGCCTGCTCGCGTTCATCCAGCGGATAATCGTGCAGATAGCGCTCGTATTCGGCGATTGCCTGCTTGTACAATTCGCGATTGTAAAGCACATTGGCAAATTCACGCACGCGCTCCGCCGGCAGGTTTTGGGGAGATTTGCTGCAAGACGACA
>CAZVZZ010000284.1:0-2313 GCA_964631505.1 uncultured Cytophagia bacterium
TCGTCTTCCCACTTTTGCAGCATCGCCCGCCCTTTGTCCGTCACGAGCAGGCCGCGCAGCTCCGCTGCCATGGCGGCGGCTTCGGCTTGCTCTTCTTCCCAGCGCGAAATATTTTTATCGTGCTTGCCGAGGCGCGCCTGCAACGCAATGCGTTTAAGCTCCCAGCGCGGCGCCGCGTCGCGTTTTTTTAAATTCTCCACCGCCTGCAATTCCATTTTCAAGCTGGCGATTTCCCGGCGCGCTTTTTTGATGCGCAGCGCGGCGGTGTCGGCAAGATTGTCGTAGCGCGCCACGTGCTCGAGCGTGTGATAATCATTCTCTTCCGCGGCGCCCGCCGGCTTGAAATCGATGAGCGCGCAATAACGGTTGGCGTGAATGGCGTCCACACTGGAGAACTCTTCATCATAGCGATAATCGTCCTCATCGCTTGCTGAGCTGGTTTCCGGCTCTTCATCAAAATCGAACGCGCTTTCCGAAAAATCCTCAAACGCGATTTTTTCATGCGCCGGCGCCGAGGAGCCGCCGTAAGCCTGCAGCCCAAGGTCATGGAGATAGCGAAACCATTTCGGCTCCGCGACGAATTGCCATTCTTTGTCGAACTCGTACGCGATTGTGCGGCCTTCGTCATCGCGCGTTTGGTAGCTGCCGCGGCGGTGCGCGCCAAAATAAGAATCTTCCGCGTAAATCCATTTCTTTGCGAGATCGACGATGATCAAGCCGGCGTCAAACGGCTCCAGCTCGATTCCGTCGTTCCAACTGCTAAACGCGCGCCCATCGTTGTCGCAATCAAATTCCGGCAACAGCCGCTCCAGCGCGGCAAGACTTTTCGGATTGCGCGAACAGGCGGCGTACACCCGCTCCGCATCGCTGCCGTGCGGCTCGCCGCTCACATAATTTTGATCGTCGGCGACGATCATTCGGACAACGCTCATAAAGCCCTCCTTCGAGGTTAACGGTTTGCCAGTTGGCCCGTTTGCCTGGATTTAGGGTTAACCCGGGCTTTTCTCCATTCAATGGTTTAAAAGAAAAACCGGGGTGAACCGGCCAACTATCTGGCGATCATTTTCACCACGAACTTGCCTAATAAGTCGATCTTATTTCCTTTTTGCAAATATTTAAAAAATTGCAATCCCATTTCTTTCCACATCGGTTCATTAATATCGTAAAATACGTTTTTGCCGTCGCGGGAAGTGACGACGACATCCGCGGCGCGCAACAGCGAGAGATGATGCGAGGTCGTGCTCTGCACCAAATCCAGCGCCTCGACGATCTCCGAAACCGTGCACGGCCCTTCCTTCGCCAGATAAAGCATGATCCGCAAACGGCTTGCCTCGCTGAGCAGCTTCAGAAGCTTGACGGATTTTTTAATATACGCTTCGGGGAAAAATTCCTGAAAATTTTTTTTGGCGTCAAGCTTCTCCATGCCCGCTCCGATTGTAAGGCGTCAAACGTGAAGCGTAAAAACGTGAAACGTAATTTACGTCCCACGTTTTACGCCTTACGTTTTACGTTCGACATTAAAACAGCACCGCACTCGCGTACGTCACAATGGACTGTTGATCGTCAACCCGGCCCTGTTCGTATTTCAGCGTGCGGCCGCGCGTTGCCGCAGTGGAAGCGAGCAGCGTGTGCATCGGCGCAAAGCCGCAGACGCGGTATTGATCTTCGATTTGCGCATTCGCCTGCACAAAGTCGCCGGCTTGCACGGTTTCCAGGGCCGCCAACAGGCGCTGATCCGCCGCGCTGACGCGCTGCAAAAACGAAGCGTCCGGCGTTTGCCGCTCGCCGTAACGCGGCCCGACATGCGAAAAATCAACGCTGGCGATCACGCAGACGCGGCGCTTCTCCGCGGCAATCGTCGCGCGCAGCGCCTCGGCAAAATCCTGAATGATCTTTTTCTCGCGGCTGAACCGCCCGTCGGTCAGCATCACATAAGCATACGAACACAAAATCGGCACGATCGTAAAACCCCGGCCATTCCGATTGCCATTTAAAGGGGAGCCGGGACCGAAAAGATGCTGCAAGAAAACCGTTTGAAACTCAATCGTGTGTTCGGTGCGGTGCGGCAGCGGCTCGGCAAACAGCTCGTGGGGATGCCGGCGGCGCAACGCGTCGATAAATTCGGCGTCGTGTTGCACCACGCCGAGCGGCGTCGCAAAATCTTTCGGCAAACACGAAAAGCAATTCAGCAAACCGGCGTGGCCGGTGCCGAGAATCACGTAAACCTCCGCCGGCGCGGTTTCGGCGAGCGCGCGATACGTGAAGGTGTAACACGAGCCGCCGACGCGCAAATCAATATGCGGCGCGACCGCG
>CAZVZZ010000285.1:0-2302 GCA_964631505.1 uncultured Cytophagia bacterium
CTCGTCAATCAAACCGGCGCGAGCATTTATTACGCCGGGTACGAACAGGAAATTGCGGCGCTGATCGATTGGGCGCCGTCCTCACGCGAGGAAAATCGCATTCAAGCCGGCGCCGCCAAAGCGATCAAGTTTGCCGAAATTTATGCGTTGGCCCCGGGGAAAAACTTTATTCTCTATTGGTGGACGAACGACCGCCATCACGTCGCGCATTTTTCTTCCGTGCTCGTCACGCCGGAGAAATTAACCGGTTTCAGCCATTAGCCGTTTTTCCGCCGTCCAACGTTTTCCCGCCCTCTTTCGCCTTTCGCGCATATTTATAAATTTCTCATTGTAATTTCCAGAATCTTTTATTATTTTTTGCCTGCCGCCCAGTGGGCGCGAAGCTTAGCCGCAGAACCAGAATTTAAATGGTTTGAAGATTATGTCTGAAGTCGCCATTCCCGTGCGCAAACGCCGGCCGGAAGTTTGGCAACGTTCGCGCGTGGTGACGATTCCGCGTTATCATGTTATCCTGCTCGATGATGACGATCATTCTTACGATTACGTCATCGAGATGTTGACCGCGCTGTTCGGCCACAGCCGTGAGCGCGCCTTTCTGCTTGCCTGTGAGGTCGACGCCGCCGGCCGTGTCATTGTGGCCACCACGACCAAAGAACGCGCCGAGTTGAAGCGCGATCAAATTCACGCGTACGGCGCGGATTGGCGCATTCCGCATTGTAAAGGCTCGATGAGCGCGACTATCGAGCCGGCGCCGGGGAATGGCGATGACGAATGAGCCGGTTGCAGGCAAAAAAATAAACGCCGCTTTTCCTCGCGCCTGAATTTTTAGCCGGAAAAACCGGAGTTGCATGATGAAATTCAATTCACTGTTTTTTTTCACAAAGGGACTACCGTGCCTCAGTCTTTTCGGAACGCCGCTTTTTTGTGCAGCAGCATTAAATGGCTCGCACTGGCCGCCAGTTTGTGCGCCACCTCGACGTTGGCGCAATCATCGTCACAACGTTTGTTCGCCCAGATGGCGGCCCGGTTCGCCGCCAACGATTCACTGCTTCAAACCGCAGCTTTTTCCTATGAGCTGCATTTAAACGGCACGTTTTATTTTAAGGATGACTCGGCGCAGGTGCAGGAAGATTGGCGCATCGTGCAAACCCCGGATAGCATTCGGGTTCAGCTCGTGGCGCGGCAAACCACGGGCAAGGCGGAACTGGCCAAACAATACGAACCGCCGGTTAAAATCGTCTCGGCGCCACGCGACAAAAGCCGGGCGGCGATGGACGTGTTGCTGGCGCCGATTGGAGAAATATTGCAGCGCATTAAAAAGGACAAGAAGGCCCAGGTCTTGATTGACGGCCAAGTCGCCGGACGCAGCGGCGCCAGCAATTTTGTGCTGCGGTTTTTGGCCCATGATCGCGCCGGCAGTTTTTGGATCAATGCGAAAACCGCCGAACTGGAGCGGGTCGAATGGGCTTACGGCAAATCGCTGGGCATCTCTTCGTCGGCGGAAAAATCCTCCGTCGAATTGGGCCCGGTGTTGAGCGAGGTGACTTTTCCGGTGCGGCTTGTTTTCAATGCGCGCAACCGCGCGCTCTTGCGGCGCACCGGTTCATATACCGAGATTGAAACCAAAAATTTTAAACGAGAGGAGATGCCATGACGATTCGTCAATTGGCCGACAGCGATATGGACGTCGTGTTGGCGCTATGGAATCGCAGCGCCACGCTGGATCCGATGACGCCGGAATTATTCGAAGAAAAAGTTTTTGATGATCCCGATTTCCGCGCGGAATGGGCCTTGGTGGCGGAAGAGCAGGGCCGCGTCGCCGGTTTCATCATGGGGCTGGCGCGCAATTTCGATGATGATAAAGTCGGCTTTATCAAATTGCTCGCAGTCGATCCGGCGCTGCAACGGCGCGGCTTCGGCTCGCAATTGTTGCAGCAAATCGAATCCAAGCTGTGGCCGGCCGGCGTGTCGCACATTCGCGCGATTGACAGCAATCCGAATTATCTGCAGCCTGGCCTCGATCCGCGTTACACGGCCGCGATTATTTTTTTCGAGCATCACGGCTACAAACGATTTGCCGAGGCGCTGAACCTGGAAGTCGATCTGGCGAGCCGTGATTTCAGCACCACGGCGATGGAGGAACAACTGCGCGCGAAGGGCATCGAAGTGCGCCGCGCGATCATGGGCGACCGCGATGATGTGATGCGGCTGCTCGAGCGCTACTGGAAGGCGTGGATTCCGGAAGTTGATCGCACGCTGCTCAACTATCCGATTTCGTTGCACGTCGCGGTGCAGCAAAATC
>CAZVZZ010000286.1:0-2260 GCA_964631505.1 uncultured Cytophagia bacterium
GATGTTGAAACCGCTCCTCCCCCCACACAGCCGGCCGGGGCTTTTTTCCCGAAGGCCCCGGCCATTTTTTCCGGACGAGGGTGAAGCGGAAAATGAAAATTTTAAATTTTCAATCCAGAAGTTGAAAACCGCTCCTCCCCCCACACAGCCAGGCCGGGGCCTTTTTCCCGAAGGCTCCGGCCCTTAATTTCGCGGCGGAAGGAGAATGAATAAACCTGAAAAACTCAAGGGATTTGACATTAAGCTGGTGATCTTGAAGCGCTGGAAGATGCACGCCGGAGCTTCATGCACGGAGGACAATTATGTTTCACTTTTACATCGGGTCACATCAAAGTTGGGATAAACATCTCAAGAGCACCTCGCTGTTCAAAGGCCTTAAAGGCGAAATCCGCCGCACCGGGCAAAAGGAACGCCTGGCGATTTCCGAGCAAACGCAATCGATCGTCGCCAGCCGGGAAGCGCTGTCCAAAAGATTTGCCGACGGCTTTGATTCGATCAACGTCACACTGGAAAGCGGCTTTGGCCGGCTGGAAAGCGTGATCAACGGCGTCGGCGGCTCGATGGATGCGCTGCGCGCGAGTTTTGATTACGGCGTCGCGCTGCTGGTCGAGCAATTTCAAGTGCAAAATCAGCACATGGTGCATTTGCTGCAGCAGATGGACGCCGTGCATGCGACGCTGGAAAATCCGACGTTGACGCAGGCGCGCGAATTTTACCGCATCGGCTGCGACCGTTTGTCGAAGGGCTTGCTGGATAAAGCGCTGGAGGCCTTCGAAGAATCCGCGAAAAAAGACGACGCCAATTTCATGACCGAAATGATGATCGGCAAGCTGTATTTGTACGGCGTCAATGAAGACTGCAATATTATCGACACGCAAAAAGCGGAAGAGCATTTGCGCGCGGCGGCGCGTTATGCCAAGGCCGAGGCGCGCTTGCTGCCGGCAGCGACGCGTTTTGCCGGCGAGGCGTTGCTGCACGCTTCGATCGCGAGCTATGCGCGGGCCAACGACAAAGTGTTGGCGGGCAATACCGGCGAAGCGCAACAGCTTTTGCAAAACTCGTTTAATCTCGCCAGCCAGGCGGTGGAGACTTACCCGCAGCTTTCGGAAAGCTTTTATCATCAAGCGAAATTCGCCGCGCTGCTCGGCGACGGCAAAACCGCCACGGCCAGCCTGCAACATGCGATCGAACTGGATGAAGCTTATTGCCTGAAAGCCGATTCCGACGTGGATTTTCGTTTCGTTTTGGGCGACGTCAAACAGTTGTTTAACGGGCTGCGCAACAAAAGCACCGACGAAGTTTTTCAAAAACTGCAACAGTGCGAAACGTTGCTGACCGATTGGGTTTTCCCTTCGGTCGAAGCGCGTCAGGGCGAGGCGGAAATGCGCAAGCTGTTGGAAGAAGCCACGGTTTGCCTCGGCCGCAACACCTATTTCGACAATCGCGAAGCCCAGCAATTGATTCAAAAAGCCGAGCAGACTTTTAAATCCATGCTCGTGCACAAAGCCGTGCTGCAAACGGTGGCGGCGCATGCGAATCGCGTCACGAGCTTGGCGTTCAGCGCCGATCAAACCACGCTGGCCAGCGGCGGCGGTGATGGGCTGATTCTGCTGTGGCGTTTGCCGGAAAATCAGCTCAAGCTAACGCTGCACGGGCACAACGAAGCGATCACGCATCTCGCGTTCAGCCATAATAGCCGCATTCTGGCCAGTGTCGATCGCCGCGGCGGTGTGCGCTTGTGGCACGTCGCCACCGGCTCGCTGATGTGCGACCTCGGCGCCGGCAGCAGCGCCGTGCATTGCCTCGCGTTCAGTCCGGACGATAAAAAGCTGGCAATCGGCAATTATGATCGCCAGGCGACGATTTGGGACGTGGTCAGCGGCGTCGCGTTGCATACGCTCAACGGCCACAAGAGCAGCGTCGATACCGCCGTTTTCAGCGGCGACGGCAAGTTGCTCGCGACCGGCAGTCCGGACAACACGGCGATGCTTTGGGACGCCGCTTCCGGAAAATTGCTGCACACGTTCTTTGGCTGCTCCGGGCTTTCCAATTGTCTCGCGTTTCATGAGCAGGACAAAATTTTGATCTGCGGCTCCAGCGACGGCAGCGTGCGTTTTTATAACGTGGCGGATAAAAAGATGCTGTATAATTTGCCGGAGCGTTCGGGCACGGTGAGTTGGATGGCGTTAAGCCCGGATTCGAAGCTGCTGGCGACGGTGCATTACGGCAAAGCCGTGCAGCTTTGGGACGTGCCGAATGC
>CAZVZZ010000287.1:0-2251 GCA_964631505.1 uncultured Cytophagia bacterium
TGTCGGAATCGCAGCTTGCCAATTGGCGTTCGCGCCATATCGGCTTCATCTTTCAATTCTATAATCTCATGCCGGTGTTGACGGCTTATGAAAATGTCGAGCTGCCGTTGTTGCTCATCAAGCTGTCCAAGAAAGAGCGCGATGAGCGCGTGAAAATTGCGCTGAATGTCGTGGGCCTCGGCGACCGCATGAAGCATTCTCCCAAACAGCTTTCCGGCGGCCAGCAGCAGCGCGTCGCCATCGCCCGCGCCATCGTGACCGACCCGACGTTGATCGTGGCGGATGAACCGACCGGCGATCTCGACAAAAATTCTGCGGTCGAAATTCTAACGCTGCTCGAGCGGTTGAATCAAGAATTTAAAAAAACCATCATCATGGTGACGCACGATCAACGCGCCGCCGAGAAGGCGCACACCGTTCGGCATCTCGACAAAGGTGAATTGGTGTAAAACAGTGATCAAAGGCAATTTAACGACAGACCATGAAAATTTTTAAATTGATCTTTAAAAATGCGTTGCGCCACAAATTGCGCACGATTTTAACCATGCTGGGCATCGCCGTCGCCCTGCTGGCGTTTGGCTTGATTCGCACCGTGATCAGCGCCTGGTATGCCGGCGTCGAGGCCTCGGCGCAGAACCGTTTGGTCACGCGCAGCGCCGTGTCGCTCATTCAGCCGCTGCCGCTCGCCTATCGCGAACAGTTGACCAAAGTTCCCGGCGTCAAAGCGGTCGGCTACGCCAACTGGTTCGGCGCGTATTACGGCGATCCGAACAATTTCTTCGCTAATTTTGCGGTTGACGAGGCGTATTTGGAAATGTATCCGGAGTTCGTTGTGCCGCCGGAACAAAAGGCGGCGTACCTCAAAGAACGCAAGGCTTGCATCGTCGGGCGTAAACTGGCCGAGCGCTTTGGATGGAAACTGGATCAAGCCGTCACGCTGACGGGCACGATTTATTACGGTGAGTGGGAATTTGTGATTCGCGGCATCTATTCCGGCGCGCAGCCCAGCACCGATGAAACGGCTTTCATGTTCCATTGGGATTATTTGAATGAGCGCACGCGGGAGATCGCCCCCGGACAAGCGGACAATGTCGGCTGGTACATGTTGTTGATCGACAATCAGGCCAATCCGGCGATTGTCTCAGAGACGGTCGATGCGATGTTCAAAAACAGCTATGCGGAAACCAAAACCGAAACCGAGCGCGCCTTTCAACAAAGCTTCGTGTCGATGTCCGGCGCGATTCTGCTGGCGATGGAAAGCATTTCCGGCGTTGTCATTTTCATCGTGTTGCTGGTGTTGGCCAACACCATGGCGATGACGGCGCGCGAGCGGCTGGCGGAATATGCCGTGCTCAAGACGCTCGGCTTTCGCCCGTTTCATTTGATCGGCTTGATCGGCGGCGAATCGCTGTTTATCGCGATGGGCGGTTTTGCGATCGGCCTCGCCTTGATGATTTACGTTTGCAACGGTTTTGCGACGTTCATCACCGCGAATCTCGGCAATTTTTTTCCGGTCTTCGAGCTGAAAAATATCACGGTGATGCTGGCTTTTATTTCGGCGCTGTTAGTCGGCTTGTGCGCCGCCGCATTTCCGGCGTGGCGTGCAGTGCAAATGCGCATCGCCGATGGCTTGCACCGAATTGCGTAGATGAGCGCAGATCGCGTTTAGAAGATCGCGCTTTGCTTTCGCCATCTTCGTCTGTCAAGCTTCGCTTCTCAATCATCGTTTAAAATTAGGTTTGATGAACATGAAACTCCCTCTCAGTTATAGCTTTCGCAATTTGTGGACGCGGCGTTTGACGACGACGCTGACTTTGTTAGGCGTGGCGCTGGTGGTATTTGTTTTTGTCGCCTCATTGATGTTGGCCGAGGGCTTGCGGCAGACGTTGGTCGCCACCGGCGTCGATGCCAATGCTATTATCATCCGCCGCTCGTCGCAGGCCGAAGTACAAAGCGCGGTTGGCCGCGAAGAAACGAACATCATCAAAACCCAGCCGGAAGTGGCCACGAACGGCGACGGCAAACCGTGGGCAACCAGCGACGTCGTCGTGTTGATCTCCTTGCCCAAGCGTGGCAACAATGAACCCACCAACGTCGTCGTGCGCGGCATTTCGCCGGAGGGTCTGGAATTGCGTTCGCAACAAGTCAAATTGGTGGCGGGCCGCATGTTTGGCACCGGTTTGCAGGAATTGATTATCGGCAAATCCATTCAGCAGCGTTTTCAAAATTGCGACATCAACGGCACGCTGCG
>CAZVZZ010000288.1:0-2238 GCA_964631505.1 uncultured Cytophagia bacterium
AGTATTTTTAGCCAGCCGGTGATTTCACTCCAGCCCTTGCCGGCCAGCGCATTGGCGGTGGCGTTGACTGCGGAAAGAATCACCGGCACTTCGATGGGGAAGAGCAAAATCGGCAGCATGATCTCGCGCGTGCGGGTGTTGACCGAAATCGCGCTCAACAACGTTCCGACCGCGGCAAAGCCGATGGTGCCAAGAAAAAAAATCACCGCAAGCTTGTCGAGGTTTTGCCAAAAATCAATATTGAAAAATATCGCAAAAAACAAAAACGTCGGCAGTTCGATGAGAAAAATAAAAATGGCGTTGCCCACGGCTTTGCCGAGAAAAATCAGCCCGTATTCCACCGGCGCCAGAATGAGTCCTTGCAAGCAGCCGCGCTCGACTTCATGCACGAGCGAGCGATACAAACCCAGCACGCCGGCAAAAATAAAAGCGACCCAGAGAATGCCGGGGCCGGCTTCTTTGATCGCGCGGCTGCCGGGATCAAAAGTGAAGTTGAACACCACCACGACGATGAGCGCGAACAGCAGCATCGACGACAGCATTTCCTTGGTGCGAAATTCCGCCAGCAGATCTTTCCAAATCAGCGCGAGGAGCTTGCGCCAATGGCTCATGGCTCGCTCCGCTGGTTAAGTGCGGCGCCGGCCACTAAATCGAAATAAGCTTGGCGTAAAGCCGCGTGATCAAGCTCACGGGTGGATTTTTCCCACGCCACTTGGCCGCGCAGAAAAATGACGAGCCGGTCGGCGAGCGCGAAGCCCTGCTCGAGATCATGCGTGATCAGCAAAATCGTGCGGCGCTCCGAACGCAACTTTTGCAGCCAACCGGTGAGCATCGACGCGGCGTGCTGGTCGAGGCCGGTATACGGCTCATCGAGAAAAAGCAGGCTGGGCTGGTGCAGCATGGCGCGCGCAATCGTCAAACGTTGTTGCATGCCGCGGGAAAACGTGCGGACGCGATCGTGCGCGCGTTGGCGCAACCCGACTTCGGCAAGCACTTCGTCAACGCGCCGGGCGGCCGGCGTGACGTCATACAGCTTCGCATAAAACAACAGATTTTCCGCCGCGGTGAGATCATCGTACAGAAAGGATTGATGGCCGATGACGCCGAGGCGGCGATGATGCGCCAGCGTGGCCTCGCGCAAAGGCTGGCCGTCGATCAAAATTTCGCCTTTGCTGGGGCGGGAAATCGCGGCAAGAATGCGGAGGAAAGTGGTTTTGCCGGCGCCATTGGGGCCGAAAATCGTCACACATTCGCCCGGCGCAATTTGTAGCGAAATATCGCGCAACGCATAAAAGGTGCCGAAGGTTTTGACGAGATTTTTAACGGAGATCGCCGGAGCGTGGCTGGCGGCAGGGAGGACGCTCACGTGAGCTTGCCTCCGCAGGCGTTGCAAAACTGATCATCCGCACCGACCGGCTGGCCGCAGTGATGGCAAAAGCGTTCGGCGTTTCTGGCGCCCCGGCTTGGAGCGTCTCGTTGCGCCGTGCGGCTGCGCGCCGCGGGGCTGCCGGCCTGATCGATTTGTTTCATCATGCCAATGGCTTCGGTTTTGTATTGCTGGCGAAGCGTTTCGTAATCTTCCTGGGTCAACTTGCCCATTTGATAATCGAAATCAATGTCGCGAATGGCGGCATAAATTTCGTTTTTGCGCGCTTCCATTTCCTGGGCGCGATGGTTCAAGGCAAAGCTGACTTTGTTTTTTTGCTTTTGGAACAACGGGTAAGCGATAAACGCTGCCGTTGCAATGGCGAGAACAATGCCGATGATTTCAGTCATGGTTTCTGGTTCCTGGTTGCTTGTTTCTGGTCGCTGGTTGCTTGTTTCTGGTCGCTAATTCCAATTCGAAACGAGCTACGAGCTGCCAGCAACTATTTTTCAAACTCTTTTAACTCACGCTCAAACCGTTCTTGATAAGGATCGGCGGGCGCTTCTTCTTTTTTAGCCGGAACCGCCGCCAGCGGCGCCGGGGTTTGTTTTTTCCAGCCGGAAATAACTTTGGCGACAATAAAGCCGCCCACCACCAACGCGACAAAAGGCAGGATCCATGCGGTTAAATTAAAGCCTTCTTTCGTCGGTGCGGCGAGAATGCGCTCGCCATATTTGACCACCATCGCCTGCAAAATTTCCGGCTTACCTTTGCCTTCCTGCATCATGGTCGCGACTTCCTTGCTGACGGCTTTCGATTCGCTGCAAATCATGCCGCCGAGACAGCCTTGAATGGTCATGCCGCAGCCGCAA
>CAZVZZ010000289.1:0-2151 GCA_964631505.1 uncultured Cytophagia bacterium
TCGATCAACAATTGTCGAAGGGTGAAACAATGATCGCGGCCGGATCAAATAAGTTGAATTGCCAATAACGGTTGGCGCCCGCAGCCTCGGCTGTATTGGCTTTGAAATGAAACGGAATCGTGACCCACGCGGCCACCGGCTGTTGTTTTAGCTTGGCGGGGATAAATTCAAACTCCTTCGCGGCAGTGATCGCCGCTTCCTCGAAACCGAGATTCGTTGGCGTGCTTTTTTCAACCTGCACGGCTTCCACTTTGCCGTTTTCATCAATTTTCAGCTTGAGCCAAACCATGCCGTTCATCCCCGCTTTGAGCGCGAGTTGCGGATATTTCACCGCCGCTTGCTTGATGATTTGCGGCGGCTGATCATATTGCGTCAAATTCGCCGATGCCGTCAGTTTTTCTTCCGGCGTCACCGGCGAATCCGGCCGGTTGTTGCATTGCCATGAGACCAGCGGCAACAGAACCACCAATCCGCCAACGAAGAGCTTGTGCTGCCAATTCAAACGATTCATGGTTGTCTCCTTCGGGGTTAAAAGATATTGAAAACGCTGTTTGAATCCATTCGCCGTTTCAAAGAAGCAGGTGCCGGTTTGCGCGGTTAAAGGCGAAGCCGTATGCGTTTCAAGAAATTGCAGCAGAATTTCGCCGTATCGGCGCGGCGACACCGCCGCGTGCTGCAACGCGAAATCATCGCAGATTTCTTCGCGATAGCGCGAGAGGCGCAGATTCATCAGCCACACGAACGGGTTGAGCGGATGGAGGATTTGCGCCAGCGTTTGCAGCAGAACCGTCCAGCCGTCGCCGCGCTGCACGTGCGCCAATTCGTGATAAAGGATGGCCTGCAAGGCGCTGCGTTCCGATTTGGCCGCAGCGCCGGTCAAAAAAATTTGCGGACGCAGCAGGCCAATGGCCGCCGGCGTGGGCAAATTCTCGACGCGCCAGATCGGCGGCCACGCAAATTTGGGGGGATCGCCGGAAAAAACTTCGGATACAGCAACCGGTTGCGCGTCCGTGAGTCGCGTGCGCAGCCGCCAATAACGCCGCAGCGCAATGAACAAAAACGCGAACGAAACCGCGGCCCACAACATGACAACCATCGCGGTTGCCGACAGGCCCGGGGTGGCGAGCGGGCCCTCTTCAACCATAACCGAAAAAATTATCGGCGCGGCAAAATCCGAAATTTTAGTTTGCGCGGATTCCGGCAGCGCGAAAAAAGGCGGCAGTAAACATTTCACCAGCACCACGAGCCACAAGGCGTAACGAACTTTCGGCAGCGGCCGGCGGAAAACGCGTTCGCCGGCGAGCACGAGCAGCGCCAATATCGCGATCTGTAATTCCATCAGGCCGAGCGTGCGTAAAATGGCGGGCGCTTGCGCGTTCAAGATTTGAATCCAGTCCGTCATGAATATCTCTCCCGGAATGATAAATTCAATTTAGCGGTTTTTCTTTTCGCCAGCCTGTTCATCCAGCAGCGTGCGGAGCGTCTGAATTTCTTCGGCGCTGAGCGACGCGGAGCTGACCAGAAACGAGGCCATCGCACCGAACGAGCCGGCAAACATGCGGCCGGCCGCCGTCGCCAGCGATTTACGCAAAATCTTCTCGCGCGCCACGGCCACGCTGTAAAAGTTGACCATGCCGACTTTCTTGCGCTTGAGAAAACCCTTGTCGACGAGGATGTTCATCAGCGTCTGCACGGTCGTGTAAGCTTTTTCGGCGTTCGGATAGGCGCGCTCCCAAACGTCGCGCACCGCCAACGGGGCGCCGGCGTCCCAAATCACCTGCATGATTTCCCATTCCGCCGCCGAAAGCTCATGGTGCTGCATCGCCATTGCAATTCTCCTACTAAGGTTATAGTAAGTATACGAACCAATTAGGAGAATGTCAAGAGTTTTTTGATGATTTTTTTTAAAATCGCCCTTGACTTTGGCGGCGGCGCTGTTTATCTTTTGAAACAATTTTCCCACAACGGGCCATTCGGGTTGACCCGTTGTGGCGTTTCAAGTCGTGGACTTGCAGAAGGGAAAGTCATGACACCAGTTGCGATCTCACCTCATACTAATCTCCGACCGTTTCCACCCGGGGCGGAAAGGCAGCAGTCCGTCAATACGAAATCAAATATAAGGATCAATCCGGCGCCGTCGCGGCGGGTCGC
>CAZVZZ010000290.1:0-2151 GCA_964631505.1 uncultured Cytophagia bacterium
CGGTGCGGTTGATCTGCCAGGCCGCCTTCACCAGCGCGTGGCGCGAAAGATGGAATCCCACTGCCGGCTCCAGACGCCACACCGGAAACTCCCACGGCGCCGTAAGTTTGCCGTTCGCGTCGACGTCGGTGGGGTCGGCGATTTCCGCAAAATGAATTCGGCCGTAACGCGCTGCGAGAAAAAGCCGCGGCAGAATTTTGTAGCGCATTTCCGCCGATAAAGCCGTGGCCTCGAGCGACTCGCGAAGCAGCGGGCTTTTCCAACGATTGAAAATGCCCTCGCCGTAAAAAACCCAATACCCGCGGCTGTATTCAATATCGACGCCGGCGAGCGTTTGCTGGTATTTTTCGGTTTGCAAATGCGGTTGCGTGTTTTTCAGCGCCGCGCCGTTGAGATAGCCGCCGTTGGCGAAAGAAGCGCCGAGTTTGAGGCCGATCAGCGGCTGCACGTGCGCGCGGGCGAAAACCAGCGGCCGTTTATTCTCGCTGAGATTGCTGGGATTGGACAGCGCGCCGTTGGCGAAACCGACATGATAACCGGCGACGCCGAGTTGGCCGAAGAACTGCACACCGGTGATATAGGCATGGCGCGCCACCAACGGCAGGCCGGCGCCGATGGAGTTTTTGCCGCGACCGCTCAGCAACGCAGTGTTGCCGCTGGGAATATTGTCAAGCGTCAGGCCGGTGCGATAATCATTATATAAAGGATAGCTGTAAACGAAATTTTGCGGCGCAAACCGCCGCGGCAAAAAGTTGCCAAACGGTGCGGCAAATTTTCCGGCTTCAACTTGCAAGCGCGCGCCGGAAATTTTGTAGGTGAATGCAGCGTTGTAGACGCGAAGTTCCCAGCCGCGCCAAGATTCCACATCCACAACCGCGGAAAGCTCGTCGCTGATGCGCGCATTCATGAACAGGTCGCCGATCAACTCAAACCCCGGCCAGCCGTTGTTATACCGCAGCGGGCTTTCGGCGGCGCCGCCGTTGATAAAATTGGCCGTCATCATGCCGCCGACGGCAATCGTTGGCTGGCTCGCGGCCGGCAGTGGCAGCAGAACAATCGCGGCAAAAAGACCGATACAATGAAAAGGTGTTCGCATATTTTTATTGAAACACAAAATCCAATGTCGTGGTTTCGCCCGCCCGAATGGTGACGTTTGCGGTTTTTTCCGGCAGGCGGGCAAACCAGGCTTTGACTTTATACACGCCGGCGGGAATGTCGCGCAGAAGATAGTTGCCGTTTTCGTCGGAAAGCGTAAAATAAGGATTGGACAACACGAGAATAAACGCGTTCATTTGCGAATGCATGTCGCAATAAACTTTCACCAGTCCGGGCCGGTTGAAGGTGATCGCTTTCGAGCGGCCGGTGGGATAGCGGCCAAGATCGAACGTGCGCGTTTTGCTGAACGAGAAGACGTTGTGATAAACCGGATCGCTGTTGGGAAATTCAACGGTCGAACCGGCGAGAATCGGCAACACGTGCGGCACGAAAGTCAGGCCTTTTTGATCCATCACGAAACGCGGGCGGGCGGCGGGCTTGGCGCTGGCGGCGTGCACGAGTGGAACGTCGTCGAGATAAATCACAAAACTCAACGGCTCGAGCGCGGGCAGCGCGGACGCAGCATTCTTCTGATAAATGGCGCTGATCTCTTTGCTGACGATGCGGCTGTTATCGTACACCAGCGTTTTTAGCTCGATGTGGCCGCGCAATTGGCCGGCGCCATCTTGCGCCTGCGCCCGAGGCCCGGCGCCGGTCAATAGGCACAGCAGCAGCACACTGGACAAACGCCAGCCACGGCGGTGATTGAATGGAACCATTTATATTTTCGCTCATTGGGTTTGCGATTCAGCCAAAACGGAAACAATGCAATTAGAATAAACAAAAACCTGCAAAGAAGCAAGCGCTTTATCTGACGAACAAACTTGCTTTTCGCGGCGCGGCGTATTATATTGAAAGCGAAAAATTCATCATCACCAGGAGAGAAAGCATTCGATGCGACGAGCGAATCTAAAGTTTTCCGCCATGATCACGGTGTTTTTAATCAACGCGGTTCCGCTTTTCGGGCAGACCAAAACGACGATTTCCGGCTGGCTGCGCACGGGCACGGAGTATGTTTACAACAATCGCTTTCGCGAAAATTTTTATCGCGCCAAA
>CAZVZZ010000291.1:0-2149 GCA_964631505.1 uncultured Cytophagia bacterium
TACTCGCTGTATCGCGAAGATTATGCGACGTTCGGCGAAGACGACGTTTACAACCAGCACGACGCCGAGGGCTTCATCAATCTCTTCGGTTTGCCGCTGAAAGTCAAAGCGCTGATCGACATCGAAGGCACGGGAATGAGCGAGTACCGGCATCCGGATTACAGCAAGTTCAAAAGAGATTAAAAGTTGTTGGTATTCGGATTGGGCGAATCGTCCGGATAAAATTTTACTCTTTTTTCAAAAAACCAGTGACATCGCGATGAGCGCTTTTAGCGACGAAGCGATCTGTTAATTTCAAAAAATTGCTTTGCCCCGCTGGAAAGTGCGGGACTCACAACGACGCATTTCATATTAGTTGGTGTGGTGATGAACAACAAGCATACGATCAGCAAGAATCGTGCACGCGATAAGAATAAAAAAAGCCCGATTAAAGTTTGGAGCGGACGTTTCGCTTCGGGGCCAGCGGAGTTGATGGAGAAATTCAGCCGGTCAATTGAGATTGACGGCGCGATGTGGGAGGAGGATCTTGCCGTCAATCGGGCGTGGGCAAAAGCTTTGCGCGCCGCAAAAATTTTGAGCGCCGCGGAGGAAACGAAGATTCAAGCCGGGCTGCGAACGATTGAAGACGAATTTCGCCGCGGGCAGTTCAAATTTTTGCCGGACGATGAAGACATTCACGTGGCCATCGAGCGGCGGTTAACCGAACTGGCAGGCGACGCGGGCGCGAAGATTCACACGGGCCGCAGCCGCAACGATCAAGTCGTTACGGATTTTCGGCTTTACTTGAAAAAGCAAAGCGGCAAATTGCAAGCGGCAATTCGCAATTTGGTGGGTGTCCTTGTCGAAC
This sequence comes from uncultured Cytophagia bacterium, assembly GCA_964631505.1. Classification (GTDB taxonomy): domain Bacteria; phylum Zhuqueibacterota; class Zhuqueibacteria; order Zhuqueibacterales; family Zhuqueibacteraceae; genus Zhuqueibacter. The sequence goes on from CAZVZZ010000291.1 coordinate 848, forward strand.
AGGCGGAAGCGTCACAGAACGTTATCCTCCCCGGCTACACGCACACACAGCAGGCGCAGCCGGTGCGGTTGGCGCATTATTTACTCTCGGCATTTTCTGCGTGCCGCCGGCACAATGAGCAGTTGGCGCAATTCATTGTTCGCCTCGACGAATTGCCGCTCGGCTGCGGCGCGGTGGCCGGCACGGCGTTTCCGATTGACCGCGCGGCGCTGGCGCGCGAGTTGGGCTTCAGCCGCGTGATGGCGAATTCGATTGACGCCACCGGTACGCGAAACTTTTGCAGCGAAATCGTTTTCCTCTGCGCCGACATTTGCACGACGCTCAGCCGTTATTGCCACGACTTTGTTTTGTGGAGCACGCAGGAATTTGGCTTCCTCGATCCCGGCGAAAAATTCGCGACCGGCTCCAGCATGATGCCGAACAAAAAAAATCCCGACGCGTTCGAGCTGGTGCGCGGCAAAGCCGGCGTGGTGATCGGCTTGCTCACTTCGATCATGGCGCTGCAAAAAGGCCTGCCCGCGAGCTACAGCCGCGATTTGCAGGAAGATAAAAAACTCGTCTTTGAAGCACTGCAAACAACGAGCGACTGTCTCGAAGTTTTTGCCGGGGCTTTGGCCACTTGCCGTTTTTGCGCCGATAAAATGAATGCGGCGCTTGACAGCAGTTTATTCGCTACGGATATCGCCGACTATCTCGTGCGCAAAGGCATTCCGTTCCGGCAGGCGCACACGATTGTCGCGCAAGCCGTGCAACACGCCGAAAAAGTTGCGTTCCGCTTGCACGAGCTGCCGATGTCGTTCTGGCGCGCGCTGCACCCGGCGTTTGACGACGAGGTGATGAAATGTTTTGATGCGAGTGTGAGTGTGGAGCGGAGAAACGCGATCGGCGGAACGGCGAGTGCGTCGGTGCAGCGTCAAATTCAAGAAGCGCAAAAGTGGTTGGAAGGAAAAAATCTGCAATGAAAATTTTAACCGTTAAGAAAATTTTCTGTCTTTCCAGTAATCCGGCCTTCGACGCTGGTGCATAGCCGCGATGATTTGAATTGTGGAATCACCGTATCGATACAATATCGCAAATGGAAAACGATGCACGAGAAATCGACGAACGCCACTCGAATAAACGGGCCAAGCTTCCGGCGCTTTTTGTATTTTAGAAACGGCCCGTTCGATTTCATCTAAAAACTCTTTTCCCAGACCCGGCGCGTGTTCGTCGTATCACGAACGGGCTTCTTCCAGTTCGTCGTAAACTTCCGGATGTACCTCAAGTTTTGTGAGCATGAGCATTGCCCCGCAGACGATTCAT
>CAZVZZ010000292.1:0-2146 GCA_964631505.1 uncultured Cytophagia bacterium
GTTTGCGCCTTGCCGTTCAAATCCGTGGTGCTGCGATACGCGCTCAACTTGCCGTTGCCGTCCGTCACCACCCAATCGACCGCGTAGCCGCCGACGACGTTATTTTTCGCATCGCGCACAGTGACCACAAACGGCTGCGGCAGTTGCTGGCCCGCAGAGCCGCTTTGCGTGTCGCCGCTGGTCTTTTCAATTTTCGCGGCTTTGCCGCCGGTAGCGGAAAACGTAAAATTGGCCGGCGCCAAATTGTTGTATTTCGCCTGCGCGGTAAACGTGCCCGACTTCGGCCCCAACACCACCACGGCGCGCGCCACGCCGTTTTTGTCCGAAAGGAATCCGGTCTCTTCGCGGCCGCTGGGAACAAACGCCGGATTGGTGGTGAGAATGATCTTGTCCAATCCGAGTTCTTCAAATAAAACATTGAAAACAATCTTGTGCTTGCCCGGCGTCCAATTGAACGTCACCGGATTGATTTCCGGCTCTTCCACGGAACCGGCGCCGCGATCCGCCAGCAACTCCCAATTCCACCCCGAAACCGAGTTGCCTTTAAAAACATCATAGAGAATCGGTATCGGCGAATCATCGACATAAACTTCCCAACGATCGCGATCGGAATTTTGCAAGCTGCGCACCCACATGTAGTAAGTTCCCGCTTGCGTGATGTCAACGGTGATCGTGTCCGCCGCTTCGCCGGGCACGCCGACCGGGTAAATCACATACTTGCCGCCGGAAGCATTCGGATCGTTGCGCACTTCCATCGGCGCATTGAACTTGCCCTGCTCGGCTTCAAGGCGAATATTGCCGTCGAGAATCGGCGGGCTGCTGATCTTCGCTTCGCTGGCCGCACTGGCTTCAAAAATGATCGGCACGTTCGGCACGGGATTGCCGAGACTATCGCTCACCAGCACCGCGAGTGGATTGGGCAGCGGCGACTCAATCGAGCCGATTTGATTATTGCCGTCAAACACCTCCAGCTTTTTCGGACGGCCCACCGGCGTCGAAGCGCTGAACGAGTCAATCGCATTTTCTTCGCCCTTTTCAAAACGATCGACCATAAAACCGGCGTACAAGGCGCCAGCGCCGGTGCCTTCGCGTTTATCCGGATCTTTCAAGATTCGCGCGAGTTGATCGTTGATATAAACCGTAAACGTATGGCCGGTGGCATCAGTGCTGAGTTCGACTTTCATCACCGAAGCGGCCGGCGGGCGTTTGACAAATGACTGGCCTTCATCAATGGCGCCTTCATCCAGCGCAATCTTGCCGTTGACTACATGCCATAAAACCATCGTGCTGTCCGGCTGGTTATATTGAATCAAATAACCGTTGCTGGTGGTGCCGCCGCCGGTTCCAGTGGCCATGACCACGAGGCCGCTAAATTGATGTCCGAGTGGCGTGGACTTTGGTCCCCATTTCAATGAAGCCTCTGTCGGATTTTTCACCGCATCAAAAATGGCAATGCGAAAGTCCCCCGTGGTGGCCGTGTTTTGCGCGGTGTTTTCGACAATCTTAATGGCCGGATCAGCCTTCCATTGCGCGCCCAGCGCGGGGCCGGCGCGGTTGAAATCATCCGTCACCACACTCACCGTCGTGGTCGCGCTGGAAACGACGTTCGATAACTCCGAAACATTGCCGGCCAAATCCGTCGCCGTCATGGCAAAATAATACGTCGTGCTGCTGGTCAAATTGCCGACCGTCACAGTCTGCGTCGTGTTCACCGCCGCCGGTTTCGGCGCATTGGCCACCGGTGTGGCGTTGCTGAAATTACCGTCATTAATAGGAGAGGTCGAGTAACGAATATCATATTTATCTGCCGTGCCCTGTGCGCCATCATCGCCCGGCGCCTTCCATTTCAAAGAAATCGCGGAAGCAGAAACCGCGGTCACCGTCAAATCCGTCACCGCGCGCGGCGCGACATTATCAATCGTGCGCGCCGAATAAAAATAATCCACGCCATTGTTCGTGTTACCGTTGATCATGATGCCGCCGTAGTACGTCGAGCTGGGCGTGATGTTGCGGAATTTATCCACATCGGTCAACACCGCGTCTTCCACGCCGTTGATCGTCACCGTAAAATGATGGCCGTTTTCATCGGTGGTAAATTCCACGCCCAACGTGTCTTTGCCGACTTCGGGCGCCGGCAGCGCGGCGT
>CAZVZZ010000293.1:0-2123 GCA_964631505.1 uncultured Cytophagia bacterium
TCGCCGCGCGCTAAAACGTGTTGCGCATGCCAGAAGTTTGAAAACGTGAAAAAGTCCGGCCGCAAAATTTTGATGCCGTCGATCACGATGAAAAAATTCTGTTCCTTTATATACGTGATGACGCGATCCCATTGATACCCGAGATTCTCGTCGATCACCCGCGTGCGGCTCATGTCGACTTCTTTTAAATTGAGAAAATCGATTTTCTGCGTGCGCACCGGGCGATAGGCGCCGGAGTTTTGCACAAAATCAATCAGCGAGGTTTGATATTTGTCGCGTTTGTTTTTGCGCGCGACCATGCGATTATGAAAATAATCCGCGCGGAACGCGCCAAATTTGCCGCTCGGCAAATCGTCGCGATAACCCGCGTCGGACAGCAGCACCGAACCCTTGCTCATCAGCAGCGCAATGCTGTTTTCATCCGAGTGGCCGTGGTGCATCTTTTCTTCTTCGACGGAAATCGTTTGCCGCAGAAACTCGCGGTGCAGCCAGCCGCCGTCGCCTTCGTCGCGGTAATTGAGAAGCAGGTAGGTGCTGGATTCATCCCAGCCGTTGCGAAAAACGATTTTCTTGCCGACGACATCTTCGAGAACTTCTTGGCTCAAGCTGGTCGGGCGTTGTGCTTTGACGGATTCATCGGCCCAGCGATAAGCGTCCGTCAAAGCATAAGCCTCGCCGACGCCGAGAACGGTGTTGGGTTTTTTGGCATTTTGCAGGGTAATTTGCGCGGCCCATTTCATTTCCGCGTTTTTATAAACTGCCGCGCCCTTTTCAAAAATCGGCACGAAGCGCAGGCCTTCCCAAGACGAGCTCCAACGCGCATCGCCAAATTCGGGAACCAAGCCGCTCGGCGCCATCAGCTTGGTAAAATATTTGAGATAGTAATTGATGATCGGCGTGGCGTACACTTCCGGCTGGTTCGCGGCTTCGGCATACGAAAACAGCGCGAGCAGCCAGACCGGATGATAAACCGTGGCGTCTTCAATCTCCCATTGTTTCAAATTATCGTTCGCGATAATCTCCGCCATTTGCCGCCATTTTTTGGCGTGTGGATGATCGGGCATTGCCAGCGCCGCATAGATGAGTGCTTCGGCGCGCAACATGGCGCGATTGTGCGCGCCCCATTCCGGAAAATGAAAAATGAAATCCGCACTGCCGGCGAGATCGGTTTCGATTTTTGTTTTCGTTTGGGCGTCAACCACACCGCTGTTGCGAATGCGCAGATAGGCGCGAATGTACGGCGCCATAAAAAAGAAATTGGCAATCGCCGGCACGCCGTTCATGTATTCGGCGCGGGCTTTGGCATAATCCGGCGGATAGGTGTTGCGCAAATCGCCGTACATCGCCAACAGTTCTACCGTCTTCGTGGCGTAAGATTTATCTTGCGTGTGCTCGTACAAAAACGCCAGCGTGCTCGCGAGATAAATCGGATGCGCCGGCGAGTCGTAGCCCCACAACACGTTGGGCTTGGTCGTCGCTTTCCATTGCGCAATCACTTGCGGATATTCGTTCCAGCCCTTCTCGGCGGATTTTTTGATCTCTTCCAAATACAGCGATTTTTGCGCGTATAAAATTTGCGCCAAAAACAGGGAGAGAAAACAGCAGAGTAATGCTTTGGTCATGGGTGTGCGTCCTTTTAAATATTCAAGAATTTTTCAAATACCAAGACACGAAGACACCAAGAAAAAAGAGGCTTTTATTCGTGCCTTTGTGCGTTAGTGGTTATAAAGATTATTTGTCAGTCAAACAACTTTCAGAATTTTATTCTGAATTGGCGTGCGTTAACGCCGAATACAATCCGTAACTCTCGCGCAAAAAGAGATGCCCATATTTTTCCGTCATACCAGCGATTAATTCGTCTTCATTTTCCGGCAGCGCTTCCAACGCGCGATCAATTTTGTCGAGCCAGGTTTGTTCGCGGGGCGGCAGCGCGAGCGCCGTCGTTTCACGAAGAATGGCGGTTGCCGTTTTCGCCGCCGCGATGGTGCGGCGATAAGCCGTCGTTTCATTGACGATGGCCGCGGCGAGGCGCCACGTTGATTCCGGCGAAAGCACTAGCGCCTGCGGACTCAAATGAATGTCGGATTCCACCAACAACTTCTGATACGTTTTCTCCTCACCCT
>CAZVZZ010000294.1:0-2120 GCA_964631505.1 uncultured Cytophagia bacterium
ACTGCGGACACACGGATTTTCAGTCCGTTGCTCTACCGACTGAGCTACCTGGCCGGAAATTACGATAAAAGAACAAAGTTAAAAATACAACACTTCGGCAAAAAAGTCAAGGTTTTTGTCACGGGAGTGCATCTTTTATTTTACACCCTTCGCTTTTTCAAAAGCCTCGACGTCGTGTGTCCGGTTCGTTCGGCTTTATATACCGACCATTCACGCGATTTCCGTAATCGCATGAACCCCTTGCGCGCTCAAAAGTTTCCGCAATAGTTGCGGCGGAGCTACAAACGTATCGTCAATCACAAAACAGCTTCGCACTGACTGCGCCAATTCCTCATCCGGCGGTTGACCGGAATTTTGCAACGTGATCAGCGGTTCCCCGATTTGCACACGCTCGCCGACCTTTTTGCGAATCAACATCCCGGCTGTATAATCAATAACATCATCAACCGTTTTGCGGCCGGCCCCGAGTAACATACTGAGTCGCCCGATTTCCCGCGCGTTAATCGACGCGACAAAACCCGCGCGTTCGGCTTGTACCTCCAAACGGTATTTGGGCGCGGGGTATTTTTCAGGTTTTTCCAAGAATGCAACGTCACCCTCTTGGGCGCGGACGATCTCTAAAAATTTTTTCCATGCGGCGCCGCTATCCAGCAAAGTGCGCAGTTGTACCATTCCACTTTGCAAGTCTGGCGTTTTGCCGGCAAGCCACAACATGATTGCCCCGAGCGCCAAGGTCACGTGCCGAGTATCACTCGGACCGCGTCCTTGCAGGACGTCAATGGACTCGACGACTTCAATCCAGTTGCCGGCCGCGATGCCAAGCGGTTGCGACATATCAGTGAGCAGCGCCACCGTGTTCAAATTAAAAGCCGTGGCGGTGCGAATGAGATGCTGCGCCAGTTCTTCCGCAGATTCGGCATTCTCAAAAATAGCCCCGTTGCCCACTTTCACATCCAACACCAACGCATTGATGCCTTCGGCGAGTTTCTTGCTGAGGATGCTGCCGCAAATCAACGGAATCGATTGCACGGTTGCCGTCGCGTCGCGCATCGCATAGATGCGGCGATCAGCGGGGCAAATTTCTTCGGTTTGGCCGATCAAGCAAGCGCCGATTTCTTCAACCTGCTTTTTGAAACGGCTGAGCGGCAGCCGCGTTTTGAAACCGGGAATGGATTCCAGTTTATCGAGCGTGCCGCCGGTATGGCCAAGACCGCGGCCGGAAATCATCGGCACATAAACGCCGGCCGCCGCAACGAGCGGCGCGAGAATCAACGACACTTTATCGCCGACGCCGCCGGTGCTGTGCTTGTCAACTTTGGTACCCGGCAAACGGGAGAAGTCCACGACTTCGCCGGAATCGCGCATGATGCGCGTGAGCGTGACCGTTTCCTCGAAGCTCATGCCCTGAAAATAAACCGCCATGAGCAGGGCCGACATTTGATAGTCGGCAATTTCGCCGCGTAAATAAGCGTGAATGAAAAAATTGATTTCGTCGCTGGTGAGATTTTTGCCGTCTCGTTTCTTGAGAATAATTTCACGCGCCATCATGGCTGCTCCGATTTAGAATGATCAAACGCCCAGTCGCGCCATTTTTCAAAAAGAGACCCATTCCGTTGCATCATGGATTTCTTGCAGCTCAACGTTTTCCGGTTGAAACCTCCTCCCACTGCCCAATCAAATAAAAATATAATTTCAGCAAAGTCAAGCACCATTTGCAATATCACGCCGTTCCGGCTTACCGCAACAGCAAAACTTTTCTCGTTGCCTGAAAATCACCGGCGCGCATTTGAACAAAATACATGCCCGAAGAAACACCGTGCGCCTCCCAGACAATTTTATGCGTGCCGGCATTTTGCGTTGCCTGCACGAGCACGGCCAGCAATTTCCCGGAAACCTCATAAATCGCAATTTCGACCTCGCTTGTTTTGGGCAAGCGATAACTGATCGTCGTTTCCGGATTGAACGGGTTGGGATAATTCTGTTCGAGCGCAAAAGTTTGTGGAACTGCCACCAAGCCTTCAGTCGCCAGGCCGGTCGTGGAGAATTTATAATAATACCCGAACAAAATCATCATTTCATCCTGGCTGAGCAAGCCAAAACGAATCGTGCGCGTCGTCCAA
>CAZVZZ010000295.1:0-2081 GCA_964631505.1 uncultured Cytophagia bacterium
GTGTAAGGTGAGAGAAGATTATGGCATTTGCCGCTACTAATGGAATGGTCGGCATCAGCATCCGCGATACCGCTTTGCGTATGGCGGAGCTTACCAAAGCCGCAGGCGAATCGCGCATTTCGCGGCTTTCTCAGGGACGGGTTCGAACCGCGCTTAATTTCACCGCTTTGCAAGACCCCACCCTGATTCGCCGCTATGCCGAAGACATCAACCGGCTGTATGAAACGGCCGACTTTCAGATTTCTTCCGGCGTTTTTATTCTCGATTCCAGCCTGGTGACGATTAAAAAAATTCCCGTCGACATCAATTTACAGGGCGATCGACTCAAGGATCACATGCGCTGGGAAGTGGAGCAGTGCATGATCAATCCGCTCGAGCAGTATATTATCGACTATTCCTGGCTGGCGGCGGACGACAGCAAAGATTTTGCGCAGGTGGTGGCGGTGGTGGCCCGGCGCGCGGTGGTCGATTATTGCAAAGAAATTTTTAAGAATACGGATTTGCAATTGCGCGCCATCGACGTGGATATTTTTGCGGCGCAGCGCGTTTTTGTGAACAATTATGAAACGGCGGAAGATGAATATGTGGCGCTGATCGACGTCGGCGCCGCGAGCTGCCAATTTTCGTTGTTAAAAGGCACGCAATTCTATTTGTCGCACGATCTGGATTTGCAGAGCGAAGCCCCGGCGCAAAAGCTTGACGACGATCAGGCCACGCGGCTGATCTCGAAGGAGTTGCGCCGCCTCATTATCGACTATAAATTGGGGAAAAGCGTCGAAGATTTGCGCGCGATCTATCTTTATGGCGACGGGGTGACGGCGGCGATTTTGGAGACGTTGCAAAACACCCATAACGTGCGGATTGATCGCGCCAATCCGTTTAAAAAAATAAAAATTGCCAATCAAAGCGGCGAGCCGCCGGTGCCGGCGCAACCGGAAAGCTTCGTTATTCCGGTGGGCGCCGCTTTAAAAGGAATGTAATGCGTTTGACAAAAATTTGTGTGGAGAAGGCGAATGGTTGATATTAATCTCATGGGCGAAGAGGAAAACCGTGAGGAGCGCCAGTTAGATGATAGTTTTGCCCAAACCGTGAATCTCGATCTGGGCGAAACGGCCGATGATGAGCAGGCCCCGGCGTTTGTTGCAGAACCGCAGCCCTCGGCCTATTCGCGCGAGACGGTGGCCGGCAGCGCCGCCTACGCCACGCGGCCACTTTCGATGAATACCCCCAAAGCCGCCAGCGGCTCGTCGCGTAATATGGTGTATCTGCTCGTGGCCGCGTTGATTTTAGCCGCGCTGGTGGCGGTTTATATCATGATTCCGAAATCGAAAGACAAAGCCGAGGACAGCAGCCTCACCACGCTGCCCAGCATTTCGGACAGCTCGTTGACGGGCAACTTGATGCCGACGGACAGCGCGAACACGGGAAATTTGCAACCCGAACCGAATCCGGCGCTGTCAAGCTCAGCGCTTGATCCGCTGTTTGCTTCCACGCGCATCGGCGCCTCCACGGTCAGCGCGCTGGGCCGGTCGTTTGGCGGTGACAATGATTTTTCATTGATTTCCTATTCCGGCAACAACAACAGCTTCATGGTGCAGTTCACTTCGCCCTCGAACGAAGCAATCACGAAAGCGGCGCAGGACATGCAAAGCAATGCGGCGCCGCAGGAACTGCGCACAGTTTCCACTCAACCCGCCGGTAACGGCAGCGCTTTGAACAGCGTGATGGTGATTGGCCGCGTCAGCGAGCGCGCGGCGATGATGGGCGGCGGCAGCCTGCCGCGCATGGGCTTCACCGAATTTTCGGCCTGGCTGAAAAAGCTCGGCGGTGACAACGGTTTGAGCGCGACGCTGTTTGAAGCCGGCCCCTCTTATTCCGGGCCGGGTGGTTCCCGCACGCCGGTGCAAGCGAACTTTTCCGGTTCGCGCGCCGCGGCGTTGAATTTTTTGAATAGCCTGGCGGAAGCCGGCCCGAATATGGCGATCTCCAAAATCATTCTCAGTTCTGCCGATCGCCGTTCACTCAGCAGCGCGCAATTGGATGTGGTGTTGTTGTTTGATTTCGTCGAATAATGATAATGG
>CAZVZZ010000296.1:0-2063 GCA_964631505.1 uncultured Cytophagia bacterium
CCAGAAACCGAATGGACGCAGCGCTTCGGAAGAGCTTACCTTCAGCCAGCGTCTGGAAATGATCGTGAGTATTTTTAAGAATCAGCCGTTACAGCCGATTCTCGAGCAGTTGTCAACCTCACAGTTGGTGCAGGCCCACAATTTTTTGTGGGACAAGATGGTCGAATTTCACGTGCAAACGCAGCCGCGTGAATTTCGCCGTGAAGAAGTGACCAAAAAGATGATGCCCGCGGCGAAATATCAGCGCCAGCAGAATTGCGATCTCCGTTTAGATTATTGCAAAGGCGTCGAATGCATTTGGTCGAACCCGCTGTGCGCCGGTAACAAAGTTAAAATGAACATGGACGTGATGGCCGGCCATATTCGCGGTTTGTTGCGCGGGACCGCGCAAACTGAATCTCCTCAAAAAAGCTACAGCCCGCGATGAAGATTCATGTGGACAACGCCGTTTTGAACTTTACCTTCGATTTCTCTCGGCGGGAGGTCGGGGTTTTCCGTGATGAGGATTTCCATGTCAAATTTGATCATAACCGCCGGCGTCGGCCTGGCGGCGTTTGCCGCCGCATGGTTTCTGGCGCAGGCGGTCATTCAAGCGCGTTTGCGCAAAGCCCGGAGCACGGCAGCGGATATTTTAGAGCAGGCGCAAAAAGAAGCGGACCGGCAGAAAAATCAAATCATCGTTAAAGCGAAAGAAGAATGGTTCCGCTATCGCGACGAACAGGAGAATCAAGCGAAGCAGCGCCTGCGCAAGATTGAAGAAAGCGAGGGGCGGGCGGAAGAGCGCGAAAAAAAACTCAATCGCCGCGAGGACGCTTTAAAACAGCGCGAAAATCTCGCCACGCAGAAAGAAAATGAGGCCATCGCGCAACGCGAAGCGCTGCGCATTAAACATGAGGAAGCCTCGAAACTGCTCAAACAGCAGCAAACCGAGTTGACGCGCCTCTCCCAGCTTTCCGTCGAGGAGGCGAAGCAGCAGCTCTTTGAAAATTTGCGCCGCGATTTTAATAAAGAGGCCGCAGACCTTTATAAAAACATCGTCGATGAAGCGAAAGCCAACGCGACGCGCGAGGCGAAACGCATTCTCACGATGACGATCGAGAGCATCGCTTCGGAACACGCCTCGGAAACTTCGGTGTCGGTGGTGCCGCTGCCCTCGGAAGAGGTGAAAGGCCGCATCATCGGCCGCGAAGGCCGCAACATCAAAGCGTTCGAGCAGGCCACGGGCGTGAAGGTGATCGTCGATGACACGCCGGAGGCCGTGGTGCTGTCGGCGTTCGATCCGGTCCGCCGCGAAGTCGCGCGGCTCGCGCTCGAAAAATTGATCAACAACGGCAAGATTCATCCGCAGCGCATCGATGAAATTGTCGCCCAGGCCGAGCAGGAGGTGGAGAAAAGCATTTGGCGCGCCGGCAACGAGGCGATCGCGAACGTCGGCATCGGCAAGGTGCATCCGGATTTGATTCGCATCCTGGGCCGGCTTTATTATCGCACCAGCTACGGCCAAAACGTCTTGTCGCATTCGCAGGAAGTCGCGCACGTGTGCGGCATGATGGCTGCGGAGCTGAAGCTCGACGTGAAGCTGGCGAAGCGCGCCGCATTGATGCACGATATCGGCAAGGCGATCAGCCAAAATCAGGAAGGCACGCACACGCAGCTTGGCATGGAGCTGGCGAAGAAATATAATGAAGATCCGGTGGTGATCAATGCCATCGGCTCGCACCATGAAGACATTCCCGCGGATAATTTGATTTCGCTGCTGGTGAGCGCGGCGGATGCGATTTCCGGTTCCCGGCCCGGCGCGCGCCGGGATACGCTGGACGGCTACGTGAAACGCATCGACAAGCTTGAAAAAGTTGCCGATGGTTTTGAGGCGGTTTCCAAAGCGTACGCGATTTCGGCGGGCCGTGAGATTCGCGTGATGGTGCAGCCGGATAAAATCGGCGACGCCGAAGCGGATTTGCTCGCCTCGGATATCGCGAAAAAAATCCAACAGGAATTGGAATACCCCGGCCAAATCAAAGTCACGGTCATTCGTGAGACGCGCGCGACGTCGTATGCATGAG
>CAZVZZ010000297.1:0-2055 GCA_964631505.1 uncultured Cytophagia bacterium
TTTCGGGTCTGTCCCGAATCGGCAGCATGGTTTAACGGCGGCATGATATCAAATCATTCTGCCGGTGTATGCTGCGGCCATTTATTTTAAATTTTTGGCGTTTTATTTTTACCGTTTATTTTTCACGCTTTATTGCATGTCTCTTTTTTCATCCTTACGCGGTATGTGGGTGTTGTTGTTCACGGCGCTGATCGTGGTTTTTGATCAAATCACCAAGATCGCCATTAAAGAACGTTTTTATCTCGGCGAGTCGATCGAGCTGCTCGGTGATACGCTGCGCTTCACGTATATCCAAAATCCCGGCATGGCGTTCGGCTTGAGCTTTGGCAGTCCGCTGTTCTTTACGATTTTTGCTTCGATTGCCAGCATCATCATTTTGATTTATCTGTATCGCATGCGGCAGGAGCCGTTTCCGGCGCGTTTCGCGCTGGCCTCCATTCTGGGCGGCGCGATCGGCAATCTCATCGACCGTTTTGCGTACGGCAAGGTGATCGATTTTGTCGACGTTGGCATTAAAAACACCCGCTGGCCGGTGTTCAACGTGGCGGACAGCGCCGTGACCGTGGGCATGATCATTCTGGTGTCGCTGGTGTTGTTTGAAGGGCATAAAGCGGAAGCGCCGGCCCCGGCCAAATTTCCGGTGCAGCCGCCGGCGCCGAGTGATGAGAACGACAACTGGCGCAATGTCAAAAGCCCCAACTGAAGCGGCGCCGGCGCGCTTTTCTGCGGCGCCGGAAACGACGCGAATGCTGAAGGTTGCGGAGCATCAACGCAAGGAACGCCTCGACAAATATCTCACGCAATTTTTGCCCGACCTCACGCGCTCGCGCATTCAACAGCTCATTGGCGACGGTTTCATCACCGTGGCGGGCGCGCCGATCAAGCCGAGTTATCAAATTTCCCCCGGCGAGGAGATTGTCGTGCGCCTCGCAGCGCCGCCGCCCAGCGAGCTTGTTCCCGAAGCCATTCCCCTGCGCGTCGTTTATGAAGATGACTATTTGATCGTCGTCGATAAACCGGCGGGCATGGTGGTGCATCCGGCCTGCGGCCATCCCTCCGGCACGTTGGCGAATGCGTTGCTCTATCATTACGAAACGCTGTCGCAAATGAGCGGGCAAGGCCGGCCCGGCATCGTGCATCGGCTGGATAAAGAAACTTCCGGTTTGCTGGTGGCCGCGCGCGATGATCAAACACATGCGGCGCTCTCGGCGCAATTTAAGGAGAAATCCACGGCGCGCGAATATATCGCCGTGGTTTGGGGCCTTCCGCAGCCGGAGCGCGGCACGATCTCGAGTTTTTTGGCGCGCAGCAACAGTGATCGCCGGAAAATCGTCGTGGCCGCGGATCACGGCAAATGGGCCGTTACGCATTATGAGGTCACGGAAAAATTCCGCCATCTCAGCCTCTTGCGCTTAAATTTAGAAACCGGGCGCACGCATCAAATCCGCGTGCATCTTGCGCATCGCGGCCATCCGGTATTTGGTGATCCGGTTTATGCCGGCCGCAAAAACAATTTGACCGGGCTGAACGTGGAAGACACGCGCCGCCTGGCGGGGTTGTTGGAAAATTTCAAGCGGCAAGCCCTGCATGCGCGCGTGCTCGGTTTTGTGCATCCGTTTACGAAACAAACGCTGCACTTCGAAAGCGAGCTGCCGCCGGACATGCAAGCACTGCTGACGGCGTTGCGCCAGCAAACGACAAATCAATCTAATTTCACAATGTCACCCTGAGCGAAGTCGAAGGGAAGCATGGCCATTTTATTTTATTCGTTTCTCATTATCATTCTCGATCAAACCACCAAGATTCTTGTCAAAAGCCGTTTTAATCTGCATGAAACGTATGACGCGCTCGGCAGCATTTTGCGCTTTGTGTACGTGCAAAATCCCGGCATCGCCTTTGGGTTTCATTTCAGCCACGCGTGGTTTTATGCCGGGTTCGCCGCGATTGCGAGCCTGGCGTTGTTGATGTATCTCTATCGCATGCGGCAAGCGCGGTTCATCTTTCGCCTGGCGCTGGCGCTTATTCTCGGCGGCGCCATCGGCAATCTCATCGACC
>CAZVZZ010000298.1:0-2035 GCA_964631505.1 uncultured Cytophagia bacterium
CCCCACATGTCGCGGACCATTTTGTAATCTTCGCCCATGCAGACTTTGCGCGAGCGCGTGTTGTGGCCGTCGCTGCCGAAGAAGTGAATGAGCCGGCTGTTCATCAGCGCCATCGCGAGGCCGGTGACACCGTCACCGTATTTGCCGCTCAAGCTGCCCGCATTCATTTGAAAGAGCGCGCCGCGCTGCACAAATTCATACACGCGATTCGGGTTGCGCAAAAAGCCGACGTTGCGCTCCGGATGCGCGATCACCGGCGTTTTGCCGTCGAGAATCATTTGAAAGAAAACGTCATCCACGCCGCGCGGAATGCCCTGCATCGGAAACTCGACGAGAAAATATCGCCCGTTGTTGTTGAACGTGGAAATTTGGTGGCTCAGTTCCATGTCCGGCTGATAAAAAATCTCGCAAGCGAGGTGCAGTGTCAGCTTGATTTTTTTCGATTGCAGCAAACGCTTCATCTCGTCGTACTTTTCGAGAATTTCCGCTTCAAGGCGATATTGCGAGTTATCGAGAACGTGGTGGGTAATTTGCAGCTCGGTGGTGCCGTCAGCAACGGCTTGGCGGGCCATTTCCAACGATTCATCCCAATCCTTGGAACCGTCATCGATGCCGGGCAACAAATGTGAGTGTAAATCAATCATCGAATTTTTAAACTACCTTATTTGCAACGAAATGAGAACTGCACCTAAAGTTTTCAGCCATAATATTTTTGCAACGAAAAGGGAACCGCAACGAAAAAGCTTTTTAGTTGCGGTTCCTTTTTCGTTGCAGCTTATAAAAACTACGTTGCATGAATCGCCTGCGCAAATTCGCGAATCAAATGCCGGTTGCTGCTTTTTTCCAAAACGTTGCCGGTCACCACAAAAGACGCGCCGGCTTTGACGCGCTTTTCCGCTTCTTCCGGCGTGCGGATGCCGCCGCCGACGATCACCGGAACGTTGACGAAGCTCGACACCGCGCCGACCATTTCCGGCGTCACGGGAAAATCCGCGCCGCTACCGGCTTCAAGATAAACCATGCGCATGCCGAGAAATTCCGCGGCCAGCGCCGTGGCTTGCGCGATGTCGTTTTTGTCGCGCGGAATCGAACGCGAGTTGCTCATAAATTCGGCGGAAGTCACACGGCCCGATTCGATCAACATGTAACCGGTGGGAATCGTCTCGATGCCGAGCAGGCGAATCACCGGCGCCGCCAGCACTTGCACGCCGATCAAATAATCCGCGTTGCGGCTGCTGATCAGCGAGAGAAACAGCATCGCATCGGCGAAGCGCGAAATCTGAATCGTGCTGCCGGGAAACACGATACACGGCACGTTCGACGCGCTTTTGATGGCCTTGACCATTTCGTCAAAACTGGCGCGCATCAACAAACTGCCGCCGATGAGAATGGCGTCCGCGCCGTTCTCGCTCGCGGCGGCGGCAATCTCCGGCAATTGCTTCAGTTCCCATTTGTCGGGGTCGATCAAAACAAAATATCCGGCGCCGCGTTGCACGCGCACCTGCAGCAAATGCTCGAAGACTTTGCCGCCTGCCGATAAAGATTGTGAGATATTAGCCGCGATGGCTCAACTCCTGAACAATGACGTTGACTTGGCGCAACGCTTCATCGAGGCGATGCACGTCCTTGCCGCCGGCGAGCGCTTGATGCGGGCGACCGCCGCCGGAGCCGCCGACGATGGCCGCGACGCGCTTGACGATATCGCCGGCTTTCATATTTTTCTGTTTAATGAGATCGTCGGTGACGACGCAAACGAAATTGAGTTTATCTTCCATCACCGCCGCGAGCACGCCGACGCCGCTGCCGAGCTTATCGCGCAGCGTGTCGCTCATCGCGCGCAAATCATCGACCGTCGCCGCTTCGACTTTTGCGGTCACGAGACGCAGACCGTTCAGCGCCGTCGCGCGATTCACTAATTCAAAAATTTCCTGCTTCGAAAGCTGCAAACGCAGCTCGCGCAGCTCACGCTCCAGATGCTTGCGGCTGTCCATCAGCTCGCGAACTTTGTTCGGCAATTCGTCGCGCTCGCAATTCA
>CAZVZZ010000299.1:0-2029 GCA_964631505.1 uncultured Cytophagia bacterium
CGACGAAACAAACCGCCCGCGTGATGCTGCAAATGGTGCAGGCCATCAATAATGAGCATCTCGCTAAAATTGCCGGCAAATCGATGCCGGTGACTTGCAACACCTGCCATCACGGCGAGAATCGGCCACCACGGCCATTGGATGATATCTTGTTTGAAACCACGACGACAGCGGGACTGCCAGAAGCGATTAAAAAATACCGCGAGCTGCGGGAAAAATATTACGGCGACATGGTGTATGATTTTCGGGACGGGACGTTAAATCGGCTGGCCAATCGGCTCCGCGCGGCGAAAAGAAGCGACGACGCCCTGGCAATGCTCAAGCTCAATGCCGAGTTCAACCCCAATGCGGCGATGGCGTATTTTTTTATGGCCGAAATTTATCTCGAGAAAGGCGAGAAAGCCGCGGCGATTGAACACTACCAAAAAACGCTGGCGCTGGCGCCGGATAATTCTTTTGCGAAGGAAAAACTGGAAGGGTTAACAAAATAACAACCGGCGCGTCGAGCGTAAGCGTTGCCATCCGGTTCAATCATCAAAAATAAAAACCGGCTCCGGGTAAAATCGGATGTGGCGTTCTTGCTGGCGCATGCGCACGAAGGCGTCGAGCCAATCGTTTTTGTCGGCCAGCGACAGATCGGAGCGCAGCACGTCGAGCTGAATATTCATGCGCAGCACGCGGCCGGGAATGCTGTGGCGCGTCAATCCCGTCGGCAATTTCAAATTTTCGGTGACCAACTGCATCACTTCATTTTTTTCAAACGGCGCGAAGAGCGCCAGCGCGGCGAGATCGGGGTAAAAATTTTTCAGCTCCAGAAAGTTGGTTTGATCGACGCGCTCGAACGGATAATTTTTTTTATACGTGTCGATGAGCCGCGTGATCGCATTCACGTCGGCGCGCAGATTTTTGCTGGCCGGAATGATCGCCGCTTGCTCTTCCGCCGCCAGTAGCGCCGCGCAGGCATCGCGGCTCGTCAAGGCGCCTTCCGCCTCGGCCACCGAAACCGTCTCCAGGGCTAAATCCAGCGCGCGCAGTTGTTCCAGCCACTCCTGCCATGGCAAGCGCATCACGGCGTGATGCCAGCTTCCCAAACGCAACATCGCGTCATCGTAATCGATTATCTGCACCGGCACGCAATTATAGCCCAGCAGCCGCATGGCGCTGATGCGATTGGCGCCGTCGATGAGCAAATAACCCGCGGCATTTTTAAGCGGCGCCACGATCGGTGGATTCAGAATATGCCGGTCTTCAGCGAGACGCTCCACCAAACGCGCGGCGCGATCAGTTTCCGGCGCTTCGTGAAAGCGAATTTGCTCGAGGGCAACAATCCGGAGAAGCGGAAAGGGTTTTGAGGAAATCATCCGTGGTTGCGTATTTTAAAAAACGCCCGATGCGGAAAACGGCCAACGAATTTTTGAAACTTTATCCGTTGGCCGCCTTCTGCGACTGGAAATTGTTTGGTGAATGGTTATTACCGCCCCAACAATGCTTCAACTTCGATGACGGCATTCATTTCATCTTTCATGATATGAATGATCGTGTGGCTGAAGGGCGGGTAGGCTTCCACCATTGGCAAAATCTTTTTATATTGCGCTGCCGCGGCTTGTTCGGTTTTCAAAGCCTCTTCGAGCATCGTTTTCCAATCTTCGGTGTGCACAATCGGCGACGCATCTCGCGTGGTGACGGCCTCGCCGCCGAGGGTGGCAATGAGGTCACGCACCTTGGCCGCGTGCCCGAATGATTCCGTCGCTTCTTCCTCGAAGTGCGCTTTCAGCGTCAGCATCTCCAGGCCTTTGACGTAAGCCGCATAATGCGCATACAGCGCCTGCGCCCGCAACTCCCACCCGAGTGCTTTATTTAATTCTCCGACAACTTGTTGCTGATTGGGTAATTGTACTGGCATACGTTTCTCCAAAAATTTTGACTATTGGGATTGGGTAATTATTTTCACGTGCCTTAACGGCAAATTCAATTTAGCCAAAGTTGCCGCCAAGCGCAAGTGGAATCGACGTCGCATTTAAATAAAGCG
>CAZVZZ010000300.1:0-2027 GCA_964631505.1 uncultured Cytophagia bacterium
TGGCCGATCTCGTGGCCCATCACCCCGGCCAGCTCGGCTTCATCATTAAAATGCGCGAGAATGCCGCGGGTGAAATAAACAAAACCACCGGGCACGGCGAAAGCGTTCACCACTGGCGAATCCACCAGACGAAAGGTAAATTTCAACGTGGGCCGATGCGAAACTTTGGCCATCGATTGGCCGATGCCGTCAACAAACGCACCTAAAGTGGCGTCATTGTAAACGCCAAACTCGGCGACAATACCGGGATCAGCCTCGACGCCCATGGCAATTTCCTGCGATTCACTGACGAGCGTGATGCGCCGCTTGCCGGTTACATAATCCTGCGCGCACGACCAGATTATCAAGCCGAGGCCCAACAAAACCGCGAAACCAATCAATCGACGACGAAACATGGGTAAATCTCCTGATTGATAAAATATCGGAAACCTTAAGTTGAAAGTCCGAAACGTTTTATGATTTGCGCAAAAACTTCCGTGCCCAGCCAGCCGCCCAACGTTGATAACGCGAAGGCGCTGAGCGGATTCAACACAATGGCGCGCGGAATGAGATTCAACACCCCGAAAATAAAGGCCCAATAAAGCACGAAACCAGTGATTAAGCCGGAGGCAACACGCCACCACTTGGAATCTTTTCCATTCCAATATGCAATCACGCCGCCGGCCAAACCGCCCAATGCCGATAACGTGAGCGGCAGCAGCGGCAAGGTCACTTTCACAGGAACGCTCACCGGTTGCAAATCCGGCGTTGCCGCCGAAATGCTCACTTCACCAATCCAGGTGGGGAGAAAACTGGTACGACCTTCGAAGCGGCCAGCCGGAATTTCCACTTCTTTTTGTTCGATTTCGCCGCGGCCTTTGTCGATCGCAAAAGAAATCAGGCGCGCGGTGTCCGTTGCAATCGGTGTGGTGCCGGTTTCATTCAACAGGCGAACGATCAAATCGGATTTATCGACGAGTGTGATCACTGGCGGGCTGGCGTTAAGCTCGAGTTGGGTGATGGGAGGAGCAAATCTAATTTGCAATTGTCGCGGGCCGTTCAACGGCACTTCTGGGGCGGAGCCAAGATATTCAACCGTTACCGTTTCAACTTTATTCGACGTCAATGTCGTTTGCACGTAATCTTCCCCTTGGGGAATAATCAATGGCGGCATCGGCGCGAGCGTGCCGCTGCTGCTAAACAACTGAATGCGAATATTGCTTGATGCCATCCCCGTTTCGCTGCCGTAAAACAAATGAATGGTCGCCGCATCTTTGCCGTCCGCCAGTAAAGGACGTTGTGGGCTGATTTTGAGAATGAGTTCCGTGCCTTGCGCGGTGACAAATTGCCAGGGCGCCGCCATCATGCCGGCGCCGATAAAACCCGTGTCGAAACCAGGAATAAACGCGCCCGGCCGCGAACGGGGCAAAGATCGAATCGCCGGCTTCACGCGAATAACCGTGTCGTGACGAAGCAGCTTCGAAATTTTTTCAAAATGCACGGCCTGAATTTTTAAAATGCCGGCTTCGTCCAGCTCGAGCATGAATTGCGCCACCGTTTCACCGACGCGGATGGTGTCCAGCATTTTCTTCTTGAGCCGGTCAAAAGGAAGAGAGTGAACGTCGAGTTCAATAATATACTCTTGGTCGGCTTTGGTCGGCTTATTGTTCGCATCTTGCAGCGTAATCGTGATGGCCGCTTTGCCGCCAATGGGATAAACCTGCGCATCAGATTTGACCTCGAGCTTGACCGGTTTGATTTCCTGCTGCGGTTTGACTTGAGCCGTAAGGCCGATGGCTCCAAGCAGCAAGGAACAAACCGCGAGACAACACGGTCGGATCAACGATCGAAAAAAATTTTCTGGCATGATATTAACCCTGCGATTAAGTCGTACATGAATATGGTATCAAATATCACGTGCCGAATACTACAAAAAAATTAAGCCATTGTCAACAATAAAAAAGCCAGAAAGCAATTAACTCTCTGGCTTGCCTGGCGTCCCCAACGGGATTCGAACCCGTGTTACCGCCGTGAAAGGGCGGTGTCCT
>CAZVZZ010000301.1:0-2015 GCA_964631505.1 uncultured Cytophagia bacterium
GATTGCGCCGGGCCGATGATGCCGATGATTTCGTTTTTATAAATGTCGAACGAAACGCCTTTCAGCGCGGCGACGGGGCCATATTTGACCGACAGGTTGGAGATTTCGATTTTCTTTTCGGAAGTTGGCATGCAGGTAAAACGTAAAGGTAAAACGCAAAGATAAAGCGTGATTCGTAATTGGCGCTGCCGCTGGTGTTAAACTCGCGCCATGCGGGAGATGCAGCGTTTTTTGCAAGCTGTAATCATGTTTCAAATTAACCGGAAAAGCGGCGAAAGTCAAATGGAAAATGCCAGTGATCAGTGTCCAGTCATCGGTTACCAGTGACAATCAGCCAGCAACGAGCCACCGGCAACCAGCCTACCATTTCTTTCGCGAGCGCAAATAAACGCGCAGGGTAATCGACAGCGCATTGACGAGCAACACCGTGCCGAGCAGGACGACGGCGGTGCCGTACGGCAAGGCTTTCGGAACGTCGGGTACTTGTGTGGAGATCGTAAACAAATGCATCGATAGCGCCATGCACTGATCGAAAAGATTGTACGCGAAAATGTCGCCCTCGGAAATTTTTTTGAAGAAGACGGCGCCGGTGAACATGACGGGCGCGGTTTCACCGGCGGTGCGGGAGACCTGCAAAATCACGCCGGTCAAAATGCCGCTGATGGAGTTAGGCAACACGATGTGGCGAATGGTTTGCCAGCGCGTGGCGCCGACGTTCCAACACGCTTCGCGGAAAGCTTTCGGCACGGCCGCGAGCGACTCTTTGGTGCTGGCGATGATCACCGGCAGCGTCATGATCGCCAGCGTGAGCGAGGCGGCGAGAATTGAGCGGCCCATGCCCGCAAACAAAACGAACGCGCCCAAACCAAACAGCGCATGCACGATGCTCGGCACGCCGGCGAGATTGACCACGGCGAGATTGATGATGCGGGTGAACCAATTGTCCCGCGCATATTCATTCAAATATACCGCGGCGAGCACGCCGATGGGCGTGGAGATCAGCAGCGAAATCACCACCAAATAGAGCGTACCCAAAAACGGCGCCCAAATGCCGCCGGCGCGCATGCCGTTTTTCGGGTTGGTGATGAGAAAATCCAGCGACAGAATGGGAATGGCTTTATAAAACAGGTAGGCCAAAATCATCAGCAATGGCAGGATCATCAAAATCGTCATCGCCAGAAAAACCGCTTTGGCCGCGGTCTCGGTGCGTTTTTTTTTGCGAACTAATGCGGTTTCTGTAAACATAGTCTGGTTGCTGGTAGCTTGTAGCTGGTTGTTTGTAGCTGGTAGCTTGTAGCTTGTAGTTCATATCTGGTAGCGGCCAGCAACAAGAAACGAGCAACAAGAAACCAGCGACCAGCAACGAGCAACCAGCGACAAGATTTTATTTTCCTCTAATTCCTTTCACCACCAAATCGGCGACCAGATTCACCACGAACGTAATGGAGAACAGGAGAATGCCGATAATGAACAAAACTTGATAGTGATCCGAACGCACCGGTGTTTCACCAAGCTCGGCGGCGATGGTGGCGGTCAGCGTGCGCACGGGATCAAGCAGGCTGTTGGGAATCTGCACGGCGTGTCCGGTCGCCATCAAAACGGCGATGGTCTCGCCGACGCCGCGGCCAACGCCGAGCAGCGCCGCGGCGAGCAAGCCGTTTTTCGCGGCCGGCAGCAGCACGCGATAAACCATTTGCCATTTCGTGGCGCCGAGCGCGAGCGAGGCTTCGCGATAGGAATCCGGCACGGCTTTGAGCGCGTCTTCGCCGATAGACACGATGATCGGCACGCTCATCAACGCGAGAATGATGCCGCCGTTCAACACGTTGAGGCCGATGGGCGCGTCAAAAATTTCTATAATGAGCGGATTCATCACGGTCAAACCGATGAAGCCCCACACCACGGAGGGAATCGCGGCGAGCAATTCGATGACGATCTTGAAGGTTTCTTTGAGGCGCGTGCTGCAAAATTCCGAAATAAAAATCGCGGCGCCCAAACCAAAAGGCACCGCGATC
>CAZVZZ010000302.1:0-2014 GCA_964631505.1 uncultured Cytophagia bacterium
CGTTCGCGGAGAATGGATTCGGATAATTTTGCGCCAACCGAAATGCGCGCGGCAGATCGGCCACATTGTCGTCAACACCCGTGGTGTTGCTCACGCGAATCTGCACCGGAATCGTTTTATTGCCGCCGTTGCTGGTGATGCTGATCTGGCCTTGATAATTGCCTTCCGCGAGGCCTTGCGCATCGAACGTAACTCTGATCGCTTGCGCGCCACCCGGCGTCACGGTGCCGCTGAGTGGATTCACCACGAGCCGGTTCGTGCCGCCGGCGGCGATCGTGATGAAACCAATGGCTTGGCCGGTCGCGCCTTTGTCGTCCGTTACCGTGAGCTTCGGCACATAATTTCCCGCTTGCGCATACGCGTGCGTCGCGATCTTTTGATTGCTCGTGGTATTGTCGCCGAAATCCCAGCGATACTGTACGATCTGCCCGTCGGGATCGGAAGATTGCGAAGCGTCGAACGTGATGGCCTCGTTCACATTGGCGCGCGACTTCGAGAACTGCGCCCTCGCCACCGGCGGCTGATTCGTGCCGCCGCTGCCCTTCGTACCGAGCGCGCGAATTAAATACGCGCCGCGCTCAAAACCGGTAACCGCACCGATCGCTTCATAATCATTGATGACCCAATTGTAGTGAAAACTGCGATTCGGTACCTGCGCATTCTTATCGGCGCCCGCCGGATATGCAATCGCCGCGTTGGCGCCCATCTCAAGATAAAATGTGTCGCCGGCCTTGAAGCGTACTGGATTGGTGAAGGTAATCGTGTACCAACCGCCGGTTGACGCCAGGGTCATATTGACGTTGGTTCGCAGCAAATCATCAAAGTCCTTATCCATAATGGCAACTTCCACGACATTGCTCGTTTGCGTTTCCGTGCGCATATAAACCTGCAATCCTTCAAGCAAAAAATCCTGCGCCAGCTCGAATTGATTCATCCAATAAAATTTATTGGGACTATTCGGGCCTTCGCCGATAAAATCGTCCGAAGTATTGTTGCCGTCGTCAAGGATGAATAAGTCGCTGCCTTGCGCTTCCGTGGATGAAACAAGCGCCAACGTTTTTTCTTGCCCTGTCATCCTGTAAGGATCCTTTTTGATACCAGGATGATCATTATTGGAAAAAAAACTTCTACGGAATGACATGTTAGCCGCTGCCGGCAAAGTCGTTTGCGCCCCGTTCGCGCTTCGAATGACGGCATCCGGCTCGCCGCCGCTCGTGGTGATATTGAAATTCAAATCCGCATTGCCGGGATTGGTAAGCGTAAAACTCGCTTCACCGGTTTGTCCCGGCTTGGTTTGAATTTGAAGTTCGTTCGCATTCACGTTCAACACTGCCGCGCTGCTCGGAATCTCGGCGCTGTAAACACCGCGGCCATGCGTGGCAGCATACACCCGATTGGTTTTGAGATGCAAATGAAGCGCGGCGACCTGCACCGTGGGAAAATTATTCGTACACGGTTGCCACGTTTGTCCGCCATTCTCACTGAGAAACACGCCGATATCGGTGCCGAGAAAAAGCATATTGGGCTTCTGTGGATGCACTTGAATCGCATTGACGGGCACGTCCGGCAGATTGTTGGAAATGTCCGTCCAACTCGCGCCGGCGTTGGTGGATTTGAACACGTGCGGCGTGCCGTAACCGGAGTAGGTCAAGTACACGTTGCGATTGTTCGAGGGTTCAAACTCGATGTCCGTGAGAAAACGTTTGGGCAAATTCGCGCCGGTCACGTTCGCATAAGTCGCGCCGTTGTCTTCGGTTTTATAAACACGCGCCATCGTGGCGAACCACATGATGTTGTCATTGCCCTCCGCAATGGCCACGCTCGTGATCGCCGTGTCGATTTCAGTGCTGAGCGCCGTCCAGCTATCGCCGCGATTGACGGACTTCAACAAACGGTTCGTGCCCAAAATCAGCACGTTCGGATTATTGGGCGACAACTCATACGGCGCGTAAAAGGCGGCTTTGTCGGCGTCGCGCTGCGTGATGCCATTCGAGCCGTCGAAGTAGCCGATGAG
>CAZVZZ010000303.1:0-1995 GCA_964631505.1 uncultured Cytophagia bacterium
GAAACTTTTTCTACAAACGTCTCCCTTAAAGCGAAGTTTGTCGTGATAATGAAACCATGGTTCTGTAGAATTTCCACCAAAATCAAAAGCCCGGTCATTCTGTGCGAATGACCGGGCTTTTTCAATAAAACTGAATAAACTAATTCTCCACCGACTCCGGCTCCGGTGGGGGACTGGCGGATTTTTTTGCTTCTTTTTTCACCACGGCTTTACGGCCGGTTTCGATGAACGTCAACGCGTTGCCTTCGCAAAGCACCTTGATCTGGCTGCCGTCGCTGAACGTGGCCTTCAGCATTTCCTCGGCAACCGGATCTTCGATATATTTCTGAATCACGCGTTTGAGCGGCCGCGCGCCATAAACCGGATCAAAGCCTTTGTTGATGATGAAATCTTTCGCATCCTGCGTCAATTCGATCTCGATCTGGCGATCCGAAACTTTGCCGAGCATCTCTTTGACGACGATGTCGATGATCTGGCCCATGTGTTCCTTTTCCAGATTATGGAACACCACCAACTCGTCAACGCGGTTCAAAAATTCCGGATTGAACAGGCGTTTCACCTCGTCCATGATCTTCGTTTGCATCTTCGAATAGTCGATCTCCGCTTCCTGCGTTGAAAAGCCGAAGCCGCCGGCTTTTTTGATTTCGCGCGCGCCGGCGTTCGAAGTCATGATCAAAATCGTGTTTTTAAAATCGACGCGGCGGCCGAGGCCGTCCGTGAGGCTGCCGTCATCCAGAATTTGCAAAAGAATGTTGAACACGTCCGGATGCGCTTTTTCAATTTCATCGAAAAGCACCACCGAATACGGATGCCGTCGCACTTTCTCGGTAAGCTGACCGCCTTCTTCGTAGCCGACATATCCCGGCGGCGCGCCCGTCAACCGCGATACCGAGAATTTTTCCATATATTCGGACATGTCGAGGCGGATCAAGGCGTCTTCTTTTTCAAACAAATATTTCGCGAGTTCTTTCGCAAGCTGGGTTTTGCCCACGCCGGTCGGGCCGAGAAAAATAAACGAGCCGATCGGACGATTGGGATCCTTCAAACCCGCGCGGGTGCGTTGAATCGCTCGGCACAGCAAGTGAATCGCCTCATTTTGCCCGACGATGCGGCTCTTCAACGCCTCTTCCATTTTGAGAATCTTGTCGGTTTCAGATTGCGCGACCTTCTGCACCGGAATGCCGGTCATCATCGCCACCACGTCGGCAATGTCTTCCTCGCTCACCGTGGCAATGGTTTCTTCTTCCGATTCTTTCCAGCGCCGTTTGGCCGCATCCAGTTTGCGATTCAAGCGTTTCTCTTGATCGCGCAACACCGCCGCGCGCTCGAACTCCTGATTTTTAATGACGACGTCTTTTTCTTTGCGAATTTGCTTGATCTCTTCTTCCAACTCGGTGATGTCTTTCGGCACCACGATGTTGGCCAGATGCACGCGCGCGCCGGTCTCATCCACCACGTCAATGGCTTTATCCGGCAGAAAACGGTCGGTCATGTAACGTTCGGAGAGCTTCACCGCGGAGTTGATGGCTTCGTCGCTGTAGCGAACTTTGTGATGCTCTTCGTAGCGATCTTTCAGGCCGTTGAGAATTTGAATGGTTTCTTCAGGAGAGGGCGGATCAACCATGATTTTTTGGAAGCGCCGCTCGAGCGCGCCGTCTTTTTCAATATACTGGCGATACTCGTTCAGCGTGGTCGCGCCGATGCATTGCAACTCGCCGCGGGAGAGCGCGGGCTTGAACATATTCGAGGCATCGAGCGAGCCGCTGGCGCCGCCGGCGCCGACGATGGTGTGCAATTCGTCGATAAAAAGGATAACGTCTTTCGCGCGCAACAATTCGTTCATGATCGCTTTCATGCGCTCTTCAAATTGGCCGCGGTACTTCGTGCCCGCGACGATCGCGCCGAGATCGAGCGTGACCACGCGTTTGTTGTGCAAAATCCGCGGCACTTTGCGCTCGACGATGCGCAGCGCCAAACCCTCGGCAATGGCGGTTT
>CAZVZZ010000304.1:0-1985 GCA_964631505.1 uncultured Cytophagia bacterium
TATTGCACAACGATCATCTTCCTGGTCGCAACAAAGCTTCGCGCCGAACCTCCCGTTTGCAATTGATAAAAATAAACTCCGCTCGCCAGCCGGGCGGCATCGAAGCGCACGCGATAATTTCCCGCCGGCTTTTTCTCATCCACTAAAGTCGCCACTTCATTTCCCAACACATCAAAAATTTTCAAACCAACCCACTGATCACTGCCCACTGAAAACTGAATACTGGTCACGGGATTAAAAGGTGGGCGCCCGTAGGGGTTCGGATAATTTTGCAACAGACCAAATCCTTGGGGAACCGTCTCGTTTTCTTGGTCACGAACGCCGGTGGGCTTGCCCGTCGGTGAGTACAACGCTTCAATAGCGCCGGCAACGTAGGCCAGCGGCGCATTCCAGTTGATCGCGATTTCATTCGAGGCGTAGCTGCAGTAATCATCCAAGTATGCTCGTGCTCGTTCCGAACCAATGTATCCGGTGCAGCCATCCTGCCGTCCCGGATTCGGCCCGCCCGCCAATAAACCGGGCACCGGCTCAACGATGCCGTCGGCTTGCGATTGCCGGTGATGGATGCGCAGCGGCGATTTGCGCCCGGCGCCGGTCACGAAACAAAAACCCACCGCATTGCGGCCGAGCAGATAATCGAGGTTCTGCGTCGCCGCGTCCAAAAACGCGGGCTCGCGCGTGAGATGGTACGCTTGCAGCAAGGCCATACCCTGGTTTGCGGCAACCGCATTGCTGCCCCAAACAAAGTCGCCGTTGTTAATTCCCATCACCACGCGATAGGCAGATCTGGCGGCCTCATCGCGCAGGCTGCGCGCCAAACCAAGCAACGCCGAAACCACCCGGGCCGTGTCAATCGCGCTTCCCAGTTGCGCGCGATGAAACGCCAGCGAATACAGCCCGAGCGTATTGACGCCGCCCCACCACGGCACGCCGAATGAACCGGCCAGCGGGTTGGATACTTTCAAAAAACTATCCGCTTTGGTGGTGATGAACAACTCCGCCGCGGCCCACTGAAACTCATCCGTAAAATTACCGTCGCCATACTCGCCCGTGGTGATATCGGGATTATACGCCGCATTCAGCGCGTTCTGGTCGTAACGTACATTCCGATTCCGGCGCGCCCACTGCCAGGCCTTGAGCGCGGCCGTCAGGCAGGTTTGCTCGAACCCCGGCATTGCCGCAGAAAAATTTTTGAAGATGCGGCTCGCCTGCGCCATCACCGCCGCGAAATCGAGCGTCGCGGCCGTACTTTTTTGCACAACGTAGCGCCGCGCCGTATCTTGATGCGGCATCACCGCGCCGCTGAAATTGGCCGTCGTGAGCTTATGATAAACGCCGCCGTCATTCGGATCCTGCATCGTCAACATCCAATTGAGGTTCCACAGGGTTTCGTCCAAAATATCCGGGAGGGCGTTGCTGCTCTCGGGAATGTTCAGCGTGAGCGCGCGATAATATTCCGGAAAATGCTCGTAGGCGGCGAGCATTGTGTAGGTGGTGATGCCGGAGTTCACGATGTACTTGTTGAAATCTCCCGCATCATACCAGCCCTGCGCGGCGGCGATGACCGTATTTTCCGGCCGCGCCGGCGTTGCCGCCGAGGCATGTATCCAGACTTGCGTATCCGCATGGCCGGCCGGGCGTTTCCATTTTCCGGCGTAGGGATCGGTGAGCGTGGTCGAGGCGCGCTGAAAGTAATATCCTTTAATCAGCGCGACCGACAATTCCTGATGCACGTAGTCTTTGATGAAAAACGGATGCGAACGTCCAAGACCTGGAACCACGATCGTGTACTCGCCGGTTTTCTGCAAGGCCGTGAAGTTGACGAGCTTTACCGACTCGCTGGAGTGCGGCCACACCTGCGCCGCTCCCAGCGCGCCCGCAAACACCGTGTCGGCTTGATTCGCCGAGGTCACATAAAACACATTGCTCGTCGCGCCCACGGCCACGGCGAATTTGGGGCCTTGGGGATAGAAGCCGATTTGATT
>CAZVZZ010000305.1:0-1977 GCA_964631505.1 uncultured Cytophagia bacterium
CGGCAGCATGGTCGGCTTCGGCATGAGTGAAGAAGAATTGGCCGGCGTGTTGAAAGATCCTCACGCGATGATCGCCAGCGATGGCGCCGCGTTCGCCACCAGCGGCAAGCTGCGTTTTGGCAATCCGCATCCGCGCAGTTTCGGCACGTTCCCGCGCGTGTTGGGAAAATATGTGCGTGAAGAAAAGCTTTTCGATCTCGCGGAGGCGATCCGCAAAATCACCGCGCTGCCGGCGAGCGCGCTGGGCATCAAAGATCGTGGGGTCTTGCAAATCGGCAATTATGCCGACGTCGTCATCTTCGAGGCCAACGCCGTCATCGACCGCGCCACGTGGACCGCGCCGCATCAATATCCCGCCGGCATCGAATTTGTGCTGGTCAACGGCGAAGTGGTGATCGAACACGGCGAATTTAACGGCAAATTAGTGGGAAAAGTTTTGCGCGCGCCGTTTTGAAGGCAGCGGCCGGTTAATGATTGATTAAACATAGTTCCAATTTTCATCACTTCATTCTTTGAACCAATATGATTCGACTCCCTCGCCGTTTCCCCACTTGTCTTTTGCCTTTTGCTGTTTGCCTTTTGCTCATTCTCTCCGCGTGTTCAACTTCCAAACAATTGCAGATCTCTCCCGCCGGCGGTGCGCGCACGCTGGCGGAATTGCGTCAACGTCTCGAGCCGATTTTAAATGATCCGGCGCTGGCGCATGCGCTCGCCGGCATCAAAATCGTGTCGCTGCGCACCGGCGAAGTTTTTTACGAACGCGGCGCCGACCTGCTGGCGCATCCCGCTTCCAATCAAAAACTGCTCACTTCCGCAACGGCGCTGTCCGTGCTCGGGCCGGCGTATGTTTTTCGCACCAGCGTCGCTTGCGATTCCGCGCAAAAAATCGAGAGTGTGATGGCGGGCGATTTATATTTGATCGGCCGCGGCAATCCGGATTTAACCGACAAAGATTTATTTGGTCTCGCGCAGAATCTGGCGCAACAGGGCATCAAGGAAATTCGCGGCAATCTCATTTGCGACGATTTTTATTTTGACGACTTGCGCTGGGGCGACGGCTGGATGTGGGACGATGATCCTTCCACGGACGAGCCGCGGCTTTCGGCGCTTACCGTGAATGACAATGCCGTTACCGTCCGCGTTTTTCCCGCCGATACCGCCGGCCGGCCGGCGCGCGTGCAAATCGAACCGCCGACCGATCACGTCATGCTGGTGAATAAGAGCGTCACGATGAATCGCAAAACGCAAATCGATTCATTGAAATTGTCGCCACTGCTCATCACCAGAAAGTGGCAAGAAAACGAAAATACGATTTTAGTTGACGGCGCGATTGCGCAGAATGAAACGCCGCCGGAGGAAGCCCTGAATGTTTTGGAACCGGAAATTTATTGCGGCAAACTTTTTCACGCGGCATTGCAAACGGCGGGAATTGCCGTGCGCGGCAAAGTTCTGCGCGGCGAGGCGCCGGCGAAACTAAAAACCCTCGCCGAGCATCGCAGCCCGCTGATGCCGATTTTGATCAACCTCAACAAAGTTTCCGACAACCTGACCGCCGAGCTGCTATTGAAAACCATCGGCGCGGAGAAATTGGGCCGGCCGGGCACCGCGGCGAAAGGCATTCGCGTGATGCGGCAATTTTTCGGCAACGCCGGCGTGGACACGAACGCGGTTCACAGCGTCGACGGCTCCGGTGTGTCGCATTATAATTTGGTCACCCCGGCGAATCTCGTGCACTTGCTTGCCGCGATGTGGAAAAATTTTTCGATTCGAAGTGAGTTTGTGGCGACGCTGCCGATTGCCGGCGTTGATGGCACATTGCGCAGCCGCATGAAAGGCACGGCTGCGGCCAACGTGCTGCACGCAAAAACCGGCACCCTCAGCGCGGTGAGCACACTCTCCGGTTACACGACGACTGCCGACGGCGAAGAGTTGGCGTTCTCATTCATGATGCAGCATTTCCTCGGCAGCAGCCGCGCC
>CAZVZZ010000306.1:0-1974 GCA_964631505.1 uncultured Cytophagia bacterium
GGCACCCACGTTGCAGGTACCATCGGAGCAATAGGGAACAACGGCGTCGGCGTCGCCGGCGTAAACTGGCGCGTGAAAATTATGCCGTTGAAATTTCTGGCCGGCAACGGCTCGGGAACGTTGGCGAATGCGATTTCAGCGATCATTTACGGCGCCAATCAAAAGGCGCGGGTGATGAACAACAGTTGGGGCGGCGGCGGTTTTTCGCAAGCGTTGCAAGATGCGATCAACTACGCCAACAACGCCGGCTCGCTGTTTGTCGCGGCGGCGGGCAATGATGGCACAGACAACGACGCCTCGCCCAATTATCCTTCGAATTATGAAGTGCCCAATGTCGTCGCGGTTGCGGCCATCGATCACAAAGGTGATCTGGCCGTTTTCGGCGGCGGCAGCGGCGGCGGTATTTGTGGTTGCGATGGCGGCAATGTGATTGGCCTGCCGGGATCGAATTTCGGCGCCACTTCCGTGGATCTCGCGGCGCCGGGCAAAGAAATTTTAAGCACGACGCCGAATAACGGCTATCAAAAATTGTCGGGCACTTCGATGGCGACGCCGCATGTCGCGGGCGTCGCGGGTTTATTGTTCGCGCAATTTCCCACCTGGACGCCTTTGCAGGTGAAAGAAAGGTTGTTGGCAACCGTTGAAGCGTCGCCGGCTTTGCAAGGCAAAATGGTAACCGGCGGCCGCGTCAACGCCCAGCGCGCCCTGAGCGGCACCAACGCCGCGGATTAATCTCAACAAGGTTTGCTGGTTTGCCCGCTCGCTTCGATTTTTTAAAAGAAAAATCGAGTGAGCGGCCGTGCCGGCGAACCCAATAACGTTTTTCTGAGGTTGCAAGGAAGCATGATGATTCAGGAGAGATTCCTCATTTTCACAGCCGTCTGGATGTTCAGCCACACGGCTGTTGCGTTTACAGCCGCGCCGCCATTGCAGAATGGCGCATTCAAAGCGCGGCTCAACAACATCGAAATTTCCTACGTGGTCAGCGGCAGCGGTCCCGCGCTGTTTGTGCAAGGCGTCGGCTGGGGATTGGACTCGCGGCTGTATCAAAACACGCTTAAATTTCTCGAGACGGGTTTTACGCTGGTTTACATTGATCCCCGCGGCACCGGCGAGGTGGCGCCGATTACCGATCTGGCGCAACTGAGCAGCGAGCACATGGCGGACGATCTCGAAGCGTTGCGCCAGCATCTCGGTTTGAATCGCATCGTTTTGCTCGGCCATGCGCACGGCGGTTTCATCGCCATGAAATATGCGCTGAAATATCCCAATCGCCTGTCACAGTTGATTCTGGTGGATTGCATTCTGCTCGGCAACCTGGAAGACGACATTCGCTTGGTGAATGAGAATTTGCAGCGCCATCCGCGGCGGAAAGATCCGAAGTGGGAAGCGGCGATCACTGCCTTCAAAAACGAGTATGAAGCCCGCAACGTTGCAGCGCTGGTTGAAAATTTGCAGACGACCGCGATTTTATATTTCAATTTTTACGGCCCTTCGCAACGCACGCTTTTTGAAAAATCGCTCCAGGCCGGCAAACCGTCGATCTATAATTTCAATCAATTTGTGCGCAGCGATTTGGTGCGGTACAATTTGGACGGCCAGGAAGCCCGTCTCAATACGCCGACGCTTTTGTTGTACGGCCTGTACGATCCGTATTTCATACGCGCCGCCGCGCGCCGTTTGCATTTTTCCATTCGCAATTCGAAGTTGGAGATTTTTGAGCGCAGCGGCCATTATCCGTGGATGGAAGAATCGACGCATTTTGCCGAGGTGCTCAAAGCCTTTATAAATCCGCCGGCCACGCCGGCGATCTCCGAAACCCCGCACGCGGCGCCGCCGAAGCAGTAGGACGAATCGTCATAACGGCTTTTTAAATTTTAAATTGAAAATTTTCAATTTAAAATTTAAAATACTTTTTTTCCGGGAATGGATGGGCGCCTGGTGGCCTCCGCGGTCTTCAAAACCGTTGTCTCC
>CAZVZZ010000307.1:0-1971 GCA_964631505.1 uncultured Cytophagia bacterium
TCGATGTTCATATAAACGTCGCCGCGATTGATCTGGCGAATGTCGCCCATCACAATCTCACCGATGCGATTTTGAAATTCATCAAAAACGATGCGCTTTTCTTCGTCGCGAATGCGCTGGTTGAGATTTTGTTTGGCCGAAATAATCAGCCGCCGCCCAAAAGTCTCGGGGCTGAGGATCTCCATAAAATCATCGCCGACTTCAAGATCCGGCTCGGTTTTGCGCGCCGTCTCGAGATCGATCTCGTGAACGGGATCAACGATGGTTTCGACGATTTTTTTGTTTTGGTGAATTTCAATTTCACCTTTCTCCAGGTTGACGTAGATGTCAAAATTATCGGCGGTGCCGTATTTCTTTTTGATCATCCCGATCACGATCGAATGGAGAATTTCCGCGAGCTGCTCTTTCTCGATATTTTTTTCTTTGGCGATTTGCGAGAAGGCCTCGGCGATTTCGCTTTTCATGATGCTAATCCTATAAAACTACCCTTCGACTTCGCTCAGGGTGACTCCGATAAAACCAGGTAACTTGTCGTTACCAACTACCATTTTAATTGAAGCTTCCCCACTTGCACGCTGGCCAACGGCACCACCACGTTTCCGTTTGCCGACGCGATCGTAACCGCGGCTTCCGTAACCAGTTCGATGTTGCCCTCAATCTGCATAACGTTGCCGTCCTGCCGATATTCCACCTGCACCAGCCGGCCGCGATTGCGCGCAAAATCACGCGCGGTTTTCAGCGGCCAATCCGTTCCCGGCGACGACACTTCGAGACGATAGCGCCCCGGCATGAGATCGGCCACTTCCAATTCAGCGGAAAGCGCGCGGCTGATAACGGTGCAAGTGTCCAACGGAATGCCGCCATCTTGATCAACCACCACCCGCACAAGCTGATTTTGCTTGCTGCCTTTCAGCTCCAGCGCAACAAAATCAACTTGATGGTTCTGCAAAATCGGCGCAATGAGGGCGTGCAGTTTATCGTGCAAAATATCCATAACAATAAAAAAGTGGGTTTTTTAGGCCCACTTCAAGCACATAAATATAAGTATCTTTTAACAAAATAGCAAGTGTTTTATCGTGCCTGAGCGAAGTCCGGCGGGCGCGCACGGGTTTTTCGATTGTAGAAATATCCCGTTGCACCGGCTGGACTTCACTCACGGTCTCACGAACTTGCCTGTCCCGTCTCCGCGAGCAACATCTTCGCATCTTCCAGCAAAGTTGATTTGGGGTATTTGTCAATTAATTTTTGCAAGGCCTGGCGCGCTGCTTCCAGTTGGTTCGCCTGTTTATACGAACGCGCCGCATAAAGCAGCAATTGCGGGGCGCGATAAGAATCGCTAAAATCATTGGCCGCTTCTTCATACATTTTCGCGGCCTTCGCAAACTCACCACGCTCTTCCAGCGTTGCCGCCGCGCCCGCCGCCGCGGTCACCTGGAGAATCGGATCGGCATTGCCGTCGTCGAGATATTTCTTGTAATATTTCTCGGCATTGGCGTAATCCTTGGTTTGCATATAAGCATTCGCGAGATAGATCATCGCCATGCTGCCGCTTTGGGTATTGCCAAAATCGCTCACCAGCTTTTCCAACACCGGAATCGCCGCCGTGTAATTGGATTTATTATACTCGGCGCGCGCCTGCGCCAATTTCTCCGAGGCATCTTGCTCGTCGCGGGTTTTCATCCAGTTGAACAGCACGATCAAACCGATAACGACAATCACGCCGCCGGCGGCCATCAGTACTTCGCGCAGATGCTGGTCCAACCAATTCGTGGCTTTAACCCACGTGGTAACGAGCTTATCTTCCTTCATCTCACGCCGGCTGAGCTGCTTTTTAGGTGTTAACATAACTTAAACGATCCTTTTTCCCGAAAACTGCCTGATCAACCAAAACTTTTTATGAACTGCACAGATATGAAATATATTAAAAATTCTTGCCTGAAGCAAGCAGTTTTAATGCCACGTTTAAGGATT
>CAZVZZ010000308.1:0-1970 GCA_964631505.1 uncultured Cytophagia bacterium
CGTGAAGGTGTAACACGAGCCGCCGACGCGCAAATCAATATGCGGCGCGACCGCGCCGAGAATGGGCCGGGCGCTCGCCGTCCCGTTGGCTGCGCCGTTGGGCAGGCCCGCGCCTTGCGGGGCGCGATAGAAACCGTCGAGCTGCACGCGCAAAGTTTTCGGATCGGCCGAATAACTCGTGCCCGCATGCGCCGAGCGGCGCAACGGCTGCGCCAGCATCTGCTGTTCCAGTGATTTCAAATAATCCTGAAAAACCGCGCCCTCCAGCAAATGCGCGCGCTCCAACTCCAGCACGAGCTGCCGCAATTTTTCTTCCGGCAAAAAAGCGCCGAAGGCGCGATGAAATTCCGTGCGAATATCCTGCAGCGAGTGCTTGCCGTCAAAATATTGCAACACAAACAACGCCTCGGCGGAAACCGTGATGGCGTCTTCGGCGATTCCGGCGGGATCGCGCAGGATAAACATACGGCTCTTGCCGGCGCCGTCTTCATTTTCGGGGAGCAGAGGAATCGCTTCAAGATAACGAAGCTTCGGATATGGCGTCATAATCAATGCAGGTTTGATTCCGCGTCGAATGGTGAAAACAACAACTCTGCCTCGCTTGCAGCCAAGCTAAAAAACTTAGAAAATTTTAAATGGCAATTCCTGAAAATACCCCGTCACCGCGCGCCCCGGCGCTTGAATTTCCACCGGCGCTGCGGCCGCCACAACCTGTTTGCGAATGACCACGAGGCCGATGCCGCATTGCGCCGCCGGCGAAAAACACGCGCTGGTCAATTGCCCGGCCAATTGTTCGCCGACATAAATCGGCGCCGGGGTTGCGGCCAACAGCGGATCGCGAGAATCGTCGATTTCAAATTTCACCCCGGCAAGCTGGCGCTGCACTTTTTGATAAGTGTCCAACCGCGCAATGACTTCCTGGCCGATGTAACAGCCTTTGTCAAAATTAATGAACGAATACAACCCGACTTCGTGCGGATTATGCTCGTCGGTGATTTCTTTTCCCAGCGCCGGCAGGCCGCGATGAATGCGGCACATTTCATACGCCATGTGGCCGATGGGCGCTGTTGGCGCGAGCAAGGTTTCCCAGCATGGCTTCATCATCGCCGCCGGCAGAATCAAATGAAACGGCGCGGGAGAAAACGCGCCGCTGCGTTGCACCAGCACCCGCTCGCCGCCCATCACGAACGCGCGGGTATGTTGCACCGGCAGATCGTCGACGTTCCACGCAAAAACTTTTTTTAAAACCGCCGCGCTTTCTGCGCCCAACAGGGCGATGACGCCGAATGACGCGGTCACGTCTTCACAGCGCACGTCTTCGATGAAGGTGTATTTTTCAATCCACTGCTTCACCACGGGCGCGCGGCCGGGACTGGTGAGCAGAAAGATGCTCTCCTCTTCCATGAACATTTCCACCACGTCCACGACGCGGCCTTTGGCGTTGGTGAAAATGTTGACCACGCCGCCGCCCGCCGGCAAACCGCGCAGCTCATTCGTGGTGAGCCGGTGCAGCAGCGCCTCGCGGTCTTTGCCGAAAACGCGCAGCTTGCCGATGAAACTGCGCTCCATAATCGCCGCCTGCTGCGCCGCGCGAAACTCCGCCGCGGCGTCATCGTAATAAGCAGGAATTTTTTCGCCGCTGATTTCAATGAAATCGCGGGCAGGGTGATGCAGCAACATGAATTCTTCGATAAAAAAGATCGTAACCGCGTTTGTCGAACCTTGCGGTGAGCTTGTCGTACCAAATCGAACCGCGCGCAACCGGAAAACACTTTGGAAGATAATGAAAATGGTGCATTCGGTCAAGTCAAATATCAAAAAATCGCGCTTGACTTTGGCGGCGACGTTATTTATATTTTGAAACAATTTGATCGGATGGGCCTTGCGGGTAAATCCATCCGGCCTTTTAGGTCGTGCACTTGCAGAAGGGAAAGTCATGACAGCCACCACGCTCTCACCTGAGAAAATCC
>CAZVZZ010000309.1:0-1943 GCA_964631505.1 uncultured Cytophagia bacterium
TGCGGCCGCGCACTTTGTCGTCGAGGTTGCGCTCGATGGCGATGATTTCCACTTCGCTCGCGAGCATCTCGATGAGAAAGACCAGCTCTTCCGCCGGGTTCGCCATCTCCAAAATATACTGGCGCGTCTTCATGTCCCGCGCCATGTGCGCGGCGATAAAATCGGCAAGGCGGCGCGGCGCGTCAATTTTCTCGATGGCGAGCAGAATTTCGTTGGGCAAATGGCGATTGAGCTGCACGTATTCTTTGAATAACTCTTCCGCGCGCCGCATCAGCGCCTGCATTTCCGGCGTTGCAGGCTCCTCGTCGCCGAGGATTTCGACGCGCGCGGAAAAATATTCGTTGGCCGGCAGAAAGCGGCTGAGGCGGCCGCGCATGAGGCCTTCAACCAGAACTTTCATCACGCCGTTCGGGAGTTTCAGCACTTGCAAAATGCGCGCGACCACGCCGGCGCGCTGCAAATCGTCCTTAGCGGGATCGTCTTGCGTGACGTCTTTTTGCGCCGATAAAAAAATCAGGCGATCCTGCGCCATCGCTTCCTGCACCGCCAGCAATGACGCTTCGCGCCCCACCAGCAGCGGAAACGTCATATACGGAAAAACCAAAACTTCTTTCAACGGCAAAACCGGCAGCCGGTCGCCCAAAGCGATTTCAACGCCGTCGCGATTTAATTTTTTCATCATATTTTTCCGAAAAAATTGCGGCAAAAAAATGATGGCAAGACAATTCGAACACCAGTAAATCATCTTGCCATCGTTATTTTGCAAAAGATAAGTCACGCCGTTTTTCAGGCGATCTTTTTCATTTCTTCATAAGTAAACAGCGGCGGCTGGTTGTGCAAAATGGTGTCACGGGTGATGCGTACGTGTCTGATTTCCGGCATATTGGGAATCTTGTACATCAAATCCAACATCACCTCTTCCATCACCGCGCGCAGGCTCCGCGCGCCGGTGCGGCGCTTCATCGCCTTTTGCACGATGGCGTGCAACGCCTCGTCGTCAAAATCCAGCGCCGTGCCGTCCAGCGCCAGCAACCGCTTATATTGTTTCGTGAGCGCGTTTTTCGGCTCCACCAAAATTTTCAACAGCGCTTGCTCGTTCAATTGCGCCAATGGCGCGATCACCGGCAGGCGGCCGATCAATTCCGGAATCAATCCGAAGCGCAGCAAATCATCCGGCTCGGTTTGCATCAGCAGCGCCGTGGTATCCTGCTCGCCGCGCTTGCTCGGCTCCGCGCCGAAACCGTATTGTTTTTTGCCGGTGCGATTGGCGATGATTTTATCGAGGCCTTCGAACGCGCCGCCGCAAATAAAAAGAATGTTGCGCGTGTTGACGTTGATCAGATTCTGCTCCGGATGCTTGCGGCCGCCCTTCGGGGGAATCGCCGCCACCGTGCCTTCCAGCAATTTCAGCAAACCCTGCTGCACGCCCTCGCCGGAGACGTCGCGCGTGATGCTCGGGTTGCCGTCTTTGCGCGAAATTTTGTCGATCTCATCGATGTAGATGATGCCCTTCTCGGTTTTTTCCACGTCATAATCCGCCGCCTGCAACAGGCGCACGAGAATATTTTCCACATCATCGCCGACGTAACCGGCTTCGGTCAGAGTCGTGGCGTCGGCAATCGTGAACGGCACTTGCAGCGCGCGCGCCAGCGTTTGCGCCATCAGCGTTTTGCCGGTGCCGGTCGGGCCGACGAGCAAAATGTTGCTCTTTTCCAGCTCGACTTCGTCCATCACGCTGACTTGTTCGATGCGTTTATAATGGTTGTACACCGCGACGGCGAGCGCTTTCTTCGCATATTCCTGGCCGATCACGTAATCGTCAAGCTCTTTCTTGATTTCCACCGGCGTCGGAATGCGGCCGTAAAACGAAATGGCCCGGCGCTGCGCGTCTTCGCGAATGATGTCGCTGGCGTTGCGCACGCATTCGTTGCAAATGAAAACTT
>CAZVZZ010000310.1:0-1922 GCA_964631505.1 uncultured Cytophagia bacterium
CCGGATTCCAAGCCGATCTGGCTGCGCGATCACACGCTGATGATGCGCGGCTACACGTATTTTGAAAAAGACATGACCAGCGCCGTCGAACATTTTGCCGAGATGCAGGCGGCGAATGGCCGGCTCTTCGATTATTTTGTGATCGGCGAGGAGCGCGAAAATTGGGCGAAATACGTGCGCGTGCCCGTCGAAGCCGACGTTGAATTTTATTTGCCGATGGCCGTGCATGCCGCGTGGCAAGCCACCGGCGATGATGAGTGGATGGCACGAATGCTGCCGGCTTGCGAACGCGCGTTGCAATACATGATGACGCATCCGTGGCGCTGGTCGAGCGAGTATCATCTCGTTAAGCGCGCGTACACGATCGACACGTGGGATTTCGATTACGTCGAAGGCCGCACGCCGTGGCTGAATTTTCAGATCGACGACAAAACGCATTTCGGCATTTTTCACGGCGATAACAGCGGCTTGTTTGATGCCTGCAACAAGCTCGCGCGGCTCTTTCATTATCTCGAGGATCATACCAAGGCAGCCTATTGGCATGCCACCGCCGAAGGCGTGCAGGAACGCACGAACGAGCTGTGTTGGAATGGCAATTTCTACACCCATCGCATTCCGCTGGATGATTTCAGAATTTCCGGCGTGGATGAACTGGCGCAATTGAGTCTGAGCAACCCGTACAACATTACGCGCGGCTTGCCAACCCACGAAATGGCCGTCGCGATAATCAAAGAATATCAGCGCCGGCGCGCCAGCAGCAACGCTTTCGCCGAATGGTTCAGCATCGATCCGCCTTTTCCCAACGGCATTTTCGGCGACAACAAATTAGTGCCGGGCGCGTATGTCAACGGCGGCATCATGCCGCTCGTCGGCGGTGAATTGGCGCGCGGCGCCTTCGCGCACGGATTTGAATCGTACGGGCTTGACATTTTGCAGCGTTACGAAAAAATGATTCGTGCTAGCGGTGAAACATATTTGTGGTACTTTCCCGATGGCCGGCCGAGCACGAAAGAAACCAGCACCAGCCCGGACGCGCAGCCGACCGATGGCTGGGGCAGTTCCGCCATGCTCGGCGCTTTTATGGAAGGCTTGTGCGGCATCGAAGATCAACACAAACTTTTTGAAGTGGTGAAGCTCTCGCCGCGGTGGGCGATCACCGCGTTGCCGCGCGCCGTGGTGGAAGTGGCGTATGGCGCTTCGAATGCGGGTTTCGCTTATGAATGGAAGCTGCGAGAGAATGCTTGTGACCTGACGATACAAGCGGAACAGGCGAAAGTCAACCTTCATTTATTATTGCCGGCAGGAAAGCGCGCAACTAAAGTTCTCGCGAACAATCATGTTGTGCATTTCTCCCCGGTAACGGTTGAAAAGAGTAATTATGTTGATGCGCAGTTGGAAGTCAAAAGGAAATTGGAAGTGCACGTCACTTTCAATTAACCTGCAGCCAACTGCAGCAGCTACCGATTCTTCTGTTGAAAAATTAAACTTTGCAAAAAACAAGCTTCCCGCCGGGATATGCCGAAAAATCTTTTTCGGCGAAGTTCGGTGAAAAAAGTTTTTCCTGTTTTAATCTTTTGGGTTTCGGCTTGTGCATCACGAGCTAACCCGCAAACCAACCGTCAAATACGAAAGAGAGCAATACATGACCACCGCCCAGTCCCATCCCAAAATTAAAGGTTTGGAACTCAGCGAAAATTTATCGGAGGCCGAACTTGAGGCGTTGTGGGGCAACATTACGTGGCTGCGTCCAAAGGATCACGTTGAAAAATTGCGTCACTTCATCAGCCTCGAATTTGCATTGACCCGCTTGCTCGCCGGCTGGGTGCCGGCGTGTGGAAACTATGATTGGAAAACGCAGATTCCGGAACGTTTGTTTGAAGACATGCAGCACATTCGCCGTTTGCACGAGCGTTTGCAGGAAT
>CAZVZZ010000311.1:0-1916 GCA_964631505.1 uncultured Cytophagia bacterium
GAAGTGGAAATCATCGCCATCGAGCGCAACCTCGACGACAAAGTGCGCGGCCGCATTCAACGCACGCAGCGGAATTATTGGCTGCAGGAACAGATGCGCGCCATTCAAGAGGAGCTGGGCGACGACGCGGAAAGCGACGGCGAAATCGCGAAGCTGACTGAAAAAATCAAACAGGCCGGCATGTTGCCCGAGGCCGAGGCCAAAGCCTTCGAGGAACTGGAGAAGCTCCGGCAAATTCCGCCGATGTCGCCGGAATCCACGGTGATCCGCAATTACCTCGATTGGCTGCTCGCGGTGCCGTGGCAAACGCAGACCCCCGACACGCTCGATCTCGCGCAGGCGCAAAAGATTTTGGACGGCGATCATTACGGCCTGGAAAAACCGAAAGAGCGCATTCTCGAGCATCTCGCGGTGCTGAAGCTGGTGCAGCAAATCAAAGGGCCGATTCTGTGTCTCGTCGGGCCGCCGGGCGTCGGCAAAACGTCGCTCGGCAAATCCATCGCGGCGGCGATGGGGCGCCATTTCGTGCGGGTCTCGCTCGGCGGCGTGCGCGATGAAGCGGAAATTCGCGGCCATCGCCGCACTTACATCGGCGCGCTGCCGGGAAAAATCATTCACTCGATGAAGCGCGCCAAAACCGTGAATCCGGTGTTTTTGTTGGATGAGATCGACAAGATGAGCATGGATTTTCGCGGCGATCCTTCGGCGGCGCTGCTGGAAGTTTTGGATCCCGAGCAGAACAAAGCGTTCAACGATCATTATCTCGAAGTCGATTACGACCTCAGCCGCGTGCTGTTTATCACCACCGCCAATGTCCGCGGGCAAATTCCCGAGCCGCTGCGCGACCGCATGGAGATCATCGAGCTGCACGGCTATCTCGAGCATGAAAAACTCGCCATCGGCCAAAATTTTTTGATTCCCAAATTGCTGCGCGAGCACGGCCTCGACGCGGACAGTCTGGCATTCGACGCGAAAGCGATTTTAAAAATCGTGCGCGAATACACCCGCGAAGCCGGCGTGCGCCATTTGGAGCGCGAGCTGTCCTCGATTTGCCGCAAAGTCGCCAAAGTCATCGTCGCGCGCCTCGAAGCTTTCACGCCGCCGGCCGAGCCGGCTGCGATGACGGCGGATATGTTCGCGGCGGCAGCCGCGCCTGAAAACGCGCCGCCGACAACCGCCACCTCCTCGTGGCCGAAAGTGACGGTCACCGCCGGCAGCGTGAGCAAATATCTTGGCGTGCCCAAATTTCCGCAGCGCACCCTCGCGGATAAATTGATGATCGGCAGCGCCACCGGCGTGGCGTGGACAAACTTCGGCGGCGATATTTTGGAGATTCAAGTCAGCCTCATGCCGGGCAAAGGCGATTTGGCGCTGACCGGCAAGCTCGGCGAGGTGATGAAAGAATCTGCGAAAGCGGCGCTGACGTTTGCGCGCACCAACGCCGCGCGTCTCGGCATCGCCGGACAATTTTGGAAAGACACCGACATTCACATTCATGTGCCCGAAGGCGCGATTCCCAAAGACGGCCCCTCGGCGGGCATTACGATTGCGACCGCGATCATCTCGGCGCTGAGCCAAAGGCCGGTGCGCCGCGACATCGGCATGACCGGCGAGATCACGCTGCGCGGCTCGGTGCTCGGCATCGGCGGCTTGAATGAAAAAATTCTCGCGGCGCAGCGCTTCGGCATTCGCCACGTTATTTTGCCGTTGGAAAATGAAAAAGATTTAAAAGAGCTGCCCGCGCCACTGCGCAAAGGCATGCGCCTCACGCCGGTCAAACACATCGACGAAGTGTTGGCGCTGGTGCTGGCGGAAAAGGTTGATTTGGTTTCCACCGCGCCGCCGGAAACCGCGGCGCACAAAGCCTCGGCGTTTCCGCCATTGCCGCCAACAGTCGAGCAACCGGCGGTGATTAA
>CAZVZZ010000312.1:0-1890 GCA_964631505.1 uncultured Cytophagia bacterium
GATGAATTTGCCTGCGCTTGCGGCACGCCGCTTTGCCGCGGCAAGATCACCGGCAACGACTGGCGGCGGCCCGAGTTGTGGGAACGTTATGCCGGCCACTTCTCGCCGTACTTGCAGCGTCGCATCGAGCGTTTGAAAAAAACCAAAAGCTGATTTGCCCATGCAACCCGGCACACACCAAGCGCTTTTAGTTCTTGCCGATATCAGCGGCTTCACCAAATTCATGAAGCTGCACGCCATTACCGTGACGCATGCCAAGCAGATCATCGTCAAACTGCTGGAGTCGATCATCCAAACGGCGATGCCGCCCTTGAAACTGATCGAGCTGGAGGGTGATGCCGTTTTTTTTTATGCCGCCTGCTTCAGCGACGAGACTGAATTAGATAAGCATATCGCCGCGGTTAAAACGCAAATCCTCGGTTTCTTCCAATCATTTTATCGGGAGATGCAGAAGCTGTCGCAGTTGCAACTTTGCGTTTGCGAGGCTTGCGTCAGCGTCAAGGATCTGCGCTTGAAAATTGTGTTGCACGCCGGCGAAGTCGCGGTCGAACACATTCAATCATTTGAAAAACTCTTCGGCCTCGACGTGATTGTCGCGCATCGTTTGCTCAAAAACTCGGTTCCGGCCAAAGAATATATTCTGATGACCACGCCGGTGCAGCAGCGTCTGGGCGCTTTTTACGGCCTCCAGCCGGAAAAGCGGCAAGAGCGTTATGACGACATCGGCAAGGTAGAATACTTTGTTTATTATCCACCCGCCACGCTTATCGGTACCGCCGGTGTGCAGGAAGAATCCGCCCCGCCGGTGCTGGCCAAACTGCGCTGGTATTTACGGCTGGATTGGCTCGGCGTACTGGATGTTTTCGGCGTCCGTAAATTACGTGGCAAATTTTTACATTTGCCGCAGCAGCAACGCGGCGAATAAGAGCGCACCATGACTTTTTCCGGCTCCACAGAACGGCGCACCGGTTGGGAAGGTGAAATCATCGTTTTAAAAGCGATGGGCGGCGGCCTCGAACAAGAGGCGCGCATCGCACCGACCGGCGGCTGCAATCTTTTTTCGTATATTGTCAACGGCGTTGAACGTTTGCGCCAACCACCAAGCTGGCGGGAAGTCCCGACTTTTTATTACGGCATTCCCATTCTTTTTCCCACGCCGAACCGCGTGCGCGATTGCCGTTATGAGTTTGAGGGCCGCACGTATCAACACCGCAAAAACCACGAAGACCGTTTTTTGCACGGCCTGGTTTTTGATGAATGGTGGAAGACCGGTGAAATCAACGTGGATACGCAGCACGCGTCGTTTTCCGCGTGGTTGGAGACGGTGCCGTTTCATCACAACTATGCGGCGTTTCCATTTCCGCATAAAATCACCGTAACCTTCACGTTGACGGCGGCGGGTTTGGCGATTGCCTACGACGTTGAAAACACCGGTGAAGGCCGGCTGCCGTTTGGATTCGGTTTGCATCCGTGGTTCCGCGTCACCCGCACGCGCGAAGACATGGTGATTTGCGGCCCGGCGACGCACGAATTGGAGCTGGAACCGAAATTACTTTTGCCCACAACTAAATATTGGCCCATTCAAGAGGCCCGGCCCGATTTGAGCCGGCCCACGCCGCTCTCCCAAATCGACCTCGATACGGTTTATTTCGGCATGCGCCCCGAACAGCCGGCGTGGATTGAATACGTGGACGAAAAACTGCGTTTGGAATTGCGGGCCACCGCCGAATTTACCCATTTGATCGTTTACTCGCCGGCGGATAAAGATTTTGTTTGTGTGGAAAATCAAACGTGCAGCGGTGACGTGCACAATCTGTATGCACGCGGCTTTCAAAATATTGCCCATTTGCTCATTTTAGAAGCGGGGCAAAAACACCGCGGTGAAGTGCA
>CAZVZZ010000313.1:0-1871 GCA_964631505.1 uncultured Cytophagia bacterium
TTAACTTTTTTTGCGGCGGAAAAAAACTTGCAAAGAAGGCAAAAACGCCCTATATTTATATAACTTAGATTCACGATTTTACGGCGCGCGTTTATCTCTCAAAGGGCATGAAATACGACGAGTTTCTGGATGAATTTCAAAATGGCCGTTTGCAGGCGGTCTATTTTTTTTATGGCGACGAAACGGGATTCATCGACGAAGGCGTTGATTTTTTGCTGCAAAAACTGGTGACGCCGGAGATTCGCGATTTTAATC
This sequence comes from uncultured Cytophagia bacterium, assembly GCA_964631505.1. GTDB lineage: Bacteria > Zhuqueibacterota > Zhuqueibacteria > Zhuqueibacterales > Zhuqueibacteraceae > Zhuqueibacter. The sequence goes on from CAZVZZ010000313.1 coordinate 256, forward strand.
TCGATATTTTTTACGGGAACGAGACGAGTGCGGCGCGCGTAATTGACAGCGCCAGCCAATATCCGGTGATGGCGCCGCACCGCGTGATTTTGCTGCGCGACGTGCAAAAAATGCCGCCCGGCGATCTCGACGCGCTGGCAAAGTATGCGGCGAAACCGAGCCGCACGACGTATCTGATCGTCACGCAACGCGACAAAGAGTCGCGCAAAAAAGGCCTCGACGCTTTGCGCAAAGCCGCCGTCGCGGTCGAATGCAAAGCGCTGTATGAGAATCAAATCGTGCCCTGGATTCAAAAATACCTCAAGCGTTTGAATCTCGGCATCAGCGGGCCGGCGGCGCAGTTGCTGGCGAGCGAAGTGGGCGCTTCCACCTCGTTGTTGCGCAGCGAAATTGAAAAGATTCAGCTTTATCTCGGCGGGGATAAAACCGGGCCGCGCCAAGAGATCACCGAAGAGGACGTGCAGCAGGTGACCGGGCTGCAGAAAGAGCATTCGATTTTTTCATTGCAAGACGCCGTGGGCGCCAAAGATTTGAGCGCAGTTCTACGGATTGGCGAAAATTTGTTGATCAATACCAGCGCCGGGGCGATGATCAGCAGTTTGGCGCGTTATTTCGGCCACCTGCATTTAGCCCGCGGCCTGCCGACCCGGCGCGAGCAGGCGCAACTGGCGGAGAAAGCCGGCGTGCATCCCTTCTTTGCGGAGAAGCTGCAACGGGCGGCGCAAAATTATTCGCCCGCAGAAATCTGCAATGCGCTGGAAGTTTTGCTGCACGCCGATTATTTAATGAAAACGCAAGGCACCTGGGAAGCGTTGGTTATGCGGTTGATGTTGATTGCGGTCGTGCGCGGGTACGCGCCGGAATTTTTGCCGGCCGCCGCGAAGGAAGGACGATGAATGGCGGAGCCAAGCCAAACGCCCGACGGCAAAATCAGCGACGAAGATCTGATTGAACGATTTCAACGCGGCGATTTGTATGCGTATGAATTGATCGTGAAACGCTACAAAGACCAGTTGCTGAATTTCGTGTATCGCTTTTTGGGCAATCAGGAAGAGGGCGAAGACGTCGTGCAGGAAACCTTCCTGCGGGTTTATCGCAACCGCCATGCGTATCAGCGGGTGGCGAAATTTTCGACGTGGATTTACACCATTGCCGGCAACTTAGCGCGCACCGAATTGCGGCGGCGGCACCGCCGGCGTTTTTTTTCGCTCTCCAGTTTCGGCAGCGACGACAAAGAGTATGAAATTTCCGATGAATTGCTCAACCCGGAACGGCACACCAACACGGTGTTGAGCGAAGAAATCATCCAGCGCGAAATCAACAAGCTGTCGCCGAAGTTCCGGGAGGTCATTATTTTGCGGGATATTCAGGAACTTTCGTATGAAGAGATCAGTAAGATTATTCGGGTTCCAATAGGAACGGTCAAATCGCGGGTCAATCGTGCCCGCTTGCGGTTGCAAGGCCGCCTGAAGCATTTATTGGACAAAAAATAAAATTCATTAAAGGAGTAACACTCTTTTAAACTTGTTACGGTAAAGGTTGAGTATGAAAAACTGCGAGAGGTTCACGGAACTTTTCTCGGACTATGCCGAGGACGGGCTGTCGTCCGCCGAGAA
>CAZVZZ010000314.1:0-1801 GCA_964631505.1 uncultured Cytophagia bacterium
ATTAAACCAAAAGGCGGCGAAATTTCGGCGGTGATTTTAAATCGGGAGCAGAAAGATGAAACGAGCGTTGGTCCTCGCGGGCGGCGGTGCGCGTGGGGCGTATCAGGTCGGCATGTTGCGGGAACTGGTGATCAATCAGGGCCTTGATTTCGACATCATTCGCGGCGTCAGTGTCGGTGCACTCAATGCGTCGTTTTTGGCGCAAGCGCCGAAGGCCGGCAACTCACTCGCCAATTTACAGCAAAAAGTGGCCGAGCTGCATCGCCTGTGGACCACGGAGATTCACGGCAATGGCAGCGTTTATCAGCAGCGTGTCGGCGGACCAGCCGGGCTTGTTCTCGGAGCGGACAGCATTTTCAGTCTCGAGCCGCTGCAAGAACTGCTGCAAAAGCATCTTTCGCTCGCCGCGTTGCGTAGCTCCGGCCGCAACTTTGCCGTCGGCACGGTGTCGCTCGTTTCCGGTGACTATCAGGAATGGTGGCCGGATGACGCGCATTTTATCCAACGCATTGTGGCCTCGGCTTCGATTCCGGTGATTTTTCCGCCGGTGACGTTCAAAGATCAACGCGAGGTGCTGGTGGATGGCGGCGTGCGCAACATCACCCCGCTGGCGAGTGCGCTTGCGGCGAAGCCGGACGAAGTTTACGTTTTGCTCACCAGCCGGTTGCAGATGGAAGGTGAAGTGTTCTCGGAAAATGCCGTGCAAAAAATGCCGTATGAAGATTGGCAGGATAATCTGCTCGGCACGCGCGTCAGCGGGTTGGAGGTTTTAAAACGAACCGTCGAAATTTTAACCGATGAAATTTATCTGGATGATTTGCGCAGTGCGATGCGCTGGAGCAGCCTCGCCGAGGCCGTGCAAAAATTGCAGACGCTCGCCGAGGCTCCGGGCCACTTGAGCGATGACGCGAAAAATGCCGTCGCTGATTTGGCGGCCCTGCTGGCGAAGGCGAACAAACGCGCGGTTGATCTGCGTGTTTTCGCGCCCACAGCGTGGTTTGGTAAAGAAAACTCCGCCACCGAGTTTTCGCCGCAACTGATCAGCGCCGCCATTATGCACGGCGAAAAAATCGCCGCCGAAAACGTGCCCTGGCGTTGGCGTAACCCGACGTCAACAACCGGCGAGGCTTAAAAAACAGTGAGCGTGTTTGCAGCATTTCCCTGTCTGTATGTATGCGGGGCGCGCGGGGGCAGTTGCCGGCCGGGCCTGAAATATAAACCCTTCCGGCAACTGCGCGGGGGCGGGGTTAAAAAAAAACGTGCAGCGTGACCTGAACCAAAAAGAAGGGAGCATGTATGGCGAGCCTTGAGAAGTTGGAAGCGATTGCCGAAAGCATGTTGAAAGCCGGAGAAAAAATCGAAGCCAAAGTGGGCGGCAATTACGTGAACGAGAGCGGCCCGGGCAACCATGAGATTGTGAAGGGGTTTATGGCCGCCACCAATCAGCGGTTGCTGGTGGTGCTGAATTCGGCCTCACTCAGTGTGCGCAAAGACAGCTTTACTTTTGGACAAGTTGCCTCTGCCAACAAAAACGGCGATACCGTTGATGTTGCCGTGCCCGGCGAAAGAATTACGTTTTTCGAGGTTGATGAGGAATGCGACGATCCGGAAAAATTTCAAAAATTTGTCACCGATAAAAAGACGCCGCCACCCAAAACCACAGTGCTGGGGCGCGACATCGAAATTCCCAATCCGCAAAAAAAATAAACACGGGTAAGAACTAATCGCTTATTGAGGAGAATCCTGATGCGCAAAAAAGCCTTATTGGTCGGCATCAATGCCTACGCCAGCGCGCCGCTTT
>CAZVZZ010000315.1:0-1792 GCA_964631505.1 uncultured Cytophagia bacterium
CAACGCTTGCCGGTCGAAACCTCAACCATGATTGCAATTGGATGACTTTACGCTTTCCGCAATCGCCCGTCTTCGAGGTGATAAATATGCGTGGCAACGTCGCGAATGCGCAAATCGTGGCTCGCGATGATGACGCTTTTTCCGCCGGACTGCGCGAGACGGCAGAGCAACGCGATCACCTCGTGGCCGGTTTTGGAATCCAAGCTGCCGGTCGGCTCGTCGGCTAAAAGAATCGCCGGATCATTGGCCAGGGCGCGGGCAATCGCCACGCGTTGCTTTTCGCCGCCGCTGAGCTTGCCGGGCAAATAGGCGGCGCGATGTCGCATGCCCAAAGCTTGCAGCAATTCCACGGCGCGTTGTTTCGCTTGCCGGCCGCGGCGATGATTCAGGTTCAACACGATCTCGACATTTTCCGCCGCGGTCAGCGCCTCGAGCAAATTGAAGCTTTGAAAAATAAAACCCAAGTGTTGCCGGCGAATCTCCGGCAACGCGCGTTCATTCAGCGCTGCAACCTCCTGCCCCAAAATGGCAATTTTGCCGCTGGTCGGTTTCAGCAAACAGCCGAGCAGCGAAAGCAACGTGGTTTTGCCGCTGCCGCTCGGTCCGAGAATGAGGCACACTTCGCCGGGCTGCACTTGCAAACTGGCTTGATCGACGGCGGTAACCGCGGTTTCGCCCTTGCCGTAAACTTTGGTCACTTCCCGGGCTTCGAGATGGTAAGTCGCGTTCATAGCCGAAACACCTCCGCCGGATGAATGCGCAAAATGCGCCGCACCGGCATGAACGAGCTTAGCCCGCCCATAAGGCAAGCGCTGATGAAAATCGCCGCGAAGTCGCGCGACGACAGCACAATGGAAACTTCGGGAACGAGGCGCTCGATGCCGTTGGCCGTGATCATGAGCAAACCCACGCCGGCCAGAAATCCCAAAACGCCGTTCCACAACGCCTGCTGCAAAATCACGCCGGCGAGATACCCGTTGCCGGCGCCGAGCGCTTTCAACACGGCGTATTCATGCCTTTTTTCCATGGTCGCGGTGAACAACGTGAGACTGATGACGACCGTGCCGACAAACGCGCCCATGAGCAAAACCGCAAACAGAATCGGCGCAAAACCCACCTCGACTTCTTCGCGGTTGTTGCTCATGAATTCCGCCTTCGGCATCACCACCGCGCCGGGGATGGCGTTGATAATTTTTTCCGAGACCGCCGCGGCTGCCGCCGGGTCTTCCAGTGTGATCAAAAAAAAGCTCACCACCTGCGCGAGTCCAATCAAGGCTTGCGCCTCTTCTTTGCGAATGAACGAAAATTGCGCGGCAAAAATATTGGTGCCGGCGCTGAGGCCCTTCACGACAAAGCGCGTTTGATCGATGGCCACGGTGTCGCCGATTTGCAAACGGCGTTTGGCCGCGAAGGCGCGATCAACCACCATTTCGCGCGCCGCTAATCGCGCGGTTCCGGCGACAATCTCGGGCGGGCCACCGATGCCGCTTTCGGCGTCAAAGCCGAGCAAAAACATCGTCACTTCCCGATTCTTAATGCGCGCCGAGGCAAAAGAGCGTGTGATGCTCGCCACCGCGCGAACGCCTGCAATTTTTTTGAGCACGCTGTCGAGATGCCCCGGAAAAAACGAGGAGCTGCGAATGAGATTGCGCGTTCCTTTCTGGCAAATCCAAAGCTCGCTCGGAATTTTATCCACGTACGTGACCGAGCCGAGCAACACGCCGCGATAAACCCCCAGCAAGAAGAGCATGAGCAGAACCGAAAAGGCGACGCCGCCGACGCTGATGAGCAG
>CAZVZZ010000316.1:0-1788 GCA_964631505.1 uncultured Cytophagia bacterium
CCAATGAAGAATGACTTCGCCATGTTGCAGTCCTCGTGTTGTAGAAGTTATCCTTCGGCAGCTTACAGCGGTCAAAGGAGTCCTAAATGCTGCACCGCCTGGGCTTGGGGACGCTCAGCGCGGCGCAATCCTATTTAAAAGTAAAGCGTTTTCACGTAATGAAATGATCGGAAATTTTGGGCTCCTTTTTTCCCTCGGGTATATTGCCGCTGCGCTCTTTCACAGCTTCGCGATTGACCGCGCCGGCTGGAACCGGCGCTGGCCGCGGCGTGGTTGCCGGAGGGTTGCTCTCCGGGCGGCGCATACCCATGCCTTGCCGCGGCAATGCCGGATTGCCGCTGCTGCGGGCGCCGTCTTGGGCCGGTTGACGCGCCGGCGGAACTGGGCGGACAGGCTGTTCTTTCATGGGGTGAGAATTTTCCCGATGCTCGAAATCACCAAAACCTAAATCATCCAACTCCAACACGCCGATCAACTCGAGCTGGCTTTCCAGCAGATGGCGGAGCCGCCGGGCAAAGGAGTCCTTTTGGGCGCGCACCACCAACAGCTCGTTTTTCAGCTCGGCCAATCTTTTGCGGGCCTCATCAACGATTTTTTCGGCCTGCAGCTCCGCTTCGCGCACAATCAAGTCCGCTTCACGCTTGGAATTATCGCGCGAGACTTGCATTGACTCCTGCGCGTTCATCAGCGTTTGCTTCAGCGTGCGCTCCACTTCCTGATAATCGTGCAACTGGGTGCGCAGTTTCAGGGTCTCGTCGTCGAGACGGTTTTTTTCGCGTTGCAGGGTTTCAAACTCTTCCGCGACCATTTCGAGAAAGTTACTTACCTCCTCTGGGTCGTAACCGCGCATAATACGCTTGAATTCCTGCTTCTTAATGTCGAGCGGTGTGAGTCGCAAAACCGTTCTCCGTTTAAAAAATATAGCGTCATTCTTTATACTTTGCCGACGCGGTGTAACTGAATTTAAGCCGCCTCAGCGCCGCTCACCGAAAAGAGCGCGCCCCACCCGCACCATGGTTGAGCCTTCTTCAACCGCCACTTCAAAATCGTCCGTCATTCCCATCGACAAATGCCGAATGTTAACGCCAGGTAATTTCGCCGCATTGATTTCGTCACGCAAATCGCGCAATTGCCGAAAACCGCGGCGAATTAAATTTTGTTCATCGGTCAACGCGCCGATCGTCATCAAGCCGGTTAACTGCAAATTGGAAAAAGCACCAACCTCTTTGACCAGCGCCAGCGCTGCTGCCGGCGGCGCGCCGAACTTTGCCGCTTCGCCGGAGGTGTTGATCTCGATGAAAATTTCGGCCTTTTTTTGCATGAGCGCAGCCTGTCGTTGTAACGCCTCGGCGAGCCGCAAACTATCGACCGATTGAATGACCTGAAAAAGCTCCAGCGCTTTTTTAACTTTGTTGGTTTGCAGATGTCCAATCAGGTGCCACTGCGGCGTGAGGGCGGCGCGGTCAAACTCACGCTGGAAAAGCGCAGGAATTTTGGCGGCTGCTTCTTGCACGCGGTTTTCGCCGAAAAAGACGAGGCCGCAATGCCAGGCGGCTTCGATCAAATCTGCCGGCACCGTTTTGGTGACCGCCATCAGAATCACTTCCTGCGGATCACGGCCCGCCCGCGCGCAGGCGGCAGTGAGGCGTTGGCGAATGCCGTCTAGGCGCGCGGCAATTGCCGCTTCTTGTGGGATCATAACAAAATTTGTCCGTCCGTTTTATCCCAATCAAAAAATATACGCGGATAGGAATTAAAATGCAATGGAAATTTACGTTTACAGGGCTT
>CAZVZZ010000317.1:0-1786 GCA_964631505.1 uncultured Cytophagia bacterium
GGCGACAAGATTGCGTTTCTCTCCGACAAGTCCGATTACTTCGACATTTATTTGATGAGCGCGATCGACGGCAAAATCATTTCGAAGCTGGTGAGCGGTCAGAAAACCGGCGATCTCGAAGAATTGCACTGGCTGCGTCCCGGCATCACGTGGTCACCGGATAGCAAGTATATCGCCTTTGCCGCGAAAGCCGGCGGCGAAGATGCCTTGAACATTGTGGACGTTAAAAAACGCGAGATCACCCGGTCGATGAAGTTCGGCATGGACGGCGTGTTCTCCCCCACCTGGTCGCCGAAAAACGAAGAGATTGCCTTCGTCGGGCTGAAACACGGCACGTGCGATATCTACGCAGTGGATTTGCAAACGAAAGCCGTGCGCAAAATTACCGACGACGTGTTCAGCGATCTCGAGCCGAGTTATTCGCCGGACGGCAGCCGCATCGTGTTTTCGAGCGATCGCAGCCGGCATCTTGACGCGGCGGCATTGCCGCCCAATTTCAAAATTTGGCGCACGGATTATCGCAATCTGGATATTTACGTCGTTGATGCGAAAGGCACGCCAAACGGCGCGCCAATCGAGCAAATTACCGACACGCCGTATTTTGAAAAAACGCCGGTGTTTTCTCCGGACGGCAAAAAGCTGGCGTTCACCAGCGACCGTTCCGGCATTTACAATATTTATTTGCACGATCTCGCCAGCAAAAGCGAATATCCCATTACCAACGTCATCACCGGCGCGTTTCATATCTCGTGGACCGGTGACGGCTCGCGCATGGCCTTCACTTCCTTTTACAATGCCGGTTATGACGTGTACTTGTTGAAAAATCCGCTCGACATTAAACCCGGCGAAATCAAGCCGGAAAAAACCGCGTTTCTTACGCAGCTCGAGCAGAAGCAAAAAGCGCAAAACGTCGATCTCACCATTACCGCGGCGGAAGCGCGTGAAGACCGCGAGGCGGGGAAATACCGGCATTATGTTTTCGGCGAAGAATTTGCCGAGGGCGAAGTGAAAACCCGCGCCGAGCAAATCGCGTTTCGCGACACCACGCAATACAAACGGGCGGATGGCTCGTACAAAGTCAACAACTACAAACTCAAGTTTTCGCCGGATCTCATTTACGGCAACGCCGGTTACAGCCAATTCTTCGGCGTGCAGGGACAAACCCAGCTCTCGCTTTCGGACGTGCTGGGCAATCATCGCATCGAATTGTACACGGATTTGTTTTACGACATCCGCAATTCGAACTATCAAGTGAATTATTTTTATTTGCCCAAACGCACGGATTATGGCCTCGGCGGCTTTCATCATGCCTGGTTTTTTTACAGCAATTCACCGGTGGTGGTGGACGGTTTCTTGTATCCGATCGGTTTGATTCGCGACCGCTATTATGGATTGAATCTTTATTTGTCGCGGCCGTTCAACACGTTTAAACGGCTGGAGGGCGGCCTTTCCTGGTTGAATATCAATCGCGAGTTTCTCGACGAATATCTTGATCGGAGCGGAAATTTCACCAGCCAGGAAGACCGCAAGATTCGCACGCTGATCGCCAGCCTGTCGTATGTCACCGACACGGCGCTGTGGGGCTGGACCGGCCCGAACAACGGTGGCCGCAGCGAGTTCAATTTGACGGTGTCGCCGAAATACGATAAGAAAAACGGCCTCGGTTTTGTGACGTTCCGCGCCGATATTCGCAGGTATCTCAAGTTCGGCCAGGAATACAATCTGGTGTATCGGTTGGCCGGCGGCATCAGCGAAGGCAGCGAGCCGCAACAATTTTTTCTCGGCG
>CAZVZZ010000318.1:0-1754 GCA_964631505.1 uncultured Cytophagia bacterium
GATTGATATTCGCCGAGGCTTTTTGTTTGGCCGAAGACTCGATAAATTTTCCCACCAACACCAGCGCGACGAGGCTGCATGCGGTGTCGAAATAAAAATGATTGTCGCCGCGGTGAATCGCGTACACGCTGTAAAAAAACGCAGCGAAGATGCCGAGTGACAGCAGCAGTTCCATCGTGGGCGCGCGGGCGAGCAGGCTGCGCCACGCTTTTTGGTGAATCGGGCGCCCGCACCAAAACACCGAGGGCGTCGCCAGCAACAACAACACGAGCGGAATGAGGCGTTGAATTTCCGGGGCAAGCTCTTGAAAGTAGCCGACGTAGATGACGTAAGTAAAAAACATCACGTTCATCATGAGGAACAGCGCGACGCCCATTTTCAGCAACAGGGCGTTGCGTTCGGCGGCGTGTGCGGCCGTGGCGGCTTCGCGCGGCGCGGCTTTGTAACCGAGCTTGTCAATGGCGCCGGAAATTTTTTCCGCGGAGGTTTGCTCCGGGCGAAAATGAATTTTGGCAGTGTCCGAGGCGTAAATCACACGCGAATGCACGACGCCGGGTTCGGCGTTCACGGCTTTTTCGATGAGCCACGAGCAGGCCGAGCACCACATCCCGTCAAGGTGCAAAACCAACTCTTGCGTGCCGGTGAGATCAACCGGCGCCGCAGGCGTTTCGATTTCGGGATTGGAGATGATGCCGAGGCGCAGGCTGGTTTGATAAAGCTCGGAGCTTTTGAAATCGCCTTCGATGAGGCCGCTTTCGCAGAGCAATAAAAAAACCTGGCGGCAGCCGGAACAGCAGAAGCGGCGTTCCGCGCCGTTGTGGTTGGCGGTGTAAGTGCGTTTGGGCAAGCGCAGCCCGCACAAGTCGCAGGCGGCGATTGTGGAAGGCTCTGGCGTCGAAGTTGTTGGCAGCCCACGGCTCATTTCGTCGATTCGACTATTTCACCGTTTTGATATTTCACCAATTGCACCGGATGCCGTCCGGCGACGACGATGACGACGATCATGATAATGACAAACAGGGCAATGGTGCCGTACATGAGTTTTTTCATATTTTCCTCCGCGACGGGATTAATTTCGCCGCTCGTAGCTAAAGCCGCCTGACGACGGCTGGTGATTTAGTTTCCAAAAGGAATGAGATTGGCTTGGGAAAAATTTTTTTCGGGCATAAAAAACACCGCGTCCACCTCATGATGAATTTCTATGTTTTGAATATTGACGGCGGTCAATTTCAGCCGATTCGGACCGGGATGCAGCGGCGTGGATTTGCCGTCGGTGCTGATGGACATTTTCAAAATTTTCACTTCACGGGATTTGAGAAAAATCGGATTCGCGTCCAAGTGCAAACGGCAGAAGTGGCTGCCGTTAACAGGCTCAGCGCATTCAATGCGGAACTCCCCGTCTTCGAGGCTGCGGTTGGAAATTTTCAGCGCGTAATCATTGTAGATGCTGCCGTCTCCCACCACGCGATACAACGTCGCGCGGTCGCCGGAGATGCTCATGGACAGCGGCTGGCGCCAATTCACGAGCAGAATTAAAACCACGGCGTATGCGGCGGTGATGCCGACGACGCCCCAGCGCTTGGCATCCACCAAACCGATTTTTTCAAACCAGCGCCGCCGCGCGTTTTCCTGGCCCCACGAGAACGTGATCAGCGTCGGCTTTTTGAGGCGCGCCAGCACGGCCGTGCAGGAATCGACGCAATCGCCGCAGTGAATACACTCGGTTTGATACGGCGAGGTGCGGATATCGATGC
>CAZVZZ010000319.1:0-1737 GCA_964631505.1 uncultured Cytophagia bacterium
CTCAAATGAATGTCGGATTCCACCAACAACTTCTGATACGTTTTCTCCTCACCCTGCGCGAGCGCTTGATTGAACAGGCGGCAATCATACGCGAGCAACTCGAGAAAAGCTTCCGGCGCCGAACCGGAAAGCAGCCGAATATTTTGCACCGACTCATTGCTCCACAAATCACACATCGCTGCAGCAACATTGCCCACCGGGCTGAAATGCGCGCAGCTCGCAGATTTGCCTTCCATTGAAATCGGCGTGCCGGTGATTGCTTTCAAGATTGGGCCTTCGTAAGCACAATCTTTCGACGGGCCGACGGCGCCGCGTTCATACGCGACTAAACTACGAACCGCACTGGCGGCGCGAATGACGGCGGCGAGTACTTCGGGCAGCATCCCTTGCGAAGCAAGCTGCATCGCCGTGTTGGCAAAACCGCACGCGGAATCCGCGCCGGGAATAACATCGTGCGCGCGGCTAACGCGAACGATTTCATCCCACAAAAATTCCATGTCGCGCGGCGCCAGCACGCCAAGACTAAAAATAATTCCAGCGACATCACCATAGAGCAACGCTTCGTCGTGAACTTCTTTGCCGCCAACGGATTCGATGGAAAGAACATGCGCGCCGGCAGCCGCACAGGTTTCGAGCGATCGCCGCAGATCATCCCACGCTTTTCCCGCGCGCAATTGCGGCGGCCGCACGGCATCGCGGAGATCGGTCGGCGTCACTCGCAACGCGCCGGCGAGGCCATACGATGCGTGGGCTTCCTGCAAATGTTGAGCTAAAATGGAAGTGATTTCTCCGCCCCATTCGGGATGCTCGGTCATCGGCGGCAACAACTCGAATTCAACCATCAAGCCGGGAAGCTGCAAGCGTTTCGCGGCGCGCACGAGCATTGCGCCGATTTCGCGATAATGCGCGACGACCGCCGGCCACGTGGTTTCTTCAACCAACATCGTCGGCAGCGTGAAATTCAATTCGGGATAAACCTGTCCGGCGCCGACCTGCAATCCGCAGCCGCAGCGAACGGGATGCGCCGCTTTGCCGAACAGCAGTTCCGCTGCGCCGTTGGCGGCAAGCGAGGTGAATGTTTTCATTTTTTATGCATCCAACAGTTCTTTCACTTTGCCGACCGCGGTCACCGCATCTTTCGCAAAGCTGTCAGCGCCGATTTCATCGGCGAAGCGTTGCGTGACCGGTGCGCCGCCAACGATGATTTTAACTTGTGAACGTACACCTGCTGCGTTCATGACCTCAATCGTTTTCTTCATGACGAGCATGGTGGTGGTCAACATGGCTGATAGGCCGAGAATTTGCGGTTGATGGAGTTGAATGGCTTCGACGAATTTTTCCGGCGGCGTGTTGATGCCGAGGTCGATGATTTCAAAACCGGCGCCTTGCAGCATGATGCCGACGAGATTTTTGCCGATGTCGTGCATATCGCCTTTGACGGTGCCGAGCACGACGCGCCCGCGCGGTTGCACGCCGCCGCTGAGCAAATGCGGCTTGAGAACCGCCATCGCCGCGTGCATCACGCTGGCAGATTGCAAAACTTCGGGCAAATACATTTCACCGCAGCGCATCTGCTCGCCGACGACGGTCATCCCCGCAATCAAACCGTCATTAAGAATCGTTTGCGGCGAGAAGCCGTTGTCGAGCAAGCGTTGCGTTAGCGTCTTAACGGCATTGACATTTCCTTCTTGGAGCAGGGACGCCATCTCTTGTAGTTCGGTCATATTATCTCCAATA
>CAZVZZ010000320.1:0-1730 GCA_964631505.1 uncultured Cytophagia bacterium
GGCCTGAGCTGCTGAATTGTTTGCCGCTCGATATTGTCGTTTAACCACGGTAGAGCATAGGTTTGTGTTTGCGCTGCATTGACAGCAAAAATGCTCAAAATAATGAAAAATTTTAAATTGAAAATTTTCAATTTAAAATTTAAAATGCCTTTCAAATTCATCTTTTCGAATCCTTCAAAACTTCCCGCGCCGCATTGTAACCCGGTGCGCCGGTGACGCCGCCGCCCGGATGCGTGCCCGCACCGCACAAATATAAATTTGCAATCGGCGTGCGATATTGACCGAAGCCTGCAACGGGCCGCATGAACAGCATTTGATCCAGCCCCATTTGCCCGTGAAACTCGCCGCCTTCGGTGAGGCCGTAATCGCGCTCCCAATCCAGCGGCGTGAGCACCTGCCGGTGCAAAATAATATCTTTTATATTCGGCGCGTATGCCGCGAGCGTGTTGATGAGGTGATCGCCCAATTTTTCCCGCTGCTCATCCCAGTTGCCCTCACGAAGTTTGTACGGTGCGTATTGCATCGTGATTGACAGCACGTGTTTTCCCGCCGGCGCGAGCGAGGAGTCTAATATTGTCGGAATCACCAGATCGAGATACGGCTGCTGTGAATAGCGCCCGTACTTCGCGTCATCGTAGGCGCGTTCGAGATATTCCAAACTCGGGCAAATGAGAATGTGCCCACTCAAATGCGCTTCGGCGTTTTTGAAACGCGGCAAAGCGCTCAGCGCCAAATTCACTTTCGCCGTCGTGCCGCGATAACGGATGTTGCGCACGCGCCGGACAAATGTCGGGCCAAGATTCGGCGCGCCAACGAAATCGAAAAACGTGCGCCGCGGGTCGGCGTTCGAGATAACCGTTCGCGCCGAAATTTCTTCGCCGCTTTTTAAAATCACCCCCGTCGCTTGCTCATCGTTGATTTTAATTTGCGCCACCTCCGCGTCGGTGCGAATTTCCGCGCCGTATTGCCGCGCCGCATTCGCCAGCGCGGCCGCAAGTTGGCCGATGCCGCCTTTCACAAATCGGCTCGATTTAAAACCGCCATTCGCCGCGCCGAGATAATGATACAACAGCATGAATGCCGTGCCAGAGGCCTGCGGGCCTTGCATGCTGCCGGTTACGCCTGCGGCGCCGAGTACCGCTTTCAACGTCTCGTTTTCAAACCACTCGTTGAGAAACTCCACCGTCGTCATCGGCAGCACGCGCAGAAACTCCATCATCTCGCGCTTGCCGGAACGCTTGAGCTTCAATCCCGCGCCGGCCCATGCCAGCAGCTCCTCAAAACTGTTTTGCACCACACTGGGCGGCGTGAGCAACAAAATGCTTTGCAACATTTCCGCGAATTTATTGACCAACCGCAAAAACGCCGGAAATTTCTCCGCATCGGCTTTGGAGAATTTAGCGATCTCGGCAATGTTTTTTTCCTGATCGCGCCAGAGCGTGAGGGAGGCATTATTTAACTGCGGTGCAAAAACGGCGACCGGACTTTCGATCAATTCGAGACCGTGTTTGGGCAAATTCAATTCTTCACTAATCTCCTGCCGAAACAGGCCGGCATCATGCGCGCCGGTGTTGAATTTAAAGCCGGGAAAAATTTCTTCGGTCGCGGCCGCGCCGCCGAGCGTATTGCGGCGTTCCAAAACCAACACGCGGCGTCCGGTTTTGGCGAGATACGCGGCGGTGACGAGGCCGTTGTGGCCAGCGCCGATGATGAGAGCGTCGTAGGGCATA
>CAZVZZ010000321.1:0-1729 GCA_964631505.1 uncultured Cytophagia bacterium
TTCCGAGCAACCGTACAACACGCTTTTTACGCTGCACCCGTTTTATTCCGGCAAAGAACTGGCGATGTTTTTTCCCGAAGAGCAGAAAGTGTTGAGTGATGAAGTGAATCGCTTTCATCGTGTTTACACCGATCCCAACAAATGGAATTCCAGCTCGCCGTATGAACAGACGTTTCAGCACAAAAATGCTTTGATCGTTTTGTACAGTATCGATCCCAATGCGCAGCATCATCATGTTGACGGATTTTTTCCAAAGTCTCTCGATGCGCGCAGTGCAGATACGTCGAAATGGATTTTCTGCAAAGCTGGAAAAACTTACATCGCTTTTTATCCGCTAAAACCCTACGAATGGATTGAGGAAGAAGCGAACTGGCGCTGGCGCAGTAGTGATCTGAAAAACGGCGTCGTTGTGGAAATTGGAACGGAGACAACGCACAGCTCTTTTACTGAATTTAAAAATCGCCTGCGGCAGACAAAGGTGACGCATGAGAATTTTGATGAAACGCTGACCGTTCAATACACGACACAAACCGGGGAACTGATGCAATTCACTTACGGCGGAGAACGCTTGCTCAACGGCAAGCCCGTGGATTTTCAAAGTTACCGCTTGTTTAACGGCCCGTTTTTGCAAAGTGACGTGGGCAGTGGGGTTTTAAAAATCACCTACAAAACTCAAACACGCACGCTTGATTTCAATAAGGCTGCAATTACCGACGAAGAATGAACATGCCAGCAACTCGTGTCCTGCTTTTAATTTTGGGGATTTTAACAACTGCCGGATTGGCGCAGGAAGTTTCAAAAAAAATATATGCCACGGTTCTGTTCAATAACAGCAAGAGCAATGTGACGGGCGCGGATCGTTACGTTGGGGTGTTTGCGCGAGAAGAAGGTGGTATGGAATGGAAGAGTTTTTCCCGCACCAATTTATTCGCTTTTGGGCTGAGCTTCGCGCAATATGGCGCTTTGCAACATTACTACATTGCCGGCGGCAACGGGCTGCATCGTTCCAGCGACGGCGGCAGAACGTGGAAAATTTTAACCGGATGGCAGACAATGGAAGTGCTCTCCGTTGCGCTCGATCCGGTGGCGGCTAATATCATTTATATCGCGACGCCGCATGGAGTCTATAAATCCGTTGACGACGGAAGAAGTTGGGCGGAGAAAATGCGCGGCTGCAAAAGCTGGTACGCGGATGAAATCATCATTGACGCGCGCGACCGCCATACGCTGTTTGCCGGGCTTGATGATGATTTGTATTGTTCGCGCGATGGCGGTGAAAACTGGACGGCGTTGCAAATCGGCGCCCCGGGGATTCGAACAGTTTTCCAGCCGGCGGCCCGCCCCAATCTGCTTTTGGCCGGCACCGAAGATCACGGCGTGCGCGTCTCGTTTGATCACGGTAAAAATTGGCGGGCGGGCAGCGGTATTGCCGCGACCGCAATTTATGCGATTCATGGCGCGGCGGACGGCAAAACCATTTACGCCGGCGGCTATCAAACCGGCGTTTGGCGCAGCGATGATTTCGGCGCCAATTGGGAACTCGTTTGGCCGGCGCCGGAGATCGAAGCGATTTACTCGCTTTACGTCGATCCGGCAAATATCAGCCACCTATTCGTTGGAACGAATGGAAAGGGTATTTACGAATCGCGAGATGGTGGCAAATTCTGGCAGGCCGCGGGCTTGAGCGGCGCACATGTTAAACAAATTATCAGTTTTCCATAAAATCTTA
>CAZVZZ010000322.1:0-1717 GCA_964631505.1 uncultured Cytophagia bacterium
CACGATATGATCAAGAAAGTTATTCAATGAAAAAAATCTTCGGCATCTACGCCAATCTGCCCCGCGGTGTAAAAATTGTTTTGACCCTCCTCCCTTTCGTGATTCTAATCGCGGCGTATGTCTCGACGGTTGAGAAGCGCCATCAAGAAAATCCCGACGACAAAGTAACGCCGACACTGCGCCAGCTTGCCGACGGTTTTTGGCGTGCGGCGACCGAGCCGGATCGCGACGGCGAAATTCGTTTACAGGTGGATACGATCGCCAGCTTGCGGCGGCTGACCATCGGCGTTTTGCTGGCCGCGGTAATCGGCATTTTGCTGGGCCTGCACCTCGGTGCGATGCCTTTTTTTGAAGCGACGTTTTTAAAATTCGTCACTTTTCTCGATAAAGTTCCGGCGCTGGCGTTGCTGCCGATTCTTTTTATCACCCTGGGATTGGAAGAAACGGCAAAAGTCGCGCTGATCTTCATCGGCACGGTGCCGACGATCACGCTGGACACGTATTTGCGCGCCAAAGAAATTCCGCGCGAACAATTTGTCAAAGCCTTCACGCTTGGCGCCTCGGATTTTGAAGCCGTATACAAAGTCGTGCTGCCGCAAATCCTACCGAAGGCCATCGACTCCGTGCGGTTGAATCTCAAAGGCGCGTGGCTGTTTCTCATCGCCGCCGAATCCATTGCTGCGACTGAAGGGCTCGGCTATCGCATCTTCGTGGTACGCCGTTACTTGGCGATGGACATCATCATTCCATACGTGTTGTGGATCGCGCTGCTGGCGTTTCTCATGGATTTGCTGCTGCGGCTGTGGGTGAAGAAGGGATTTCGTTGGCAGGAAAACTAAAACCGGATTAATGGATAGTTGGATTAATGGATTGTTGGAGACCCATTAATCCAGAAATCCATCACTCCACCAATCCAATTTTATATGAACGATGTTTTTGTTGTGCAACTTGAGAGCGTGCATCAACGCTATCCGCGCGATGGCAAAATGGCGACGGTTCTCAATGATATTGATTTGAAAGTGCGGTCGAAGGAATTGGTCACAGTCGTTGGCCCGAGTGGTTGCGGCAAGTCCACGCTGCTGCGGCTCATTCTCGGTTGGGAGCAGCCGAAAACGGGGACGGTGCAAATTGCCGGCGTCGATGCGAAAACGCCGAATCGCGACCGCGGCATTGTGTTTCAGCGTTATTCGCTTTTTCCGCATCTCACGGTGTTGGAGAACGTGACGTTTGGACTTGAGCTGGAGCAAATTCCATTTTTATGGAAATGGGTTTGGTATCCCGGCTACTTACGTCGCCGCAAAGTCTGGCTTAAAGAGGCGATGACGTTTCTCGAGCGCATGCGGCTCGCGGAACACGCGAACAAATATCCGCACGAGCTTTCCGGCGGCATGCAACAGCGCGTGGCGATTGCGCAGGCGCTGATCATGAAGCCGAAAATCATTTTGATGGACGAGCCATTCGGCGCGCTCGATCCCGGCACGCGCGAGGATATGCAAGTTTTCCTGCTCGAACTTTGGGAGCAATATGACATGACAATCTTTTTTGTCACCCACGATCTCGAAGAAGCGCTGTTTCTCGGCACGCGCATTCTCGTGCTCTCGCCATATTACACCGGTGACAGCGGTAACGTCGAAGGCGCAAAAATCGTGATGGATCGCAAGCTCCCCGGCCCGGCCTCGACGCGGGTGAAATATACGCCAGAATTCAATCTCCTCCT
>CAZVZZ010000323.1:0-1687 GCA_964631505.1 uncultured Cytophagia bacterium
TAATGGCATCACCAAAAAGTTAGAATGATTTTTGGGCAGGATATTTTTTAATCATTCTGTCAAAACACCACCATCTTTCGCGTGGAAACCTGATCGCTCGTTTGGAGACGATAGACGTAAATGCCGGATTGCACCGGGCGATTTTTCGCGTCGCGACCGTTCCAATTCACCGTTCCTAAGCCGGCTTTCATGCTTTCGTCGCGCAGTGTAATCACGCGTTGGCCGAGCAGGTTAAAAATCTCCAAACGGACGGGTGAGTCGGCACCCAAGAAAAAAGGAATCGTGGTCTCTGTCGCCGAAGTGCGAAGAGGCGTTGAAGCGGGAAAGGGATTCGGGTAATTGGGCAACAAATAATGTTGCGGCGGCGCGCCGTTATTTTCCTCCTGATCACCCCCGAGGCGAACGGCAATACGTTCGGCGGGAAGGCTTTCATTGCCTTCTCTATCGGCGGCCGTAACGGTGACAAAATACGTTAAGCCGGGTTGTAAATTTTGAATGAGATATTGCGTTTGACGACCCACTTCAATGCGATGGCGTTGCGGGCGTTCTTTCGGGCCGTAATAAACGACGTAGCCGGCCAGATCCGGCTCGGTGTTCGGTTGCCAGGCGACTTTGACTTCGCCGGCAACGAGTGGCGCGCCGGCCAGCAAAAAATTTACAAAGGTGATGACCCTCACAGAAGTTTCCTTTTTCTAAATTAAACGAAACGACCGGCACGCTTACAAAAACACGAAGGGCAATCCCAAACGAATTCAGGATCGCCCAAGCGCAAAACGATAATTTCGCCGCAGAACACTTACGTGTTCTTTTTCCACGAGGTGTGCGTGATGTTGTGATAATTGATTTTGTAATTCAACGCGCGCGGCGAAATGCCGAGCAGATTGGCCGCATCCTTTTGCACCCAATTCCGCAATTCCAGCGCGCGCAAAATCGCTTCTTTCTCGATCACTTCGAGATTCAGCGTGTCCAAATTGAGCAGCTCACCGTCCGTCGAGCGGCGGCGATCTTTACCGCCGGCGGCAAAATAATCCTTGCCGGACATCGACAAGTCTTTCGCCTGAATCTCCTGGCCTTCTTCCACCACCAGCACCGCGCGTTCCACCAGATTCTTCAGCTCGCGAATGTTGCCGGGCCACTGATGGTTGCGAATCAACTCGATGGTCTCCGCCGAAAAGCCTTTGGTTTTCTTGCGAATTTCGCGCGAGAATTTGCGCCGGAAAAATTCGGCGATCAAGATGATATCCTCGGCGCGCTTGCGCAGCGGCGGAATGTGCAGCGTCACCACGTTCAAACGATAATACAAATCGGCGCGAAAATTTCCCAGCTCGATCTCGTGCCACAGATCTTTGTTGGTGGCCGCAATGACGCGCACGTCGACTTGAATCGTGCGGTTGCCGCCCAACCGATTGAACGTTTGATCCTGCAGCACGCGCAGAATTTTCGCTTGCGTCATGAGGTGCATGTCGCCGATTTCGTCCAAAAACAGCGTGCCGCCGTCGGACTGCTCGAATTTGCCGACGCGTGTTTGATAGGCGCCGGTAAAGGCGCCCTTTTCATGGCCAAACAACTCGCTCTCCAAAAGATTCTCGGGGAGCGCCGCGCAGTTGACTTTCACGAAGGGCTTGTCCGCACGGTGGCTGATGAACTGGATCAACCCCGCAATTAGCTCCTTGCCCGTGCCGGTTTC
>CAZVZZ010000324.1:0-1647 GCA_964631505.1 uncultured Cytophagia bacterium
TTGAAGAAACCGTCGCGCAGGAGCAGGGCATTCGTTGTTTGCAATGCCACATCAATACGGTGTTCAACGGCGACCTCTGCGTCATGTGCAACGGCTGCATCGACGTGTGCCCGACGTATTGTTTGGCGCTCGTGCCGCTCTCGCAAATCGCCATCGAGCCGCATCTTACTGCACTGTTCAATCAACGATATGAAACGGATTTGCAAACGTTGCTGGAAAACGAAGGCGAAGCCGCTTTGAAAGAACTTGGCTCGGCCATTATCAAAGACGAAGAACTGTGTATTCGCTGCGGCTTCTGCGCGAAACGCTGCCCCACCGGCGCGGTGACGATGGAGCATTTTTCGTATCAGCAGGAATACGCCTGGCGCTGAGGGCAGAGCGCATGGCGTGCGTCAAGATAGAAATTGAATTTTAAAATAAGGAAAACGACCATGATGATTTCGGTTTATTTTCTCATCTTCCTCAGCCTCGTGCTGGGCGCGGGATTCGCGCTGATGTTTGTGTGGGCGGTAAAAACCAATCAGTTCAAGGATATTGAGGAACCGAAGTATCAAATGCTGCGCAATGAGGATTGAACTCCCGGAGTAACAAGCTTCAGCTTGTCGGTTTTGGATTCAACGCAGACAAAAGCATTTTAATTTTTAAATTGCAAATTTTCAATTTTAAATTTGCAAGAGGTGACAAACTGAAGTTTGTCACTCCGTGAATCGTATGGAGAGTTACCAGTGAAAAAGAAACATATCCGCACGCAACAACCCGAAATCGACCGGCGCACGTTTCTCACGGCGTTGGGATGGGTCGGCGTGAGTTTTTCCGGTTTGATGGCGGGCATCGGCAATTTGCTGTATCTCAAACCGGCGGTCAATTACGGCCCGGCCACGAATTTCCGCGCCGGCAAGCCGGAAGATTTTAAAGAGGGCATTAAAGAAATTTTCGAAGACGCGCGCGTGGTGATTGTGCGCGAAAAACGCGGCTTTGCAGCGATCTCGCTCACCTGCACGCACCTGGGCTGCACGATTCGCACCTCCGAAGCTGGTTTCGAATGCCCGTGCCACGGCAGCCAGTTCGACAACGACGGCAGCGTCACCGGCGGCCCGGCGCCACGCCCGCTCGAATGGTATCAAGTCAGCCTCGCGCCGAATGGTGAACTCGAAGTGGACAAGGGCGTGAAAGTCGCACCCGGCACTTATTTCACTGTATGAAAATTAAAACCTTTGAACACGGATGACGCCGCGGACACGGATTTTCACGGATAAGAAAACAGGCCACTTCATGTCATTCTGCAAGAATCTTTTTTGCGTCTAAAATGATCCTTAAGTAATGACGCGGCTTTGGTGTAATCAAATAATGGTGAAATCACAATCGCCTTAAATTAAAAACCCTTGATAATCAGTGCAATCCGCGTTATCCGCGTTCAATAAAAAACGGCATAATGAGTTTATGTTGGAGCTAAACGAATGAATCAACCTCCCGCGACCGCAACGCCGGCCAGATCGGCGAACGGCAAATTTTCGGGTTTCATCAGCAATCTTTATCGCTCGATTTTTCGCTACGGTAAGATGCCGCAAGACGCCGAAGGCCAGTCGTATGCGGTGTTCAACAGCTTGTTCCTGCACATTCATCCGGTGAAGGTGCAGAAGCGCACGC
>CAZVZZ010000325.1:0-1640 GCA_964631505.1 uncultured Cytophagia bacterium
CCATAACCGATGAAAGAGGCACGCACCGTATAGGTTCCCGGCGGCACATTGATAATGATGAATTCGCCGTCGGGATCGGTGACCGCGCCGAGCGTCGTGCCGATCAGAAAAATATTGACGCCCGGCAGGCCTTCCTTATTGGCTTTGTCCGTTACCTTGCCGGCGATTTTCCCGGTGGTTCCCGCAAAACTTTGCACGGCCAAAAGCATCGCGCTGAAGCAGAGAAAAAGGTACTGCTCCACACGTCGTCGTTTCATTTGCATCTCAGACCTCCGTTCCTAAACGGATATTGGGGGTTAAAAGTTGGGAGCTTGGTTGAAACACACACCGCTACAAGCTACGCACTTGGTTATGTTTTTTAATTTTGTTTTTCATGCGCTCCGCGCCCACGCCCCAGCTTTTGGCGCCACAGCTTTCACGCACCACCAGTTCGGTGTCGATGCGCCAATGCCGGTGCCGCGCCTTGGGATTGTTGATGAGCGTCATTAAACGTTCCACGGCCCGTTTGCCCATTTGCAACATGGGCTGGCGAACCGTCGTCAGCCCAACATATTCTGCCAGCTCGATATCATCAAAGCCGACGATCGCGATATCCTGCGGAATGCGCAAACCGGATTCCTGCACGGCCTTGATCGCGCCCAACGCTTGAATATCGCTCGCCACAAACACGGCGGAGGGCCGCTTGCCGTTCAGTTGCAGCAATTGCCGCATCGCCAGATAGCCGGTTTCCTTATTGAAACCGTCGTTGACCGTTGCCGCTTCAGCGCTTAACCCATCGCTGCTGACGATCAAATTCTCCGGTGCTTTCAGCCCGGCCGCCGCCAGCGCCTGCTGAAATCCGGCGTCACGGAGCTGCGCGGGATTGCTGGCGCGATGGCCGGTGATCATGGCCACGCGCTTGTGGCCGAGACGAATCAAATGCTCCACCGCGGTTTGCGCGCCGCTGCGGTTATTCACCGTGATGGAATCAAAATCCGGATGAAAGGTATCGACCAGCACCAACGGTAATTTGCGGCGATGAAACTCTTTGGCGTTCGCCTCGGTAAACGGCAAAGACACCAGCAACACGCCGTCAACGCGCCGCTGTTGCAAAGCGCGCTTGAGATAAAAATCCTTGTCGTGCAGATCTTCGATGGAATAAAGGATGAGATCGTATTTGTGGGCGGCCGTCGCCTGCTGAATGCCTTTGAGCAGCTCGACATAAAAATGGCCGGTAAAAAACGGCACCAACACCGCAATCGCGAGAGATTTCTTCCGCGCCAGTCCCTGCGCCATCGCATGCGGCTGGTAATTCAATTCGTCAATGACTTGCAAAACACGCGCGCGGGTCGCCGGGGAAATTTGCGTGCTGTTGTTGAGCACGCGCGACACCGTGCCGATGCCAACGCCGGCTTTTTGGGCAACTTCGTAAATCGTTACGGGCATAATCACAGACCAACAAACGCTTCGAACCGCCGGCTGTTTCCAACCGTCCGGACCGCACCGCTACTTCTCCAACGCATCTGCTCTTTGGGGCACCGCGCTTAGCTTTTACCACCAAACGCCGCCCGACGAATTTCCAACTCGCACCTCGCACGTGGAAGGGCTTCCAAGACAGGTCAATTTAGTAAATCTTTGCTGTCATTGTCAAGCGCTTTTTT
>CAZVZZ010000326.1:0-1625 GCA_964631505.1 uncultured Cytophagia bacterium
GCCAGGCTGATTTCACCGTTGGTCACCGAGGCGGCAAAGTCTGCGGTCGTCGCTTTGGGAATGTTCAGCAAAATTTGGCCGTTTACCGTCGTCATTTTACACGTGCCTTGCACGGGCAGCCACAGCTTACCCGTCAGTTGGCCGTTGACCAATTCGGCGGTGACGCTGCAGAAAATCTCGCGCAATTGCACGCTGCCATTGACGACCTTCAGCGAGACGTCATTTTTAAGCGAATCAATCGTCACCGTGCCGTTCACGTGATCGACGGCAAATTTCCACGTGTTGGGAATGCGCAGATGATACGTGACTTTGTAATTGCGCCCGTGCGCGTTGTCGGGTTGAATCGTATTCACCACAATTTCGCTTTGACGGTCGGAGACGCGCACTTCCAATTCGTGGAGATGCGCTTTCGCGTCGGCGGCGCTTTCGGATTCAACGCGGCGTTCGCCGAAGATTTTTGCCGTGGTGGCGCCCGCGACACCGATCACCTCGACCGGGCCGTTGATCGCCGTTAAATTGAGGCGCGTTTGATTTTGGACGGCGATATCAAATGAGAAGGTTTCGGCGGCGAAAAAATTCGTGTTGGCGACGTTATCATCGGAATCGATGACGCGAACGTCGCAGGCGGTGATAAAAACCAAAAGACTCAACAAAATAAAAGGAAAAACCCATCCAGTATTTCGGATCAAATTATTGCGTTTCATATAACGCCTCCTAAATTTATAAAAATGTCAGCACCAGAAGTAAGTGTCATGCCGCAGAAAATTTTTTGATTCGATTATTTAACGTGGATTCAAAAAAGATTCTTTCGGAATGACGTAACGCGGCGTAGCCGCAACGAAATGGCAGAATGATTTTTCGGCAGAATAATTATTTTGCCGAAAAATCATTCTGCCACCCAAAACTTCGCGATCGTGATAGTTTTTCCGGAGTAATACTATAAAAGCTGAGGTCGCTACAAATCGACAGATTGCTTCGTTATTTTAATCTCTCAATCGCCTCGCGGGCTGCCTCGGCGCGCTCGCCGTTCTCGCAGGGCCGTTCGAGAACGATTTTATAGGCATCGATGGCCTGACCGTTTTTCTGCAAGGCTTCAAAAGCTTTGCCGAGATTGAAATACACCTCGCCGCAATCTTCGCGGTCGGGATGTTTCGCCAGCACTTTGTGCAACTTGACGACGGCGTTGGGATAATAACCCTGCTCGTACAACGCCTGCGCGCCGTTGGTTTCCTGCTTCCAATTCTGCGAATCATCCGGGCCTGATTTATTGCGCGTTGCCTCGGCCGAGGAAGTGCCGTGAATGACGCTCACATTGCCGACGCGCAACTTCACCTTCTCCGGGCGGTCGGGAATTTGATTCACTTTCTGCTTCATTAAAAAAACAAACATCTCGCGCTCGCTGATTTTGCGCAAATCGGCAATATCTAAAATCGCGAAACTGCCGAGCCGGAATGTTCCGCCGTCCGGCGTTTCCAACGTCACCGTCGCCGCTTCGCCCGTTAAAATGGTGTCGATCTCTTCGAGCGCCATGCCCACGCCGGCGCGCTGCCAATTCTCCTCGACGCCGCGCCGGATTTTGACGTCGCCGGAGAGGCTGAGGATTTTGACCGTCGGGGCTTTTGCAA
>CAZVZZ010000327.1:0-1616 GCA_964631505.1 uncultured Cytophagia bacterium
AAACCGAAGCGCTCGCCGACAAAATTTCCAATGCTTCGGTGACGCTGTTGCGCCATCAGAATCATCTACTGCCGCTGCCGGCGAATACCCGCCTGAAAATTATCGCCGTTTCAGAAGAGCTGTATCCGGAGTTTGGCCGCGAGTTGCTGCGGCAGCTTGAATCGCAGTTCGCGGCAGTTTCACTCACGCATTTGTCGAATGAATCATCGCGCGAGTTGATTCAGCAGACGGCGCAAGCTGATGACGCCGACGTGATCGTGCTCGGCGTTTATCTCTCGATCGGCGCTTGGAAGGGCAAGCCAACTTTTTCACTGGCATTGCAAGATTTTTTTGCACAAATTGGAGCATTGCCGAAACCGGTGATCACGGTCGCCTTTGGCGATCCTTACGTGATTGGCAAATTACCGGAAACGGCGGTGATGATGACGCCGTACAACGGCGCCAAAGTCGGCGAACGCGCGATTGCGAAAGCGATACTCGGCAAAATCGACATCACCGGCAAGCTTCCCGTGACGATTCCAGGAAAATATAAAATCGGTGCGGGAATACAATTGTTGATGAGAAAATGAATAGGACAGAAAACCTCATTCTCGGCCTCGACATCGGCGGCACCAAAACCGCCGTGGTGTTGGGCACACCGCGCGGTGAGATTCAATGGCGCATGCAATTCCTCACCCGCCCCGAACGCGGCTTCAAGATCGTTTTTGCGGAGCTAACGACCAACATCGCCACCGCGCTGCGCTCGGCCCGGCAAACGGTGGCCGCGATCAGCGTTTCCATCGGCGGGCCGCTGGACGTGCTGAACGGCATCATCAAATCGCCGCCGAATCTTCCCGGCTGGACGAATATCGCGTTAAAAAAATTATTGATGGAACGCTTTACGTTGCCGGTGTATGTGGAACATGACGGCAACGCCGGAGCGCTGGCCGAGTTTTATTTCGGCGCCGGAAAAAATTTTCGCAACATTATTTTTATCACGATGGGCACGGGATTCGGCGCGGGCTTGATTCTCAACGGCCAGCTTTATCGCGGTGCGAGTGACTGCGCCGGAGAAATCGGCCACCTGCGCATCGCCGAAGACGGCCCGCGCTGTTACGGCAAAGCCGGTTCACTCGAGGGTTTTGGCAGCGGCACCGGCATCGCGAAATTGGCGCAGATGATGTATCCGGCGATTTGGAACGCGTCGGCGACGGTCATAGATGTTTACGAACAGTACAAAGCCGGATCGACTGAAGCCCGTGAAGTGTTTGCCCGCGCGGGATTTTATCTCGGCCGCGGCTTTGCCCTGCTCGCCGACACGCTAAATCCCGAACGCATCATTTTGGGTGGAATCGGTATGCGGCTCGGCGAGGCGTTGTTGGCCCCGGCAAAAAAAATATTTTATGAAGAAGCCCTGCCGCAAGCCGCCGCCGTTTGTAAAATCGTTCCGGCGCAGCTTGGCGAAACGATTGGAGATATCGCCTCGCTCTGCGCGGCGTTTGATCAAGGGAAATTGTTGGCGGCTTAGTTGCTGACGCGCTCAAACCAAGTACTTTGTCATGCTGCAGGCATCTTGTTACAATCTCAACTTTCTGACTTCGTGGTTTCAGGCTGTAAAAACAGGGTTGCGGCGGCAT
>CAZVZZ010000328.1:0-1588 GCA_964631505.1 uncultured Cytophagia bacterium
GTTTATCGGCTGGACATCGCGTCGCCGCTGGTCGGCGCCGGCGCGCCCGGGATATTCAGTCGCATGCGATACAATCCGCTGCGCGCGCAGAGATAAAGCGTTTTGTTGTCCTCATCCCCCCACGCCATGTTGTGAATGTGTTTCGGCGCGTTAATGGTGCCGAGATGCTTGCCCGCCGCCGAAATCACCCACAGTCCGCCCGGCCCGGAAACATAAAGATTGCCCTGCTGATCGACTTTGATCCCGTCAATCGCATCTTCGCCCTGGGCGCTGGTCATATCGAAAAAGATTTTGCCGTCCGACAACGTCGCGTCGGTATTCACTGCATAGCGCATGACCACGACCTTTTTCTCATCGGCTTTGCCGTTGGTGTAAAGAGTCGCGTCATACCAATTGCCGACGTAAAGAAATTTTTCATCTGGCGACAACGCGATGCCGTTCGGCCCGCTTAAATCCGTGCTGACCAGTTGCAATTTGCCTTTGTAAATCGCATAGACGCCACTGAACGGCAACGCCTTGCGCGGATCTTTGTAGAGTTTCGGAAAACCGAAAGGCGGATCGGTGAAGAATAACGTGCCGTCGGAACGATACACCAAATCATTCGGGCTGTTGAGGCGTTTGCCTTTGTAGCTATCCGCCAGCACAGTCACGCGGCCGTCTTTCTCCAAACGCGACACGCGATGATTGCCGTGTTCGTTGATCGTGAGCCGGCCTTGCGCATCCAGGGCCAAACCGTTCGAGCCGGGTTGATGATACTCGGCGATATCGGCGCCGGAATAACCGCTCGGCGTGCGAAAAACTTCGAGTCCCGAAGGGTCGGGATCTGCCGACTTGCCGGTATTGTTGCCGTTCGGCAGATATTTATAAATGACGTTGCTGTTCGGATCGCTGAAAAGCAAATAATTGCCGTCGCGCACCCAAACCGGGCCTTCGGTAAATTGAAAGCCTTCCGCCAGCTTGAAAATTTTCGGATTCGGCCCGACAATCGCGTCCATTGCCGGATCGAGCCGCATAATGTCAACATTGACTTCAGCCGGTGTCAACGCGAGCGGAACGGTTGGAACATTATTTTTATAAAACTCCAGCTTCGCATAACGCATCCAAATAAAATTCGTCGGCGGATTCGAGAGCGGCCCGTTGCCGCCAAATATGGCGAGCTGAATTTGCTGGCCGGGTTTCACATTGCGGCCGACGACGAGACGATTGGCGGCATTCCAGCCGCTGATCACCGAGCCGCCCATTTGCCCGAGCGCGCGCGCGATTTCTCCGTCGACCCAGATTTCGGCGTAATCATCCAGCGCCGTTTCAAAAACAACCGTCGCGCCGGTGGGATCAAAATTGTCGATGCGCTCCGGAATCATGAGCTTGATCCGATACCAGTTGAAACAAACGCGGCCGGTGCCACGCCGTGCCGTCAGCGTCGTGGCGTCAATCACTTGCCATTTGGAATCATCGAAATCTGCGCCGCCGGCATGCGGCACAATATCATACGTTTTCACCGGCGCGCCCGTCGGTTGATTGTCCGGGCCGGGACCTTTGAAATCGATCTCGATGATTTTGGTATCGCTGTAACGCCACTCGCCTTGCA
>CAZVZZ010000329.1:0-1571 GCA_964631505.1 uncultured Cytophagia bacterium
TTCGCTGCAAATCATGCCGCCGAGACAGCCTTGAATGGTCATGCCGCAGCCGCAAAAACACGCCAGGCCGTTTTGGATTTCCGTTTGCAAAGCGCGTTGTTCCGGCGTTGCTTCGGTTTGCGCCAAAGCCCAACCGGTGAATACCAGCAAGAGAAGTAGGGAGAAAGTTTTTTTTATGTTCATGGACCAAGCCTCAAGACGTTAATTTTTTGCCATCGATTTTAATTTTTGTGAGGCGAGCAGCGTTTCATCTTCAGCGCGCTGGCGCGAAACAATAATGAGCACGCCCACGATGATCATCGTGATGCTGATGATCTGCGCGAGGCTCATCCAGCCGAAGAGCAGCTTCGGCGTGGTGCGCCAAAATTCCGTGATGAAACGGCCGATGCCCACGCAGATAAAATACAAGCCGAAAAAAGTGCCCGCCGGATATGGGCGGTGACGAATGTTCCAGAGAATGAAATAGAATGAAAGCAGAAAAATCATTTCATACAACGGCGTCGGATGCACCGGCACGTCGATCGGCACCACGCCTTTGGGAAAGGCCATGGCCCAGGGCAGATCCGAGGGCGGGCCGTAATCGCCGTCGGCGGCGAGCAAACAACCCATGCGCCCGAACGCCTGGCCGAGCAGGAGCTGCGGCCCGACCACGTCCGCAGTTTTCCAAAAAGGAATTTTATAATGCAGCACAAACCACGTCACCGCCAACAAGCCGCCAAAGAAGCCGCCGTACCACACCAGCCCGGCGCCGCTGAAAATATAATCGGAAGGATGCTGCAAAAAATCCTGCCAATGCTCGATGATATAATAAAGCCGCGCGCCGACAAACCCGCCGATAATCGCCGCCACTGAAATGCTGCTGGCCAATTCCGGATCCATGTTTTTACGGGCAAATTCTTTGCGCATGATCAGCGTTGGAATTAAAAAACCCAACATCGCCATCACACCGAAACTATGTAGCGTAAAGGGGCCAAGCTTAAAAATTTCAGGATACATGGGCAGCAGGCTCGTCGTCGAAGTTATTTAATGCGTGTGGTCTGGAGTTGTAGAGGTCGCCGGCGCTTGCCAGGTGGGAGGCGCCGCCGGTTCAAATTTAAATGGCACCGCCGCGCCGTTTTTGCGATGGCCGTATTTTTGGGCGACTAACTCAATGACATGCGTGGGCTGATGAACTTGCAAAAGTTCATAAATATATTGGCGGACTTCTGCGCCGCCGCGCTCCATCTGGCAATCGCAGACTTCAATCCCATCATTGCAATCGCCGCAGGGGCAATTGAATTGCGCGGCCACTTCATAAACGGCGGGGAATTGTTTCGCCAGCGGCTCACCATATAGAGTCGGATCGAAAGCCGTGGTTGACGCATTGGCCGCGGGTGGCGTTGAGTGGTTTGGCTCTTGTATCCAACGCCAAGCCACGGCGCCGATGGCAATACCCGCCATCACGAGCGTAATGTACAGCGGCCAGTTGCTCTTTGCCGGCGCAGCAGCTTTTTGGTTTTGGCGCGCCGCCGCCGGCCGGCCACAATATGGACAAAATTTCGCGCGCGGCGTAATGTGCCGCCCACATGCAG
>CAZVZZ010000330.1:0-1552 GCA_964631505.1 uncultured Cytophagia bacterium
GCCATCAACAAATTCGGCGAGTTTGAAATCGCGCCGAAAAAGGGCTACGTCAGCCTGCGCCGCAAGAAGCAATTTGTCATGATTGGCCCGGCCACCAACACCCGTTTCGAAGTCGGGCTGAACATGAAAGGCGTTAAAGCCACCGCGCGTTTGAACGCACTGCCTCCCGGCGGCATGTGCCAGTACAAAGTCAATCTCACTGAGGCGAAGGAAGTTGATAAAGAATTGATTGGCTGGATCAAACAGGCGTATGAGAGCGCGGGTTGAGCGTTCAAAGCTGCTGAGTTTTCATCAAAAAAAACTTACGATGAAAACAAAACGAACACGGCGGTTCTCCAAAAACATTCTCGCGGCGATTCGAGACGGGCATATTCTCGGTATTCGGGCCGGCACGCAGCCGCATCGTTTCATCGGCATTTGGGCGGTGGTGGTGGAAGGCCGCGTCTTCGTGCGGTCGTGGAGCCTGAAGCCGCGAAGCTGGTACCGGACTTTTCTCGAGGAACCGCGCGGCGCCATTCAGGTGGGCGAGCGCGAAATCGCCGTCCGTGCCGTGCAAACGCGGAGCGAGCGTTTGAAAGATTTGGTCAGCCGCGCCTACTTGCAAAAATATCACACGCCCGGCTCGATCCAATACGCCCGCGATCTCGGCCGCGCCAAATCGCGCGCCACCACGACGGAACTGGCGCCGGTGTAGAAATTTTCTTCCGGGGATTTATCCCGCTCACTGAATGTATTTTCTGGCGCCCAGATAACTCGCGGCGAGGCCCAGCAAGATTCCCGCGACGATCAGTCCCGCAAACAAAAATTCCGGCAATTGCAGCGTCGTGTTGAGTTGGAGCCGCAGCAGGCGATGCGCGAGAAAAATAAATCCGGAGGCGAGCAGCCCGCCCAGCGCGCCCTGCAAAAAACCCTGCAACAGCAACGGCCGGCGCACAAAACCGCGCGTGGCGCCGACGAGCTGCATGATTTCGATGAGCTTGCGCTTCGCGTGAATGACGAGACGAACATCGTTGATCACCAGCAAAAATGCACCGGCGCAAAACACCAGGCCGAGCGCCGCGCCGATGAGCAGCGTCCATTGCACGTAACGATCCAGCGCTTCGGCGAGCTCGCGGCGGTAGACGATTTCATCGACGCCCTCGAGTTTTTCCATTTCCTGCACGAGGCGCTGCGCCGCGGCGCTGTTTTGAAATTCCTTTTGCAGCGTGATCCGAAACGACGCCGGCAGCGGATTCGCGTCGAGGGCGTCCAGAAAACTCTCGCCGTCTTTGCCGTTGCGCGCGAACTCGCGTTTGAAAATGGCCGCGGCTTCTTCCTTCGAGATAAATTGCGCCGCGGCCACGCCGCGCACCTGCAAAATTTTCCGGCGCAGCGCCGCGATCTCCGTGGGGTCCAGCCCATTGTCGATGAACGCCTCGAACTCAATGCGGCTCCGCATTGCGTCGACCAACCCCGACACATTCACCGCCACGACGCTCAGCACGCCGAGCAAAATCAGGGCGAAGGTCATCGTCAGCAGCGCCACGAACGACGCCAGCTTGGCGCGGCGAAA
>CAZVZZ010000331.1:0-1537 GCA_964631505.1 uncultured Cytophagia bacterium
CACTGCGGCTCGCGGCGTGGTAATGAAAAACCGGTGGATGCCCGACGGTGATCACATCGGCTTCATGCGAAGGGTGCAAAATCACATACGCCACAGTGACAAACATATTTTTCGGCGCGAGCTGGCGCACGCTGCGATTAAGTTGGGAGAGAAGTTGTTGCGGATCATCAACCGTGGCGTTGAGCAACTGGCTTTTCAGCATGGCCATCATCAGCCCCGCGGAAACGCCGTGGCCGGAGGCATCGGCCACCAGCACGCCGAGCCGGTTGTTCGGCAATTCAATGTAATCAAAATAATCGCCGGCTACTTCACTGGCCGGTTGCACCGCGCCATAAAGATGCCAGCCGTGCGCCTGTCGTTCAGAAGCAGGCAGCAGGCTTTCTTGAATTTTCCGCGCCACTTTCAATTCCGTTTCGATGGGCAAACGCAATTGCAATTCTTTTTGCAGCGCGCGTACAACAACGACCCAGCCCAACGCCATCATGGCAATCGTGATCATCAAATCACGCGTAATCGCGGGACGTACGCGATCGCGGTATTGTTGCACCGCGGCTTCCTGTTCCGGAGAAGGTGCCGCTATTTCAGCTTGCGTCGATAAAGCGCGATTAATCGTCGCCTCCCATTTAGAAAACGCAAAACTAACGGCGAAAAACCCGACGAACATGCTGAACATGATCATCGGCCGGTCAAAATAAAAAACCATGCCCGCGGCCAACAAGCCGGAAAGCAACCATGAGGTTAACACATAAGCCCAATGCGGTGGCGACACCGGCATCTCAAACCAGGTGTTGAGCACGCCGATGATGGAAAAAAGGCAAAATCCCGCCGCGGCAAATCCCAGCCGCTCGCGCCGCGGCCGCTGCAGCCAGGGATTTTTCCTGTAAAAACGCGCGCGCCGCGCCGCTCTTTTCGCTTTTTGTTCCGCCTTGGTGGCCATACGTTTTCGCATTCAATTAATACAATATTTTGTTTGTGGTGAAATTTTAAAATGACTAATCAAATTTTGAAAGTCAAGTTTTGGTAGGAACTTTTTTGGTGGGATTTATTGGCACCAAAACACCGTCGCCCACAGAAATAGAAATCCCACAGACAAATTTTCTGTGGGACTTCCTTGCTGTGGGCAAAAAACCGCTGGGACTTTTTGCTAATAATTTTTCTTTTCCAGGTTCATTTCAAGCTTGGTCACGACCTGAGTCACGAAAGCGGCTCCGCTTATTTTGACAAACTATTTTTTTACCTGAAATCCGAGCCGGCTTTCTACGGATTTCACTTTTTCTTCCGGCAACCGCGCGCCGTCTGGTGCGTCGTCGACTTTGATGCGCGTCATTACGCGATCCGACATTTGTCGCACGGCTTCGTGGCAGCGGCGAATCACCGCCATCGCGGGCTCCCATTCGCCGATAATTATGGTTCCCATCGGCGTCAGCCGATATTCCATGCCGCTTTCATGTACGATTTTCACGGCGGCGGCGATGTATTTTCCGAGATGTGAGTCTTCGCTCACGGGCAGGATGCTGAATTCGATCATCATGGGTTG